>NZ_JBSGCB010000066.1:0-45889 GCF_053601595.1 Nocardia sp. NPDC004711 | reverse complement strand
CCCGCTCTACCAGGGGCTTCGCCATCCCGTCGCGCGACACGCCACACCAAATATCCACTGCCACAACAGCATCCATCACAGATGAAAAGGGCTCACGGTTCCGGGGGCGGCAGTCACGAGCAGCTACGAATATTCCGGGCACAACTCGGTCGTAGCGATCGCAACCCACATCGCGGCATCTTCCTCCGAATACGTCTTCGACAGCACGATGACTTCGCCGGCCGTCGTCAGCCCGCGATCGAGGCCCTGGCACACTCCCCAGCCGAGGCCGATGGACTCTGACCGCAGGTGCGCAGTCGGATTGGCGGGGATCAGGCCCATGCGGATGATGCCGTCGATAAACGCCTGTTCCCGCTCCGCCCGTGTCGGTGTGTCCTGATCAGCGTGTGCGCTGCCAGCGGCGGCAACGGCCACGGCGATCGTTGCTGCCGCGAGCGCGGAGGCAGGTAGAAAACGGCCATTTCGCAAACCCATGGAGAACCCCTCTTGTGAGAAAAACGAGCACAGAGTACCGCCGTAATCACCTGCGTAATAGGGGGATTCGAACTCCTAATTGCGTACGGCACGGATTGTCAGAAAGTTACGCAGCGGTAGCTCCTGATGCACGACCCACAGTAGTCGTAACGTGAATTCCGTGCGCTTCACTTACGTGGCAACGCTTCTCGTCTCAGCGCTGTTCACCGGCGCCTGCGGAACGCAGCTCGTACGCACCCGTCATGCCCGCACGCACGCCATGACACTGGCCCCCGCGAAGTGGATGACACCTGTGTCCATGGGCTGTGATCTGGTCACCAGGGACGAGGCGGCGAAGATCTTCGGCGTCACCTGGGATGACGTTGATCCGATCGACGCTGGTATCTCTGAGCACAGAGACGGCGGTTTGATGGGCGGATTCAAGCGGTCCTCGCAACGCCATTGTGTGGGCGCGAGTATAGCCGTTCGTGGAAGGCTTCTGCGGGCGTCTTCCAGTCGAGCACTTTTCTCGGTCGGGTGTTGAGGGTGTGTGCGATCGCATCGACTTCGCTTGCGCCCCAACGTGATAGGTCGGTACCTTTGGGAAAATACTGTCGCAGAAGACCGTTGGTGTTCTCGTTCGTGCCGCGCTGCCAAGGGCTCTTCGGGTCAGCGAAGTAGACCTTCACGCCCGTCTCGGCGGTGAAACGAGCGTGATCGGACAGCTCTTTCCCGCGGTCCCAGGTCAGCGACCGCTGCAACGACACCGGGAGGTTGCGCAGCGTGCTGGCCAGGGCGTTGGTCATGGTGATCGCGCCGTAGCCGGCTAGCGCGGGCCCGTTCTTCGTGCGCGCGACGGTCCCGTAGCCCTTCTCCCGAGGCAGGTGGATCAGCAGCGTGAACCGCGTCGTCCGTTCCACGAGCTCCCCGATCGCCGAACGGTTGAGCCCGATGATGTAGGGGTCGGACCGGGGCGCGGTGCCGGGATTGCTCCCGGTCCGTTTCCCCGGCCCGCCCTCCGCACCGGACGTGCGACTCTCATCGCATCCGGCGCTCCACGGATCGCCACTGCTATGCGGGAACCGCAGTTCCCGCGAGGCTGGACCATGGTGTGGGGATGTTGTTCGCCCGCCACCGATACCGGGTAACGGCAACGGTTGCGGTGTCGAACATGACGATCCCGCCTGCCTCGGGCCGGTTGCCTGGCCTGCCGGTCAGAAACCGCCGATAGAGCTCCGCCCACGTGATTCGCTTGTGCCGCTTGAGCAACCATTGGGTGACCCGATGCCAGGCAAAGGAATCGAGATATCCGAAGGTCGCCTTCGAGACACCGTGACGGAAATACGCACACCATCCTCGGAGCACCGGGTTGAGGCGTCCAAGGAGATCAGCGAGGCCGTGATGACGTGCCTTCTTGGTCAGCGCCCGCACCTTCGCCGTGATAGAAAGCAGCGCCTTCTTCGACGGATAGGTGTAGACACTCATCGTGTCGGTTCCCTTCTTCCGGCGTCGCTGGATGCGAAACCCAAGGAAATCGAACCCCTCATCGAGGTGGCAGACCCGGGACTTCTCGACGGACAACCGAAGGCCCAACGGGGCGATCACGTCCGCGACCTCGTCCCATAATGCGTCCGCGTGCGCTTTGGTTCCGGCCACCATAATCACGAAAACGTCCGCGTAGCGGACGATTCGATAGGTGGCCCCGCCGCGTTTGCGGTGCGCCTCCCGCTGGTAGGGAGTTGTGTGGGCGTCCCATTTCGCGCAGAAATGCGCGTCCAGCACCGTGAGAGCGATGTTGGCCAGAAGTGGGGACAGAATCCCGCCTTATGAACAGCGCTGGGTTATGCGCAGCGGCGGACCGTAAGGCCTGGTCGCGGTGGTGCTGGGGGCGAATCACTACCCATAACCTGGGGACTCTCGGCCCTGGCCGGCGCCGACCTCAGCCCACACGCCCTGCGTCACACAGTAAAGCCATGCACCTCTACGAAGCCGGCGTCCCGTTGCCCTACATCCGCGACATCCTCGGACACGTCGACCTGTACACCACCGAGATCTACGCCCGCGCCTCCACCGAGGCCAAACGCAAAGCCCTCGAAGCCGTCTACACCGACATCGTCACCGACGATCTACCCGAATGGAACCACGACACCGAACTGTTGAACGGGCTCACCGGCCTGTGATCCCCGACCCCCGGCAGAAGGGTTATGCGCAGTGATTCAACCCCGGCATCGCCGTCACCAGGCCCAGCGGGCCACCACTGCGCATAACCCGGCACTGTTCATAAGGGGGCTTATGTTCAGCTGAACATAAGCCGCCCTGTGGCGTGCCGGTGTCGGAGTTCCTGATCGTCCCGTCGCCGGACATGATGCCCGCCTTCAGGAACGCCTTGATCAGGGCCAGGACTCGCTTATCGGCGATTCGCGTGCGGACCCGTTCCATGATCGCGGAATGGGCCAGCTCGTCGAAACATGCCGCGATGTCAGCCTCGAAAACCCAGTGGTAGCGCCGGGTCCCGAGGGCATGAATCTCAGCGATGGCGTCCTGAGCGCGCCGCCTCGGACGGAAACCGAAGGAAACCGGTTTGAAATCCGCCTCGAAGATCGGCTCCAACACCAGCAACAACGACGCTTGCACCGTCCGGTCCATCGCTGTAGGGATGCCGAGACGTCTGAGCTTGCTGCTCCCCGGCTTGGGAATGAGCCTCTCCCGCACCGGAAGTGGAGCAAAGGTCCGAGTCTTCACCCGCTCTCGGACCTGGCCCAGGAACGCCACGATCTCAGCGTCGCCGACGATGGACGCCGGAGCGAGCCGGTCTACGCCGGCTGAACGCGCGCCCTTGTTGCCTTGCACCCGGTCCCACGCGACGGTGAGGAAGTCCGGGTGATAGACGAGGTTGAACACGTCATCGAACAGGCGGCCGGAATTTCCGACCGCCCAGTGGTGCAGCTTGCGTTGCATCTGTCGTACCCGCCATGCCGCCCGATCTGGATCGGGCCATGACAGCTCACCGGTATTCACCAGCGACTCCTCCTCTACTCGCGTACTGCGTCAAATCCGCTGGGGCCCTTCGCCATGTACGAGGCTTTCCCCCGCTCGGACTACTACGACCCCTCCGCCCCACCACGCGGCCATCGACTGACGACGCGTCAACCCGGATCATCGCCGCCTGGCTGGCGGCGGCGACCGGGAGCCGCACGGCGGTTCCCACTGCAAACCGATCGAGGAGGGAGGTGCCCAGCTATGCCCCTGCGATATCGCCACGGCTACGCCGCAGGCATTCACCGTGGCCTCCGGAACCGGCGACCTAAACCGATCCCGGAGTTCCCAACGCCCTCGAAAGGTGTTGGTGCGCATCGCAGACCAGCCCGAATCCACCGGTTTAGAGCTGGCGGGAGACTTGAGAGGCGTTAGAACACTGGTTCCTCGCGTACACCTTCTCCTCTTGCTTGCCGGACCCGAACCATCCGGCAGTACTGGCCCGTCCCGTCGTTGTCGGGGCTGCTTGCCACCCTCACCGGCGTCTCCCGGCTCGGGCTGCCCCCAGCTTCGTTATGCTGCTGCGACAGCACAACGGCGCAGGTCTCTCACCTCCGCTCGGTTCAACAGCGCCTCGTGGCGCACCAGATCGCCTTCCCAGTGCCCGGCGACCGCTCGGTCGGCGACCTCGGCGGGACGCTGCTTGATCAGTGTTTCTTCGGTGACGTGCGCCCATGCCTTCTGCCTGCTGCGGGCGCGGGGAACCCACAAAGCGCGACCCTTGCGCAGGCAGCCGACGAGCTCACGCTCAAGGCCACCCCGGGACTCGACATACAGCGCCTGGTAGATCGCCTCGTGGCTGATGCGCATCGACTCGTCGTCGGGGAACTCCACCTTCAACCGGCGCGATATCTGCTCCGGGCTCCATGCCGAAACCCACGCACGATCACCGCGGTGAGGTTTGTTACGGCCCTTCCACTCCGGGGCCTCCGGCCCCTCGACGACAGTGCCGTAGGCGTCGCGGACGGCACCGTTGAGCCGGTCCTGGACATACCTGCGGAGCCGGTCGTTGGTGACCAGCTTCGCGACCTTCGGGCGTCTGGCGCGCCGCTCGGCATGCCACTGCGCGACCGTCGCCTTGTAGTCGAGGCGATAGGTCCGTGTCGAGGCGTTACGCCGCAGCTCCCGCGAGATCGTCGACGGATTGCGACCCAGCCGACGGGCGATCTCACGCACGCAAGCACCCTGCGCGCGCCACAACGCGATGCCTTCACGCTCAGCCGAAGACAGATAACGACCCGAAACTGACTGCGGCAAACCAGGATTCACGCCACCAGCATGCCGGAACCACCGGAACCCGACCGGCGCCGACACCCCCGCCTCGGCGGCAGCGTCCTCGGTCATCGCCCCGCGCGCGATCGCCGCCCAGAACCTCACCCGATCCTCACGCCAGGCCACCGTCGGTCGCCCGGGTGACGGCATCTGGCCCCGATACTCGCGAGCATCCTTCCACCGTTGAACCGCTCCCATACAACACCTCCAAGATCGAGGTGTTGCGACAACCAGTTGATTTCGCCATGTGTTCTTGGTCCGAATTCCGTACCCCCGTCAAACACATGGTAAATGGAACGCTGACCGGCGCAGGCGGATTCCCCGATGACCGGGACGCGCGAGCGGAATACGCGAAGTGGAGCAGCGAAGACGCGAACAACAACCTGCAGCCAGTCCCGAAGCTCGGCGATGCCGCCTTCTGCGAAATGACTCCCGGAGGCGGACGCTCGGGGGCTGTGCTGGTCATCCTCGCTGGGCAGCGCACCCTGAACCTGATCCCCTACGAGGCCGCCGACGACTCGTGCGAGACGCTCGTGAAATTCGCGGCCCTCGCCCTCTCCAAGATGGACCGCTGAGACTGGACCCGCATCGTGGATTCGACGCCAGGTTGCTCACGATGCTCGATGCCGATCGGGAGAGGTTCGTGCTCAAACCGGCGAATCGTCTCTGTGGTGAAGGTGTCGTCATCGGGGCGGCGGCCAGTCTGGTTGGCACGTCGCACTGTTGGCGGCCGCCGCGGCCGGTAGCTATGTCGCGCAGAGGTACTGCCCGCTGCCCGCCCTCGCCGGTCATCCTCACCTCGCGGTCGGGCTGGATGCGTTCCTGCTCAACGGGGCTTTCGTCGGTTACACCGCCCGATGCTCGGAGAGCGCGATCCTCAACGTTTCGGCGGGTGTGTCGTGTGACACGCCGTTGTCGTTGTCCTCACGCGGCACGATCTCGATGGAAGGCGGTGCCACCGCGCCCCATCACAAAGTCCGCGATCCGCAACCCCAAGACTTCCCCGAGCCGGCAACCAGTTTCAGCGACCACGGCGAACACAAACCGGTCGCGCATATTGCCCACCCACTCCCCGGTATCCGGATCCGGCACCGCACAGCCGTCGAGGACCACTTGAATATCGTTCGGCAGCAACAGCGGAGGACGATCCTGTCGGCTCCGACTTACCCGCACCAGCGACGACGGTCGCGGAGCCACCCGCGCCAACAGGTGCGCCAGCAGTCCCCGCGCGGGCTTGCGCCGTGGTGCACCACGCAGCAGCCGACCGGCCACCGGCACCGCGGTGACAGCTTCCTGCCACCGATAGAACGAGACAACGCCGCCGACCTGGCCTCAAGCGTGCGTGGCGACGGCTCGGTGTCGGCGGTGACGAGGCTATGTTCGACCGTGCGGCCGTTACGAAGCCACGACACGAATCCGAGCACTGTCGAGACCTCGGCACCGTCCCATCGGTCGGCCTCACCGCCTAGCTCGAGGAAGCTCCACCAGTGCGCCAGCGCGGTGGCATATCCGCGCACCGTGTTGGGCGACCACACCGTGCGATGCGCCTCGAGCCAGCCCTCGATCGGCGCGACCGTGCGGTGCGAACAATCGATCACTGTCCATGTGCGCCTCCCGGACGAGGGCCGCACCGCCAGGGCATACGCCATCCAATTCCCGCCTCGAAAAGCCATGGGGTAGACCCCGATCGGAGCACGCCGTAATCCCTGACCGGCGAACGTGACAGCGGATTCTCCTATCCCGAATGCTGATCCACTGGCGAAGGTGATGTATTCGGGGAGTTCTTGCCGAGCTCTGTGTCTACCTCGACCGTCATTATGCTCAGATAGGCTGCCAGGGAGTCGGTTTCAGCGGCTCCCAGGCGTCGGCAGATCGCCACCGCTTCTCGCAGTTCGCAGAGCGCGGTTTCGCGATCACCTTGCTGGGCCCGGCCCCGAGCGAGCCCTTCCAGTCCGCGCGCTTGTTCGAGGAGGTTGTCGATCCTACGCGCGAGATGCAATGCATCGTTGTAGGTCGCGAATGCTTGGGGGAAGTCGTTGGATTCGGTCAACACTGCGGCCAGCCGGTTGAGGGTCTCGACCTCACCGGTGCGGTACCCGATCGTGCGGAAGATGGTCAGCGCCTGCTGCAGTGAATCTGCGGCTGCTGTGTGGTCTCCGGTCAGGCGTTGTGCCCAGCCGAGATTGCTGAGCGCTTCACCTTCGCCGATCCGATTGCCGATCTTCCGGTAAATCGCCAGCGCCTGCCGGATCGCGGCAATGGCGGTTGGATAATCTCCCGTGGGTATCCGGATTCGCCCGAAATTGTTGAGGGCTGATGCCTCACCGGACTGGTTGCCGAGTTTGCGGTAGATCGCCAGTGCCTGCTGTATCGCGTCGGCGGCGAAGCAATGATCACCGCGCAGATGCGTCAGCCAGGCCACGTTGCTCAGCAGAAATGCTTCCCCGGCTTGGTTGCCGAGGTCGCGGTAGAGCGCCAGTGCCGACCAGCACCGATCCGCGGCGAGCGACCAGTCACCGGTAAGGTAATGCAACCACCCCAGCAGGCTTGCGACAAAAGCTTCTCCGGACCGTCGACCGGCTGCACGGTATGTCGTTCGAGACCGCTCCAGCAACTCGACTACCGAGGAGCGGTCACCGGAGAGAAACCGCACCCACCCGAGGGAAAGCAGGGCGGCGGCGGTCCCGCTGCGGTTGCCGATTTCCTCATTGGTCCTCAAGGCGCGCTCGAGAGTGTCGATCGCGCTCGTATAGTCTCCGGTCAGGTGGAGCACCCAGCCCAAAGTGTTGTATACGGCGGCCTCGCCCGACCGATGACCGACGCTGAGACACAGCGACAACGCCTGTCGCAGTACATCGACCGCGGCCCAATAGTCGCCGGCCAGATACCGTGCCTGGGCCAGTGCCCGAAGAGCCGAGGATTTGGTGGCTAGGTCGACATCGCGGTGGGCGTGCAAAACATGCTGTAACGCCGTGCCTGCGGTGGCGTAGTCATCGGCCAGAAACCCCACCCCACCCTGGTCTTTGACGGCGAACGCCTCGGCGCAACTGTCGCTGATGGTGTGAGCTGCGACGGCCGAACGCTGCTGAAGTGCGACCACTTGCTGCCAACCACCGTGCAGGCGCAGCTCCCCGGTCAACGCAGTGGTGAGATCAATTGCGCGATGCAGCTGATTGTTCGACGCGGCAAACAGCAAGCAGGCCAACAGATTCGCGCGCTCCTTCCGCATCCACGTCGTGGAGGAGGCATAGGTGAACAGCGGCGGTTTTGCTGTTGGTAGCGGGCCGGATGTGGGTGGTGGTTGCGTCTCGTGGTGCGGGCGCACGGCGGTCAGCGCAGTGCGCTGGTAGTAGTCGGCGAGCCTGCCGAAAGCCATGGCGCGGCCGTGCGCGGGATCAACCTCGGCGAGGGTGCGGGCGTATTCGCGCAGGAGGTCGTGCAGCCTGAAGCGGCCCGGGGTGGTCTCGATCAGCAGATGATCGGTGTGGAGCGCGTCGAGTTCCCGGCGTGCGCTGGCGAGAGGGACATCGCTGAGAGCGGCGACGGCATAGGCATCGAAATCGGTTCCGGGGTGCACGCCGAGATGACGGAAGATCTGTTGCCGCTGCGGCGGCAACGCTCGATACGACATGGTGAACGCGACTCGCACAGCGCGGTCGCCCGCCTCGAGTTCAGCGAGCCGATCCTGCGCGGCCGCGAAGTCGGCGGCCAGCTCGGTCACCGTCCACGACGGGTGGTGCGCCATTCTGCCCGCCAGCAGCACGATCGCCAGCGGCAGGTACCCGCACAAACGAACGATCTCCTCCACCGCGGCCCTGTCGGTGTCGGTGCGATGGGCCAGGGTGGTGAACAGGTCAACGGCATCGCCACCGTCGAGCACGTCCAGCGGCAGGGGCACCGCGCCGTCGAGCGCGACCAGACGCCGCCGGCTGGTGATCACCGTCAAACAGCCATCCTCGGCAGGCAGCAAAGGTTCGACCTGCGCATGATCACGGGCATCGTCGAGGACCAGCAGCATCCGCTTCCCGCTCGACCGGTCCAGCCACAGATCGCGCCGCCCTGCCAGGGTCGCAGGCAAAAAGCCGGGATCGACACCGAGATCGGTGAGCAACGTCGCCAGAACATCCATCGGATCCACCGGATCCCGCCCTGGAGTGTGAGCATGAAGATCGACGACGAAACGACCATCCGGAAAACGGTCACTCAGCTCATGTGCCGCCCGGACGGCCAGCGCGGTCTTGCCGACGCCGGGCATACCGTCGATAGTGTGGATCGACACCACCCGCCCTGGCCCCGCCGCCGCCAGGATCCGCTCCAGTTCCAGGTCTCGGCCGATGAACGTGCCGACATCGCGACGCAACGCGGCGGTCACCACCGGACGTGGCGGGGCCTGATGCACCGTGGTCTGAGTGATGGCGCCGGTATTGTCGCCGGCGACGTTGACCTGCTGGGCGTGGTCGCGGGCGTGATAATCGGGCACAGAATCTTTCGTTCAGCTGGTGAGGTTGATGGTTCCAGTGTTGTCGCCGCGGATGTTGACCTGCCGGGCCTGATCGAACGCCTGAGCCACGAACACCTCCGCAGTACCGTCCTGTCGAGCCGCTGCAACCAAGCGTTCGACCTCGGCAGCGAACCGTGGATCCGCCGCGGCAGCCGCAGTGATCCGAGCGGCGACCGCCGACGTGTCCGCCACGGTCGGACTCGTCACCACTACGGCTGTGGTGCCGCCGGATTCGGGATCTTCGTGCAACTTCCCGGCCACGACCTCCCGTAGCCGCCTGACCGCGCTCCACGCGCTCTCCCCGGCGTCCTTGGCGAAACCCTCACCGAACTTCGCCGCCAGCAACGCCGCAGCAGCAATCCCCAACGACACCGGCTCCATATCCCCACCCTCCTGCTCGACCACCAGACCGCCCCATCGTACAAGCCCCAGACCTGCCCCGCCGTCCAGATCATTGCCGCAGCACCACTTTTCGTGCCCTGATACGAACCCAAGGGCAGGCTGAATGAGCGCATGCCAGTTCGTGACGTCCTCACCGACATCGACGCTTTGATCTCCGAACAGCTCGACGCCGGCGAACCCGAAACCGGCTACGACTACAACGACCCCACCTACCCGAAATGCCAGTGGCCAGGCTGCTGGGAAGGCTGGCACGGGCTCCCCATCACCACCCGCATGCGCGAAATGCGCTGGCACGCAACAATGCCCGCGGACTACAGGTACCGTGACGACGACTCCACGGTCATCTGCCCCGGCGGAGACTTCATCGGACCACCAGCACCTGCGAAGCCGTACGAATGGCAGAGACCCGAGCACTACCCAGACATCGGCTCGCTCCTGTATTCGGCCGTGTCCCTGTTCGGGGACTTCGCTGCGAGCTGGCGGACAGCGATGGCGCCGTTCCTCGAATGGCCTGCGATCCTTGGCTCCTGGGACGTACTCGATTCGTCCATACTGCACCGGCTCGTCCTGCCACCGAACCCGCTGCTACCGACCGAATGGCCGCACAGCGACGACACGCCCGCCGCACCCGACCCTGTCTTGGACCGGGCCATGCAAGAACATCCGCCGGCGCCGTCGCTGCTCGACCCGGACACCGAGTACGTCGACGGCTTGGTGTGGGTCGACCAGGGGAGTGGATTCGAATCGGTTGCGAGACAGGTTGACCGGACACCAACCTTCGCGCTTTCAGTGACTGCGCACCTCGACTCGGAATGCTGGCCGTTGCAAGCGTGGGGGCAGAGAAGTCAGCCTCCACGGTGGGGTTCCGGCACTCCTGTGCAGTGGGATGTCACGATCGGCGACCCCGTCGTGCCGACAACTCCGCCGCAGCGACAGGCCACGCTCGTCCCGACCTACCGATGCCAGCACCCCACCCGCATTGAGCAGCCGCGCCCGTGGGTACAGGAACGCACCTTTGATCGACGCGGCCGACGAAACAACCGAGGAACAAAACGATGACCGGCGCTGCGATGCAAGGGGCGCTCCTGTAGCGCGGGAAGATTGGGATGCGTTCATCGCGTTCCAGCAGCAGTGGCGGGAAGAAGCGCTGCAATCGGCGATCAAAGCAGAGGACGATAAGGAGCGGATTCGCCAGGCGCCATGGCTTTTCGGCTTGGGAGGACCAGCGACATGACCACAGAGTTCTTCGACGCACTCACCGCAGTACTGGCCGCCGATCTGCGAAGCGGCCTCGAATACGCCATCAAATCCGGGTCTGGCGATTGGGAACGGTTTGCGGCCGGCGTGGGCCGGATCATCAGTGTCACCGAATCGCTCGAACCGGAGTACGAGAAGCCGGCCGCACGTGCAGTCGAGATCGCCTACCTCGATCGCGCGGGCGGCGAGCGTTTCCACTACCTCTGCGATATCACCGTCGAGGAGTTGATGCGCGGCACGGGCGTTCGAGTGCCCGACCACAAGCTGGCATGGACACTGGCGGCCGAGGGGGATCCGGCCCAGCGGGCGCGGAAGCTGATCGACACCTGGCTCTCGGAGGAGAGTCCCAAGGACGATTGGCGGCAGCGGGCGGTGTGGAGGAACCTCCGCGAGATCCGCGCGGCTCTCGAAGCCGGCCAGGGTGGATCGGCAGCATGAGCGACTTCGCCGCCGAGTTCAAGGCAGCCGTGGACGCCGTGGCTCAGTTGATCGCAGAGAAGGACATCGCGGCCGAGCGGGCCCGCGCGCACGAGTGGATCGAGCGGGGGCGAAAATATGACGACATTCGTGACCTGATCCGCGTTTGTGCAGACACTCCCGAAGGGCATGCGGAGTTCTACGACGAATGCGCGCGGATCCTCTTCGGACAGGAGACGCCCGAGTGACCATCGAGGGGTTCATCGAGGCCCGCCTCAGCGAGCGGGAAGCAGCGGCGAACCAAGCGCTCGACCTCGAAATGTCCTTCTCGCCAGACGAGTTCGACCTCGACTACCAGTGGGTCCGATTCGTCCGCCGGCGGGTCCGATCCGTTCGGCGGCCCGGCGGCGATCGGGCGCACTCGTCCAACTTCGCGCCCGGCGCACCGAGCCCGCGCGAAGTGCTGCTCGAGTGCGTGGCGATGCGTGCACTGGTGCGCTCGACTCGCCGGCGTATCGAACATGGCTGGGGCTATCACGATAACGAGTACCTGATCGAGGCCGACCTCGCACCGCTGGCTGCCATCTGGTCCGAACACCCTGACTACCAACAGGAGTGGAAGTCGTGAGCAACGGTGAGGTCATCGTGAGAGAGTGGGAAGCCATGCGCTGCAGCGAGTTCATCGTGGGGGAACGGGTTGGACCCTCGGGCCCTCGGATTTCGGTTTGACGCTGCTCGTGTGGTGACCCTATTGGCACGATGTGTCATAGATAGCGGTGCGCGAATATCTAGCAACCGATGTCAAAGGTGTGCTTGAGTGCTAGTTCATGGGCATTTCTTTACGAAGACGTGGAACTGCACCATGACACAGACCTACGCGCGCTGAGGACGATCGACCGGTGAGCAGATTCTGGAACCTGATACAGACCTACCTCGATGACACCGGCGTCCGCGAGACCGAGTTCGCCCACCGCATGGGCAGCAGCCCCCAAACACTGAACTTGTGGAGAGAGCGCGGACTGATAGCTCTGCCCGAGCGTCGGCTACTCGAAGCCGTCGCCCACCTCACCCACATCCCATACCCAGATGTTCTAGATGCCGCTCTCACCGACATCGGCTATTCCAGTGTCATCGGAAAAGCCCAGTCCTCCAACATAATTGACATAACAGACCTGGTCGCACCGTCATTCAAGGCAGATGACACCGAGGTAGCCGCGCGACAGGCCGACGGATACAACGAGGAACTTCGCCCCACGCTGCAAGATCTACTCCGAATGGCCGCCGCCGATCGGGGTATGTCAGGCCGTGCACTGGGCGAGCTGGCCAGCACCCACGGATGGCGACTCAGCCACGCCACCGTGAACCAGATTGCGTCCGGCAGGTACAAGTCCCGCCCGTCCGACCAGACGATCCGCGCGATTGCTTGGCTCGCAGACGTCCCGGATCGAGTTGCGTACGAGGCGGCCGACCTGCCCGTGCCAAACGCAGCCTTCCGCGACGAACTGCCCGACAACGTCGATTCGCTCAGCCCGAAACGCCGGCGGATCGTCCTCGACTTGATCCGGAATCTGCTAGAGACGGAAGAACTCGAGCACTCCCGATTCGGTCAAACATCAGGGGACTATCAGCGCCGTGAATGAGATCGATACCCTGAGCGACCTGATCGACAACGGCCCGAGCATGACTGGGCTACCCTCTCGAAAATGAGCAGCAACCCAGACAACGACCTGCCAATGAGCGAGCTGTATCTACCTGATGGCCAACTGAACCCCGAATACACGCGAGGGGTTCCGCCCAGTGACGAAGACATTGCGATGATCCTCGAAGCACGCAACAATCCGCCCATGACCGCAGAAGAGATCGAGGAGTGGCTCCTCGGATTCCCGTGGGGCGACGAACGGAACTCGTAAAAGGTATTGCAGTCCAAGCCGTCCGCGTGTCGGATCCAGATTCGCGCCGAATCGGCGTACCGTAACGGCCGTCACATCAGGAATAAATGCCGATGTGCGTCTGGCAGAGCCGGTCCCGGAATTCCCCCTCCGCGACCGGCTCTCGTCATCTTCGGGGCGGCTGAAGGTTATCGTGCGCCCTGGAGCTGGTCGGCGGTGCGGTTGAGTAGGTGCGCCAGCGCGCGCATTTCCACGGCGGTCAGTTCAATACCGTTGCCGTCAATGTTGAGATCGGCCCACTCGTCGAAGAACCCCTCGGGAGTGTATGTGCCTTCGAGCTGGAGCCGCACCATCGCCGACACCTCCGCCAGATTCGTGCCCGAGATGGCCAGCTCCTCAGGGGCGCTGCGGTGCACTGGCTCCGCGTCGGGTTTTGTTTCGTCCAGGGTGATGTGTTCGGAACACCAGATTGGGCACTTGGTTTGACTCATGGGCTCTATCCTGCCCAACCCGGCCCGCGGCTGCCACCCACACAAAACAGTGGAACCCGCACGGCGGCAGGCCGTTTCGCGGCAGTGAGACGGCGTCGCCGCAAGCTGTGTGGGGCCAGCGAATAGCCAGCCGCGAACAGCGCGCGACCACATCCATCGAATGAATCTATGGGTTTGGCTTGACCTCGTCTCGAGAATAGCCACGTGACTGACCCCGCCGGCCGCGACATTCTCGATGCCATCGACGAACTCGTCGACGAACAGCTCGCCGGCTTCGACAACCGGTCGGGCTGGGACCACGACGTCAACCAAGACATGTGCCCGCACAAGTGGTGCCAAGAACCGTGGCACGGGCTGGCGATCACCGCGCGCATGCTGGAGATGCGGCGCCTGCATCGCTCGACGGTCGCCTATTACGAGGACGAGCCGCGGGTCTCGGAGGAGACCGCGGCTGCGCTCGATGCCTACCGGTACGACGAAGACGACTCCGAAATCATCTGCCCCGGATCCACGTTCGAAGGCGAGTTCACACCAGTCACACCACCTCGCCCGCAGCCCATGGTGCGGATCTGGAGCAACGACGGCTGGGCACCAATCGGCTACGTCTCCGGCGGCGGGATCCAGTACACGCGAGCCGACGAAGCCCCTCTGGACCTCGCGCGGTGGACGCAGTCAGTGCGGAACCTCGAAATCACCTTCCGGCTGCTGACCGAGCCAAGCCAGAGCGCAACGGTCCACGGGATCCTCACTGGCGCAGCGACAGCTGTGCAATCTGGCCCGCACTGGTGGCGGTGCGACGACATCCGCGGGCACGGCGACATCCATCTCGAAACCGCCGAAGACGACCCTCTCGGAAGCTACAACCCGCCCTACATGATCACCACACCACGGCGCGACGTGCTGCGCGTCGGTCGTCAAGTGGTCGAACTGATGTCGCAGCGGGGCACCGGGATCCGTGCACGGCGTGATGTCGGCGACGACGGCCGGTACTGGATGGAAGTGCACTCCTACGAACGTCCTGCCGCTGACGGCTGGTACCTGCGGGACGAGGACGCGATCCTCACCCTCGACCAGCTGCGGCACCTCCGCAACTGGCGGCTCCAACGTTCGTGCCCACGCCTTGCCATGGGCCCAGATCTGGACCGCGTCCACGTCAACGAATTCCGGCGCGAGGTTCAACGGCGCTTCCCTGGCGTCCACATCCGCGACCTTGCATCCACTGAGATCGAACGCGACCACCAGCACGACACCGTGACAGTCGAACTGCGTTGGCTGCCACCGGATTCACGCACCGGCGAATGCCGCGGCGGACCAAACAACGGACGCACCCACTACCTTCACCGGGCAGGCTCCCAGGTCGATCGCATAGCCGGATGGGCTCCGCGCCCGATTCTGTTCGCGCGCGGCGATGACATTGCGACGACTGCTCCAGTCGACCACGTCACCTACGTCCGCTCCGGCCTCAACACCGTCACCGGCAACTGGGTGTACTGACCCGCAGGTGAGGCTCGAACGAGCCGAGCAGCCTGATCCCCGCCGCCCTAAACCCTCGACAGGAGAAGACCTCTCATGCTCCAAATCACCCCTCTGCCGCGCGACACTCGTCCCGACCCTTACGATACCCGTTGGGCGCGCGCCATCCTCCTCGGCCTCCAGTCGAAACCGATCTACGCCGGCGCCGTCCCCGACGACGAGATCACGCGTCGGCGAGTGAAGAACCGCGCTGCCCGCAAAGCATCCCGCCGCGGCCGGTAGGAGTGCTCGCTTCTTGAGCTTCACATTCGAACTGCATTCAGGAGTACAGGCATGACCCGCATCACCAAGCCCATGGCCCTGGCCGCCACCGCCCTCGCGAGCGCCGCCGTCTTGGCCGGGTGCTCGTCCAGCGCCGACGCAGCCTCGGAGAACATCTCCAATGCTGCGCGGCCGTACGGGCGAACCCGTGCTTCCACAGATCGTCACCGACTTCCGCAGCCCAATCTGGTGGAGATCAACGAGGCGTTCGCGGCGGGACTGCTCGCACGACCGCAGGCAACAACAGGTCCTGGCTGCTGCTCTCAGCAGAGGTCACGCTCAACTCCGTTCCGCCCGCGAACGGGCCGACAGCAGGAACAAACCATGGAACAGCACCGACCAGCAACAGCATCCGTGGCGCTGAAACGCTCAGACAGATTCTATATGCGGTGTGTGACAAGTTGATTCAACACAATATGTTGTGCCTGGTCGAGTGAGTTTCGGTTCATCGCCACAGCCCCGATACACGACAGCAACCACGGCACCATGCGTACTGATCACCCAAACCGCACTGAAAGACGGCAGACCGCAGCGCAATTGCGCGCGACGGACACGGTGTTGTCTACGGCCTACCGCCGTAAAGCCCCGCACCCCAGGACGATCCGCCGATACCGTCGAGCCGTGCGGATTCCTGACTACGCCATCGGGCCGGGAGAACCGAGCCCGGCCGAGATCGACGACGCCGAGGTAGTCACGGGGATCATCGCTGGCGAACCGGTGCTGATGCTGCTCGTCCGTTTTCGGGTCGCCAAGATCGCCGCGGACGCCACATCCGCACCCGGTGCGAGGCAGGGGATTCGGTTCTCAGCGATGAGTGCCCGGCACGGTCCACCGAGTGGTTGTGCGCTAAGGCTCGTCTGGTTGGCCTCCGACTGCAGGGCTTTGAGTGCTCTTGCGGAAGTGCCACCGTGTACACGCGGCACACACCGCACTGAGCGCTACCGCGACCGCAGCGCCGACCAGCCGATCCGCGACTGACTGAACGCTGCTAGCGAAGGGAACAACGACCGCGCCGAGTGCGAACAGCAGCGTCAGAAGCCCGTAGACCAGTGTCATGAGAACGGCGTCGCGCTGGCTTACTAACTCAGGGTCGGTGTCACGGCTCGGTCGTGGGCGATTGAGCCAGTAGTTCGCATCGTTCATGAATTGTCGGGTCTTCGATAGTTCCACCGTCGGCTGCCTCGGGTGTAGTTGCACCTGGACGTCGCCGGCGATCGTGCGGGTTACCGTGAACTCGGCTCGGCAGCGACCACATCTGCGCCGCCCGTAGCCATTAATGTTGTTCCGGACCGTGCATGCCGGGCAGCGGATTTCGGCAACTGTTGGTGCCGTTCCGGCGGGATCGTCATCGGTCGTGGCGGCCCGGGAAGCCTTCTCTTGTGCATGACGCGCCTGGGCTGATCTGGCTGCTTCTCGCTCCTGTGCGGCGTGTGCTCTGTTCCTGGCATTGACCGTGATTCGTTTGGCGGTGTCGTTTATCGGGGTCACACGCCCGGTCGGGTCGTAGGTGAACAGGGCCATGTAGACGCTGTCGGCGTACTGCACAGAGTGCCGGCTGAAGGCAGAGGCGGCGAAGAAGAACATCTGGGTATCGAAGTTGTTGGCTCGTGCCCCGAAAAGTCGCTGGACCTCGGGGCGGCTGACCTGACCGGTGCGCCATTTGACCTGCGCGATTGCGCCTTTCGCGCGAACGTCGATTCCTCCGTCCGCTCCGGGGTCGGTGACCGCGGCATCGGGATAGCCCAGTAACCGCATTTGTACTGCCGCGTTCGCCTCCGCCGCGGCAGCGTTGTCGATGTACTTCACGTGCCTTCCCTCGCTCGAACGCCCCTGCACCGGTTGGCTCCGCGCCAGTGACAGCACAGCACTCATCGGGTCGTTCGATGGTAGTAGACAGCTGTCATCACCTGAGCGGTTGCTGTCGGGCTCGGTGACCAGCGAGATGTGCCCCGGCAGTAGCGATGTTGTTGTCCGGTACCGTGCTGGTGGGCTCGAACCCCGATGCCGGTGCCGTCGTTCTGGCCTTCGAGGCAGGCAGTTGTTGAGCATGTGCACCGATGGTCGAGTTGAACGGGCGCCGTCTCCCGGTCACCTGATCGCGCCCGCGCCTTTGACACTGGCGCGATGGGTGGACTCGGCCTCAGCCTCTGCGGCCGCCCCAGAACGCATCCATGTGCTCGCAAGTCCGGTCGGTGTCGGCGTAAGACTCGCCGGTGCGTTCGGCGACCAACAGCCAGAAGCTCTTCGCGCCGAGCTGGTGCAGGCTGGTGCGCCAGGTGTAGCCCGGCACCTGCTCGCGGATCTCTGCCAGCGCACCGGTCGCGATCCCGCGGCCCCAGAAGTTCTTCTGCACATCGAGATTGCCGATGAACCCGCGTCGGCATTCATGGCAGATCAGATAGGACACCTTCCCGATCGGGAAGCTCGGTTGCTGCTCGTGCCAGAACGTGATCGAGCGGTACGCGGCCGCGGCCCCCTCGGCCACCGGCGGCCCGTAGTAGTCGAAACGGACCGCCCGCCGTGTCCGGCGCCGCAGCTGGATCCGGCGCGGATCCAGCTGCCGCAACAGCGGATGGGCCGGGCGCGGCCACAGATACTCCGTGTAGTCGTACAAAGAACCAATGTCGTCATCAACGGGCACGCCGTCAGCCTCGGTGTGAGGATCCATCACCGGAGTCTCCCACCGCGCACCGACATGTTTGCCGAGCATCTGCGCCCCACATTGCCTGTGCTGGTGATGATTTGGAAGATCACCGGCGGTGGTTCTGGCTATGGATGGAGAATCGACCGACGGCCTGAGCCATTCATCTCGTCATCGAAGACAGGTCAGCGCCACAACAGAGAGCTCCGCAGAAAAAGCGAAAAATACGCAACCGGCGGCAATGCAACACCCAGGTTCGTGGAGGTTGTCGAGCTCGATGACGGCTGCAACACGACGATGATCATGTGCTACCCGAAGGTCCGTGCCGCGAACTCGCACGGGCCCGCCGCGGTTCGGTACAAGCTGACACCGCGGCTGCTCTCCGGCCCTCCTTACCGTTGGGCGCATGACCGACATCTCGCCCCTGGCTGCTTCCACGCGGGCCCGGTGCGGTGACGCGGTCGTGCGGGCAGGGCGCACCGTGCACGCGGTCAGCCTCGGCGAGTGGGTCGAAGGCGAAGTGCCCAGAGCTGTTGTGCCGCACCGGCGTCGCCGGATGGTCGCCCGCGGCGCTGGCACCAGCCCCCCGACTCCCGAACGCCCTTCGCGGCCGCGACGTGTTGCCGATTTTGGCCGTACAGGATCAAGGCGCGCCGATCCCAGACCACCACCCGAGAATTGCTGCAATGCAGCACTATCCAAGCCTGGCAGGGTAAAGGGCGGGGATACTCTCCTGATGACTAACAGGCGGAAGAACGTCAAGCTGACTGTCGAGGGTACCGATCTGCTGATCTCGATCTTCCCCGAAGACGGCGAGGTCCGAGTCACATCGAACGAGTACATCTTGAACTGTGGTGACGACGGCAAGCCACGGCATCGTCATACGCTGGTCGTCACCCGAGCCGACAAGAACCCGGATTGCGAGCATCAACTACGACGTCCTGACTTCCACGTCACCCTGGAGGGCGACATTCGAGCGGTCTAGATCGAGGGTTGCGCGGCCTTTCCGCTCCCGCAGCGCGGGCAGCGGCGTACACCTGGGCGCGGTGGTATCCGCGCGTGCTGATCGTCCTCTGCGGAGAGAATGGGGAAGCGATCGGGTCGGCTGTACGCACCGATCGTTGTCGCAGATCGCATGGCCGAGCTCCCAGTGCCCGCAGCTCGCATGGGCATGCCGGGACCGAGCCCATAAGCGCTTTGATGCCAGACCGGAGCTCTGACCTGCACTGCAACGCGTCCGCGGAAGCGCCTCCTCCCGATCTCGGCGAGGAGGCGCCGCAGCTTCAGCCTGAGATAGCATCCGCTACGCGAAAGGCCAGGACACCGCTGCCATTAGTTGGCTCAACGCCTACCTGGCCCGTTGTCGCAAGCCGACAGGAACATCGAATCTGCATGGCCCTCGATGTGCTGCGAGGGTTCAGCGCAGCACCGTTCGGGCGGCAAAAGCGGTTACCGTGCGAGTTGCGGGGTCCGGAGCGTTCTGCGCCGATACCGTCCGTGTCCAGGCTCGCATCGCGAGATCTTTGAATAATCGCGCGCTCGCGAACAGCATCACCAGTATCGCGGCGAGGATGAGGGCGACTACCAGTGCCGGAGCTCCAAGGCGAGTCAGCACACCCACATTCACTCCAGCTGACCCGAGAATCGCCAGCACTGGCACCGCCCAACTCCATGGCGCTCCCAGGCGCGATTCAGTGACCGATGCGCTGCTGACAAGCTCGCGCTCCCGCTGCTCCGACGCAGAAACCACCGGGACGCTCGCGCTTGCCTCCGCCGATGAAAGCCAGTGCACGGCAACCGATTCCGGGTCTTCGTGAGTGAGGAACTCGTATACGCTGACCGCGTTCCATACCCCATCAGCGGCCCACCGATTCAGCATCAACGCACGATCGAACGCCTCATCGGCACACTCGTCGCCGTGAGCACGCATCTGACCGGCATGGACAGCCAAAAACATTCCGGCAGTGCGGAGAATGTCCGCAATGGTGGCATCGGTTTGAGCCCAATCCGCGTCGATTATCGGTACGTCATGCTCAGTGACCCGGAGATCGAGCAAGAAGCCCTGCTCATGACCGAAGATCTCGGTCATGACCCTCCCCCACTTTTCGTAGAGAGAAGGACTCGCGTGTTCCGCATTCGACGGCTCGGCGAATATCACCATCACACCGTCGCCTGGAGGGCGGTCAAACTCCATCACGGCAGTGTTCAACGAGGCGAGCAACACAGGCTGTACCGCACGTTCGGCGATCTGCCTCACGCCTGCCGCGAGTTCAAGGGTCAAAGGACCGTATCTCGTTGAAAGCTGACTCATGAATGCATCCTCATCTCATTGAAAGCTGCTCCATGCAATGCAGTCTGCCCGCTGCGAGGCAGGCGTGGCCAGAGGCACTTTCGTTAAAGCGTGCGGAGATGAAGCCGGATACGTTAAAACCGTTGCGGCAGTTGACGAGACCGGATTGTGACCTGATACTTCGGCCTATGGTGCTCGACGAGTCTCTCGCTGGAAGCGGAGATACCCGGACCCCGGCGCAGATGTACGGCGCCGGCCCGTGGCTAGTGCTCCACGGTGCCGGTGACAAGGAGGTCGCCGAGGCGGCCCGTCGACAGTGTCGCGAGCGTCAGGTGGCTGTCTATCTACACGAGATCGGCAAAGTGCCCCCCGAGTTCGAACTGGACAAGTTCCCCGGGTTGGTTGTTGTGCTGCCCGCGGATACGAACGATGCCCAGTTCAAGCTAGCTGCGCCGATCCTTCGCCAGTACCGCATCAGAGGAGGCCGGCGCGGTTTGAAGTGGCTCAAGCAGAGCAACGGCCACTACTTGATGGCACGTGTCGCCCAGGTCGTGGCATCCGACCCGAACCAACTGACGGCCGCCTCGGCCACATCCATACACGGGGATGCGTGTTGGGTCCACTACCTCAACGAGAAGTCCACCTCAGAGGAGGTGGACTTCTTCGCTATATACGAGACGACAGATGCCGACCGGCCTGTTTCTCAGACTGGGTCTGAGATCGAGAAGGAGTTCAACAAGCTCGAGGCAAGAATCAAGTCCAATGGCATCCGGACCCGCGAGGAGGCCTGGAAGGTCAGGAGCATCATCGAGCGCTACCGCGACGAGGTATTCAACCAGCGCAGACCGAAGCCGAAGATGTATCGCCCTCTCAAGGCCATCGATGCCAACGTGCTGCAAATCATTCTCCAGCCAGGCGAGCGGTTGCCGATACCCAGCGGGGTGGCGACATCCTTTCAATCCAATACCGCCCGCGCGGTTCGTATGGTGAAGGAGGACATTCTCAAAGTCGTGCCGACGTTCGAGCGGCCCAATGATGATGACAACACGCGGGGCGCGGTCGACGCGTTCAGGGATCTATACATCGACCTGGTCACCTACACCGATTCGCCGGAGCCTCGCCGAACCGAATCGGAAGACGCTGAGTCGTCAGTCGACCCTAAGCGTGATTGAGGTTTAACGTTTCACGCTCAACTTTTAACGCATGCCGGTTGACGTTCAATGTTTGAGGTTTCACGAATAGCGTTCGATATTTAATCTAAGACGTATCGCTTTTCACGATTCACGGTTAACTCTTCATGCTTTCGGGATTTCATTTAACGTTTGACGAAATTTTGATGTTTAACGCAGTGGAATGAATGCAACTGCCCCCGGTATCGACTCACGAATTTCCCACTCAGCTGGTTGTGTGGAAGTTATGAGAAATAACGGGTTTACCCACAGCAATTCCGATAATAGTTTTCATTTCGGCGAATGCCGTGAAATTCCGCCCTGCCGGATTCACCGCCTCGCGCATCGCGTCGGCGCTCTCGCCCAGGAGTACGTCCGCCAAGGGGTGCGTGCCGCCCGCACGGCCGCCGAGGAGGTCGCCGACTTTGTCGCCCACCCCTCGGTTGACAAGCTCATCGAGCACCTCGAGCGCCCCGCGGTCGGCAAGCTGATCGGCCTGTTCGAGCTCGTCAGCCTCGTCGCCCACCTCGCCGGTCTGCACGAGGTGTCCTACGTGCTGGACTTCCTGGCCTTGGTTCTGCGCATCGCGCGCAGCCGCCGAGCCCGCACGGCCGGGCATGCGATCATCCACCGGGCCATTCGTTCGGTCCGCTACGTCTGCATCCGCACCATGCATGCGCTGCGCACCGGCTGGCGCCGTCTCTCGGCCGCGGCCCGCCGCCGCTGGTAACCGCCGCCCGACGGCGGGCCGAATCCCTACGCCCCCAAGGTCATTCGACCTTGGGGGCTTTTTTGTGCCCGCAGCTGGCGCCGCCGTCGTGGCCCTCCTCGTTCAGCCCGAACGTGCCGTCGCCGATCGTCGGCCGATGGACCCGGCGTGCATTGCCGACCGTGCGGGGGCGCGTGCTGTTCGAGGTACGGCAGCGGGGGCCGTCGCGGAATCGGCCGCAGTGCGGTCCGGCTGTATGGCCCGCAGCCGGATCCGGGGTACCTCTACCCCTCCCCCGATGCGTTGGGGGCCGCAGGAGGGGCACACAGACGGGTTGGTGAATAACGCCCGTTATCCACCAACTCCCGTAAGATCGGCATCGGCGACGTCGACCGATGCGGCGGCCGCCGGACAACTCGATTCCCCGTTATCCACCAACCTCGCCGAAGGAGATGGCCGCAGTGGTTGTTTCGGTCCTCCGCGACACCCGCGAAGTCCTCACCGACGCACTCGGCGACAGCCACCCTCTCGTGACGCACATCGACAACTTCCTCACCGATCTGCGCAACGCGGGCCGCTCCCGCAACACCATCAAGGCATACCGCGGCGACCTGATCATGTTCGCCCGCCACCACCACGACGACATCGAGACATTGACCGTCGTGCCGGTGCGTGCCTTCCTGTCCGAGAACATCGACAACTCCGCCGCCACCCGCTCACGGCGACGCTCCGCAGTGAAAGCCTTCTGTGCGTGGGCAGTCCGCCAAGAACTGCTCGACGCCAACCCGGTCGACAAGACCGAATCAGTGGCCGTGCCCAAGGGCCTGCCCCGCCCGGCGCCCTACGAGCAGATCCACAAACTGCTGAACACCATCTGTCCACGTCGCCCCCGCAAAGACGTGCCGATCGACGTCATGCGTGATCGGGTGCTGTTCGAACTCGCCTACGTCTGCGGCACACGCGCCGCCGAGGTGTGCGGCGCTTACGTCGAAGACCTCGATCTACGCGTCGACAACGAGCACATCACCCTGCACGGCAAAGGCAACAAGACCCGCGTCGTACTGCTCGACGACCGCGGATTCGTTGCCCTGCTGCGGCTTTACCTCGCCCGCACCGGCTACACCAACGGCCCGCTGTTCCGGCCGTCCATCAACGGCGGAGGCGGCCCCATCTCGTACAACGCCGTGCTGAATCGGTGGATCAAATACCGCACCGCCGCCGGCGTCGACATCGAAATCCACCAGCTGCGCCACGCGCACGCCATGGAACTCCTGGACTCCGGAGTCTCGCTCGAAGTCATCCGCCGCCGACTCGGACACGCCAAAACCGAAACCACCCAGATCTACGCCCAAGCGCGAGATGAACTGGCAGACAACGAAATCCGCGCGGCCCGCCGACGACGTGACGCTGCACGTCGCTAGGGTCGCGGATGATCCACTCACATCTCGGGCAGACTGATAATCCGTGGCCCTTGCAGAGGACTTCGATGGCGTAGAGATCATGCCTGCCCATCGGTACAGCGAAATGAATAGGCAGTGGTACTGGGGGTGGGTGGCGGTCGACCGAGCTGACGATCTCGCGATCGGCATCATAACGACGTATCGCATTGCCTATTACACGATCGACAGCACGCCGGTCCCGCCACATATGCCGGGGTTGTCATGATTGTCCACGCCCGTCGACACCGAGGGTCTCGGTGTCCACCTGCTGGTCTCTGCGCGGGACGCGCTTGCCGCACTCCATCCACCGGTCACGCTCTACCGCAGCGGCGTCGGCACGCCGCAAGTTCGACAGGCATGTCTCGACGCGAGGCTCGATCTCGACCCGATGAAAGCAGCGCACATCGCGAAGGAACTAAAAGAGGCAAGCCGGTCCCTCACCAGCCTTACACGCAAGCCGATGCCCTCGATCTTGGACGCAGACACCTCGAAGCCGCGGCCCAGATGCTCGGCGTGGCACCCATTCCGCCGAAGTAGGTAGGGCCAGAACGCTTACAGACTGGAAACGAGTTCGTCGGCGCGAGCGAGCCGCCCCGGGGCGATCTCGAAAAACGGGGTCGCCGACTGGTGAGATCGCCCATTCAACTGTCGTGGGTTGTCGTTGGCTTCCAGCCCTCGGGCGATCGGAATCGGGGTGCGGTGACGTAGCGGCTCCAGGTGATGCGGCCTCGGCAGCGAGTTTCGTGGTGGTGACGGGGTGATAGCCGAAGGCGTCGGCGACGACCGGTGCGGGCATCTGCTGGACGTGCTGGCGCATGGCCAATGTACGGCCCGGAACATTCGGGACGCCAAGGGCTTTCATCAATCCGCCCAGCGTCTCCGGGTGCATCGGCTGCCCCGCCCGTCGGCCGGGGAACAGCCAGCGGGAATCACGGTTGGTGGCGGTGTTCATGTTGGTGCGGTTGTCGATCCAGGCGAGCAGGATGTCGGCGGCCGGTTCCGGGACCGGGACGGAGGTTCGCCGGGTCGCAGTGGTAGACCCCGGGAATCGGCTAGAACGTAGCCTGTCGTTGACCTTGAAGGCCTACTATGGCCCAGGTCGGCCTCCTCTGTGGTGGCGCAGACCCCTCGGCATTGCCCTGGGCCTTCGTGCCATTCCTCGCGCGCGGTCGACCTCGGCGTACACCGCCGCCGCGAGCCTGAGAATCCAGCCCGCCCCGGTGAGACCGGGCGTCGGGCCAGGGATTCGGAGGTGCGCCATGACAGCAACCCCACGCGAACCACGCGGTGACAGGCCCGCTCGGCACCCGGAAAAGCGGCATACGACCACACCCACCATCACCAGCGGTTCCGATGACGATGTGCCCGTGGTGCGCTGGCCGGATCCGAGTCGGCTCGAATCGTGGTGGCACGCCGTCATGCACCCCGCCGCCGAGCCACCCACCCCCACATGACCAGAACCGGCTCGATCGGCATACACCGGTAGTTCCCGGTGTGGTCCGTGACCCGCATGATGGGCGCCAGGGCGCCGATGGCGTGGTGCGCGCCGTGCTTGAGGTAGACGTAGTCGTCGTGATTGTGTCGGAGCCGATACGCGGTGATAGCAAGTTGTCACTGATAGCTGGCGCAACCTGGCTACAAATCATCTTGAGCAAAATTATCCAATTGACCTGGAGGGTTGCCTAAACTGAACCTACGAGTTCATTGCGAGTCCGGGTAAGGGCACATCCTCGGATGATCTGTTTTCAAGCGGCAAACCCGATGGACTCAAACACGTTCCGCATGTTGACAGCCTTTTCGAAGGTTCACTGACAGTTCTCTTCCGGACCGTGCCCACACACCGAAAAGGATCATCTGGATGTCTTCTTCCGTTCCTGCGCTCGTTAGCGTGGACTGGCTGGCCGAACACCTCGACGACCCGGACTTGCTCGTTCTGGACGCGACGATGTGGCTTCGGCAGGGCGACGACGGTTCTGTCTATTACGACAGCGGTCGGGACAGTTGGGCTGGCGGGCACATTCCGAACGCTGGGTTCGCAGACCTCATCGACGAACTGTCCGCGCCGGGCTCGCAGTTCCTGTACACGGTGCCGGATGTCGAACGATTCACCGCGGGCATATCCCGGCTGGGAGTAGGGACGGGCACTCATGTCGTTGCCTATGACGCCGAATCGGGGATGTGGGCCACTCGCCTGTGGTGGCTGCTGCGGTTGTTCGGCGTCGATACCGTCAGCGTGCTCGACGGTGGCCTGACCGCATGGAATTCCGCCGGTCTGGGGTTGTCGACCGACACGACACCTCGGCCCAGCGCGAGTTTCACGGCTGTCTTCCGACCTGAATGGCTGGCCACGACTGCGCAGGTGCATCAGCTGCTGGGGAACCACGAGGCGAATCTGGTCAGTGCTCTGCCGGAGTTCATCTTCCGGGGGGACGGCCCGCAGATCGCGGCCCGAAGGGGCCATATACCGGGAAGCGCCAGCGTGCCGGCTCTGGATCTGATCGATCCGGTCACGAATCGTTTTCGATCGATCCCGCAGTTGCAGACTCGGTTCGAGGAAGCCGGTGTCATATCCGATCGACCTACGGTGGCCTATTGCGGAGGCGGTATCGCGGCCACTCTGAATGCGTTCGCGCTGACCCTGCTCGGCTATCGAAACATCGCCGTCTACGATGGCTCACTCGCCGAATGGGCGGCTGCGGTACCTGAACTGCCTGTCGAACTCGGCTGAACAGCAACACTATTCGCTGATCCTCGTCGTGTCGGACCGCGCGTACCGGGCGTCGGGCACGGTGCCATCAATCAGTCCGCTTCTGCGGCGGTCGACCAGTCGATTTCTTGCCGTTGCCGTGATAGGTGCCCGTTGGTCCGAGCCGGAGTTCACGGATCAGATCAGCGCCGTGAAATATTCGGACGATGCCGTTTCTCTCCACTGCGTGCACAGTTTCGTCGACAAGTTGCGCACCGACCTGGATCCTGCGCCGACGATAGTTGATCGCGCCGCGAGTACCCACTCGCAACGCGCGCACGGGCGTCGCATGGTCCAGGCCGACGAGTCGGTGGAGCTGTACCGGCGCAGAGCCTTCGGGATTCACGCCGACCAGACCGTGACGGCGCATGATCGCATGCACCGTCGAGGCCGCGGGAACATGCTCCGCACCGCAGCGTCGCAACTCCTCGCGGATCCGGCGCGCCCCCCACCGCGGTCGCTCCCGGCGAATTCGCACCACGAATGCCTCGATATCGGATGGGGACCGGCCGGGAGAAGTCTTGGGGCGCCGCGAGTTCGGTCTCAGGCCGGCGTTGCCCTGCTCTCGATAGCGCGCCAGATAGACATAGAAGCTCTTGCGCGACACCTGATATCGACGGCACACCTCGGTGACAGTCAGCTGATGTCGCTGTGGCGCCTGCAGGATCTCCAACCATTGCTCGGACGAAAAACTCATCTCACAGATCTCTCCCGGACAGCAGCAGATCTTGAACCAGCAAGTTCACTTTAGTGATCCAGCTGGAGAAGCTCAAGCTGGTTCATGCATATGAACCAGCTCGTTAAAGTCGTATGAGGTTGATCCGGTACACTGCTGGTGTGACAGCAGCGACGACGCCCCCGGGGCGAACGGCCTTGCGGGGGCGGATCGACAAACGGCAGGCGATTCTGGAGGCGGCTTTCCTGGTGTTCGCGCGCCAGGGTTACGCGATGGCAGGCGTCGCGGAGATCGCCGAGCGGGCTGGGGTCGCCAAGCCGACCATCTACAACCATCTCAACGACAAGGAAACGCTGTTCCGGCACGCGCTGACCGCTGTCGCCGATGCTGTGCTGGCCGAGAATCTGGCAGTGGTGGAACGATTGCGCAGTCCAGGGCCGGATCTGCGCGTGACACTGAACGACGTCGCCTATCGGCTGATCCGAGTCTGCTGCACCGATCGATCACGCTCGCTGCGCTGGCTGACCTATGCTCAGGTCGCCCAATTTCCCGACCTCATCGACATCGTTGTCAACCGCACGTCGACCCAACTGGCCGACGCGCTGGCCGATCGGATTGCGCGCCTGTCGCTCTCGGGCCGTCTGCGCAGCTGCGATCCGGCCGTCGCCGCGGAGCAATTTCTGGCACTGATCATCGGCCCGATGGAGGGCCGCTCGCTGCTGGGCACCCGCAAGGTCGCCACCAGCGAGATGCGCACTGTCGCCGCCGCCGCGGTCGATACCTTCCTGTGCGCCTATGAGGCACCCGAGAACTAATGGGCCTCAAACCTTTTCGATTCGGAGTAATCGCCACATCCGCCTCCGACGTTGGGCAGTGGAGCGCGATGGCGCGACAGGCCGAGAGCGCCGGTTTTTCAGCGCTGGTGGTACCCGAGCTCCCCGCGCCGGTGCCCTCACCGCTGGCAGCTCTCGCCTTCGCCGCAGCGGCGACTACCACACTGGAGGTCGGAACCTGGGTGCTGGCCAACGACTTTCGCAATCCTGTGCTCCTGGCACGTGAGGCCGCGACGCTGGACCTGCTCACCGGCGGGCGTTTCCGGCTCGGACTCGGCGCCGGTCAGACCGCAAACGGCTACGCCGAGCTAGGAATTACCGCAGAATCCGGCGCAGTACGGATCCAGCGGCTCACCGAATCGGTGCGTATCCTCAACGCGTTGTTCCGTGGTGAGCAGATCCGAACCAGCGGTGGGCACTACCGAAGCGACGGTGCACAGTTGCTGCCCACGCCGGCACGCAAGATACCGCTGCTGATCGCCGCGGGCAGGCGCCGCGCCACCGAACTCGCCGCAACCGAAGCCGACACCGTCGCCTTCAGCACCTTCTCGCGAGAGCACCTCATCCGCCAGATCGAATGGCTCGAAACCGCTGCTGGACAGCGGTTCCCGGATATCGAGTTGGCACTGCGGTTCAGCACGACCTCCAGCACTGTAGGCCCGCCCATGCCAGAGGGAGCGCCCACACTACTCAGCGATACACCGGGCGAGGCCGCCGACCAGCTCCAGGTGCTCCGGGAGAAGTTCGGTATTACTTATGTCGTGCTGGACGAGGACGCCGCACGCCGGCTCGCGCCGACCGTGCGGCAATTGGCCGGTACCTGATCGCCACGGGCACCGACCTCCAGCATCAAGTGTTCACCTCGTCGAGCAAACGGGAACCGGGAATCGCCTCCAGTAGCTGCCGGGTGTAGGCGTGCGCCGGTTGACCGAACAACCGCTCTGTCTCTGCGATCTCGACGATGCGTCCCTGCCGCATCACCGCGACACGGTGCGCGACCTGACGGACGACAGCCAGATCGTGTGAGATGAACAGGTACGCCACACCGGTGTCTTGCTGCAGCTCCGCGAACAGATCCAGAATCTGCGCCTGCACTGACACATCCAGCGCCGAGACAGGCTCGTCGCACACCACCAGCTCCGGCTCGAGCGCCAGCGCCCGCGCGATCGCGACCCGCTGGCGTTGCCCGCCCGACAGCTCCGCGGGCCGCCGCCGCAGCACAGCGGCGGGCAGGGCGACTCGATCGAGCAGCTCACGCGCACGCGCCGCCCGCGAACGCCGGTCACCGATGCCGAAGACACGCAACGGTTCAGTGATCACCTCGTCAATGGTGAACCGGGGATCCAAAGACTCGTAGGGGTTCTGGTAGATCAACTGTGCCCGTCGGCGCAGTGCGCGCAGCCGCTCGCCACGACTGGCCGTCACATCGTCTCCGTCGAAGACGATGCGCCCAGAGGTCGGCCGCGCCAGGCGCAGCACCAGCTTGGCGGTGGTGGACTTACCCGAACCCGACTCTCCGACCAGCGCTAGCGTTTCGCCGCGATGCAGTGCGAAACTGACGCCGTCTACCGCCCGCCTCACGCGGGCCGAGGCGGGGACTGCCCGTGGCAGCGCGAACTGCTTGACCAGATCCTCCACGACCACCAGCGGCTGCGTCGACACCGCATGCTTGAGCAGCTGCGGGCGTGTGGTGGTCAAACTCGGCGCGCAGCGCAGTAGTTGCTGTGTGTAGGCATGGGCGGGGGCAGTGAGAATCTCTCGCGCCCGCCCGGTCTCCACGACCCGGCCGCTGGTCATGACCGCCACCCGCTGAGCACGCTCGGCAGCGACGGCCAGATCGTGGGTGACCAGCAGCACCGCGGTGCCGTACTGCTCTGTCAGGTGCTGGATGTGATCAAGAATGAGCCGCTGAACCGTCACATCCAAAGCGCTGGTCGGTTCATCAGCGATGATGAGTTTCGGCCGGGCGGCGACCGCGATGGCGATGAGCGCGCGCTGGCGCAATCCACCTGACAGCTCGTGAGGGTACTGCCGCGCCCGCGTCGCTGCCTTGGGCATCCCCGCGCGTTCGAGCACCTCGAGCACCTGGGCGTGCGCGGAGCGTCGTGTGGCCAGACCATGCACGATCAACGCCTCGGCGACCTGAGTCCCGATGCGCTGCACCGGATTCAGCGACACACCCGGATCCTGTGGGATCAGCCCGATCTGAGCGCCACGCACCGTGCGCAACTGTTTGTCGCTCAGATCGACCAGGTCCAGACCGCCGAATCGGACGACGCTGCCGGACTCGATGCGTGCGGTCGGCGCGAGTAGACCGGTGATGGCGTGCGCGGTGGTGCTCTTCCCCGAGCCCGATTCGCCTACCAGAGCGACGATCTCACCCGGCGCGATATCGAGATCGACCGACCGCACCGCATGCGCCAGACCGGCCCGGGTGCGATAGGTGACCGACAATCCGCGCACCTCCAACACGTTTCCACTCATCGCTGTCATACCCACTCCCTGTCCAGGGCTCGGGCGATCCGATTGGTCGCCAGGACCACCACCGCCACCGCCAATCCGCTGAAAGTCGATGTCCACCAGGCGTTGGCGAGATAGTCGCGGCCCTGGGAGATCAGCGCACCCCACTCCGGCGTCGGTGGTGCCGCGCCGTAGCCGAGGAAGCTCAGCGCCGACACCGCCAGCACCGCGGTGCCCAGATCCAGCGCCGCCAACACCACCACCGGACCGATCGAGTTCGGCAGCAGATGTCGACCGAGCACCGTGTGCCAGCGCGCGCCGCTCGACCATGCCGCCTCGATGAAGACCGCCTGGCGCAGGCGCAATACCTCTGCGCGCATGACCCGCGCGAAACCCGCCACGCTGGCCACCCCGACCGCGATCGCGACCTTCACCGTGCCATAGCCCAGCGCCGTGACCAGGGCCATCGACAAGAACACCGTGGGAATCGACAACAGCACATCCGCGCATCGCATCAGCACGTCATCCACCCACCCGCCCGCGAACCCCGCGACCAGGCCTATCACACCACCGGCGAAGAAGGCGACCGCCACCGCGATCACCGCCGCCTGCAACGAGCGGCCGGTGCCGTACACCACGCGGGTGAACACGTCACGGCCGAGTTCGTCGGTCCCGAACCAGTGTTGGGCGCTCGGCGGCAGGAAGATCTGCGAAGGCACTCCGAGCAGCGGATCTCGGCCGGTGAACAGCGCCGGCCACAACGCGGCCAGCAGTACCAGCACGAGAAAGGCCCCCGACAGCGCCAGCCCCGGACGCCGCAGCAGCCATCGCAGGCACCGGCCGCTGCGGCGTCCGGGTCCAGGCGCTATGAGACTCTCGGGTTCAGTGCCGAGTTCGCTTCTGCCGGACGCCAGCTCGGTCAATACAATGTCGGTCACCCGAGTCCCCTTCGCCCGGCCACGACGATCCGCGGATCGAGCAGCGGAAATATCAGATCGACAGCCAGATTGGCCATCGCGAACACGAATGCGCCGAACACCACGACACCCTGCACCAGCGGGATATCCTGCACACTGACCGCACTGGCCATGACCCGCCCCAATCCGTTGCGGGAGAACACTGTCTCGATGACCACGGCGCCGGCCAGCAGTTGACCGATCAGCAGCCCGAGCAAGGTGAGCGCCGGCAGCGACGCGTTACGCAGGGCATGACGCACGTGTACGCGCACGCGCCCCGCGCCCTTGGCGCGCGCGGTCTGCACGAACGGTGCGTCCAGTGTGGCCAGCAGGCTTCTGGCCAGTAGTTGCGCGATCACCGCGCCGGTCGGGATCGCCAGCGTGACCGCTGGAAGCACCAGCGCGTCGACTCCGGTGTCGCCGAACGCGGGGAAGACTCGAGCCCTGAACGACAACAGTTGCACCAGCATCAGGCCGAGCCAGAAGGTCGGGATCGAAATCGCCAGCGGCGGCAGTGCAAGTAGTAGCTGGCGCAGCCAGCCGCGGGTGGTGTAGGTAGCCGAGAAGGCCAGCCCTGCGCCGAACAGCACGGCGAGCACCACCGCCGCGGCTGTCAACTCCAGCGTCGGTGGCAGCGCCGCGCCGATCATGGCGGTCACCGGCCGTCCAGTTGCCACCGAATCGCCGAAGTCCCCGCGCAGCGCCTTGCCCAGGTCATCGAGATACTGCACGGGGAGGGCCTTGTCGAACCCGTATTGCGCCCGCAGCGCGGCCAACTGTGCGGGGTCGGTCGGTGCGGCGTTCAGTCCACCGCCCGCCATCGCCGACACCGGATCACCCGGCAGGTATTCCAGTAGCAGAAACGACACCGTGTATGCTGCCCACAACACGCCGACAGCCCCCGCGATGCGTCGAAATACATACCATCGCATAGGTTTTCAGCTCCGCCACGTATCATGCAGCACGGGCAGGCTCGTCGCGTTGAACGTCAGCCCGTGGGTATGCCCGGACAGTGCGAGCGAGGTCTCCAACTCCACGATCGGTATCCCGTTCGCATTGCGCACGATCAGCTGCTGTGCCTGCTCGACGAGCGTCTGTCGCTTCCCCGCATCGACCGCGGCGGCCTGATCGGTGAGCAGGCTGTCGAGCGGGCTCGGCGTGAGCCGATAGGCGTTGACCAACGGTGTGGCGAACAGCGTGCGCAGGCAGTCCGGATCGGCTCGGCTCAGGTCGCCACCCCACAGCGCATCGAAATCGCCCGACTGTACCAGTTGCGGAAACTGGGCGACCTGTAGCTGTTTCAACTGAAGATCGACGCCGATCGCCTTGAGTTGCTGCTGGACCAGTTCCAGCGCTGGGCGGGTGTTCTCGTAGTTGTTGAACCAGACCGCGGTCAAACTCAGTCGGCCACCGTCCTTCTGCCGGATGCCGTCGCTGCCGGCCTTCCAACCCGCAGTGTCCAGCAGCGACTTCGCCTTCCCCGCGTCGAGCGCCAGATCAGCGGACAGGTCGACATAGCCGGGCGTGGTCTTCGACAGGATGCCCGAAGCCGCGACAGTGCCGGAGGGGAAGACCGCCTGCACGACCTGCGACCGATCGATGGCTACCTGAATGGCCCTGCGCACCAGCGGATCCCGCAGGTTGGGGCGGGAGTTGTTCAATCCCATGCCGAACACCGCGCCCGGGTGAGACCGGGTCAGCAACTGCACCCCGGAGCCCTTCAGAGCCGTCTCGTCGGCACGCCCCAGTCCGGACACCACATCGACCTGACCGGATCGCACGCTGCCCGCCCGGACCCCCGACTCCGGGATCACTGTAAAGACGATGCTGTCCAGATAGGCCTCGCCGGGCTTGGCCCACAGCGGGGAGCCCCAGCCGTAGCCCGCGCGCTTGGTGAGCGTGATCGACTGGTTGGGAACGTATTTCGAGACTACGAACGGACCCGAGCCGGTCACCCCGTCGCTGCAGCGCTGTTGCGGCGTCTTCGCGGCACTGGACTCGGACACCAGTCCGAGCGCCGCCGTGGAAGTCGCCTGCAGGAACTGAACATTGGGCTGGGCGAAGGTGATCCGTGCGGTGAGCGGGTCGACAACCTCGGTGCCGACATATCCGCTGAGGTAGCCCTTGGCGAGGATGGCCAGTGCACCCAGCTTCGGGATTGCGTCGAAGTTGTCCTTCACCACATTCGCGTCGACTGGGCTGCCATCACTGAACGTCACTCCCGAGCGCAGGTGGAAGGTGAAAGCTGTCGCGTCTGGGCTGACCTCCCAACTCTGCGCGAGCCATGGCACGGGTTTGCCAGTCGTCGGATCCTGGTCAGTCAGCGAATCGACGCTCTCGCGCAGCGAATAGAGCGTGTCGCTGCTACCAACCTGCTGAGGATCGATGCAGCCCGCGTCCGAGGCGACCGCGAAGGTCAGTGTGCCACCGGGTTTCGGCGGACCGGCGTTCCCTGTGCCGACCTGCTCGCCGCTACCCGAACCGCAGGCACCGGCGAACAGGGTTGCCGCGACGCCCAGCGCCAGGGCACACCGGGCCGACTTCCAACGAATTGCACTACTCACTGGGGTTTCCTTGTCTTCGGCAAGAATCGCCCGGGTACCACGCGGGCAGTCCAGGCCGTGGCCATTGTGCGATATTTGAATCCGCTGGCCGCTCACGGAACGGTGGCATGTCTGAATTGTCAGGTCAACGATTCGAATCAGCACGCTCGAAACACTATTCACGCCCACGCTGCTCGAAGGAACACGCTTTCTGGTCGACAATGCTGTGCCGACCGTCGATACTTTGTAGGAGTCGGACACGCCGTGCCATTCCGTGGATCGAAATATGCGCGCGGGATGCTCGATGTACTGATGATGTAGTGAAATCGCACCACAATGCCGGGCGCGCCCCGGCGGGAGAGGATCGACGTGACAGCAGCACCCGAGGACCTGATCGCGACCATCGAAGCAGAGCGAGCGATCTTCCAGACGTTCTATCGCTTCTTCCGGATCGCCGATACGGGTGAGTGTGAGCGCTTCAATGAATGCTTCACGCCGGAGGCGGTGATCGAGTACCGCATCATGCCGGGCCCAGCCGTCCGGTTCGATGGGCGCGACGAGTTCACCTCCCACATGACCCGAGTGCCCAAGGAGTTGCGCAGCCCGGTGGCCCACGTCATCGGCCAGGCCACAATCGACTGGAGTGGTGAACGTCCGCTGCTCACCGCCTATGCGACGGTGTGGCACTGGTCCTCCACCCGCGCCTACGCCGACTACGATCGGCCGGCCGACTGGATCGTCATCGGCCTGGTTCAGGACCAATTCGAGAAGTACGACGGCGAGTGGCTGATCTCCCACCGCGACGTGCGCCCGGTTGCCGGACGAACCGCTGCCGGTGGCCTCGGCCCGCGCTGACCATTCGCGGCAAACCTGTCCGCGCGGACACCATCGGTGGGCTGGACTCTTTCGCGAGTCCAGCCCATTGCTGTTACCGGACTCGGCTGCGGATAAGCAGTTCTAATTGTTCGGCGACATCGGTGACACTATGGACCGGCGACATCGGTGACATTTCGATGCATCCAGGTGGACGAACAATTAATTATCCACGGGCTATGCGATGCTCGATGATCACCGTAGAACGGTCTCGATGCACCGGACTTTGTCACGGATGTCTCGCGCACGATGACTCCATTTTTCGCCGTTCGGGTCGCGGAGTGTCCGCGCCGCCGAGCTTATTTTCGCTCCCGCGCGCTACATGTGCGCTGGCGTCAGCGAATCTCTGGGGGCGGTCCCTGAGAACCTACGGGTGCACCGTAGATTTTTCCCGACGATCTTGTTGGCGCTGAATCAGCCGTGTCATCGTTTTCGAGCGGGTACGCACACCACGCCGTGCACAGCAATGCGCCGCGATATCCCGCAGTTCCCGATCGAACACTTGTACGCCGACGGTCACGGGCACCCTGCTGCGGGGCGGCGAACGGAACGAAAGGTAGCGCTGCTATGTCGGACGATCTGGAGCTCGGTGAGCAGATCAAGCGACTCTCCGAGCGCCTCGAAACGCTGGAGAACGTGCGCGCGCTGAACACCCTGCGCCATAGCCTGCCCCGCTACATCAACGACGGACGATGGGATCGGGTCGGCGAATTGTTCAGCGAGACAGCGTGTCTCGATTACGGTGAGCTCGGTCGCGCCGAGGGCCGCGAAGCGATCCAGCAGTACTTCATCGGCCTGCCGCAGCTGATCGAGGACAGCAGCGCGGCCTCACAGGTGCTGGTCAAACAGTTCGTGCACGCACACGACGTGGAGATCCTGGGCGACCGGGCGACCGGGGTGGCCTTCTTCGAGGAGAAGGTCGTGTTCGACACCGAAAGCTCGGCGGTCGCAGGCAAATTCATCGACAGCTATGTCCGCGAGGGCGACCGCTGGCTGTTCTCGCGTATCGAGCTCGACCCGTACTGGGTCATTCCCTACTCGCGCGGCTGGCAGCGGTGACCGGCACGTTTGACGCACAGAAAGGCTCGCCATGCTTCAGAAGAACACGACCAAGCGCATCGGCTACTGGCTGCTCCTTCTACACCAGCGTTTCGACGCGGCCACCGGGGAGCTGCTGCGCGAGGAGAAACTCAGCCGGCGGCACTGGCAGGTCTTGCACGCCCTGCAGATCGGGCTGAACACCGTCGTAGAGATCGACGAGGCCTTCTCCCCGTTCCTGGTGGCCGATGGCGCGCAGTCCTACGGTCCAATCGTCGAGGAGTTCACCGGACGAGGCTGGGTCCAGACGTCCGGCACGACTGTGACGCTCACCGCCGACGGGCTCGCGGCGCACGAGCGCGCCGAGGCGCTGGTGAACGCACACGCCTCCGAGTCGCTGCGCGGCATCACCGAACCCGAATTCCTCGCTGCGAACGCCGTATTGGCCAAGATCGCCGACAATCTCGGCGCCGAGTGAAGGGAGTGCCATGACCTCCATCCACGACCGTCCGTTCCGATTCGGCGTGGCCGTATTCACCCCGTCCAGCCGAGCGGAGTGGGTGGCGAAGGTCAGGCGAGCCGAGGAACTCGGATTCGACATCGTCTCGGTCTCCGACCACCTGGGCATGCCCGCGCCGGTACCGACACTGCTGCTCGCCGCCGAGGCGACCGAGCGGATCCGCATCGGCACGCTCGTGTTCAACACAGTGTTCTACAACCCGACCGTGCTGGCCCGTGATATCGCCACGGTCGACCGCTACTCCGGAGGGCGAGTCGAACTCGGGCTCGGCGCCGGCTACGACCGAGCCCAATTCGACGCCGCCGGACTGCCGTGGATCGGTGCCGGCGAACGCGTAGCACAGTTGGAGCGCACTGTGGCGGAGTTCCGCAAACCCCGCGCCGAACTCGACACCTACGCCCGGTTCGAACAACCGCAGGGACCACCGATCCTCATCGCCGGCCGCGGGGAACGCGTGCTGCGACTGGCTGCGCAGCACGCCGACATCATCGCCTTCACCGGCACAGGCCCGGTCCGTGACGGAGCCGGGCTGAAACTCGGCGGGCTCGCCGAAGTCACCGATCGAATCGAGCTGACCCGTCGGCTGCTGGGCCCACGGATCGACGAGGTGGAGTTCAACATGGCCATCCATCGCGTGCTGCCATCGGGGACAACTGGCGGCGTGACCGACGTGTGGCAGAACTCTCTCGACTTCGACGCCGCCGAACTCGCCGAATTGCCCGCCCTGTTGATCGGCACCACCCAGGAGTGCACGGAGACGCTGCGGCACCGCCGAAAGACGCTCGGCCTGTCGTACTACACCGTGCTCGAACCCGAGATGGAGGCGTTCGCCCCGATCATCGAAGCCCTCCGATGAACGGGCCGTAGCCACGGACCGCTTTCCTACTACCGAGGAGACCGACGTGACCGAACAAGCGAACACGGACACCGGCACCGGGTACGGCCGCAAACCCCCGTCCTATGACGCGCGGCTGACCGAGGTCGGCCCGGGTACGCCCATGGGTGAGGCCCTACGGCGGTACTGGCACCCCATCGCCACATCCGCCACATTGACCCCCGACCTACCCCACCGCACCCGGGTGCTCGGCGAAGACCTAATCGTTTTCCGCGACGGCCAAGGCAATCCCGGTGTGGTCTTCGAACGGTGCTCGCACCGCGGTGCAAGCTTGTTCTACGGCCGCATCGAGGACGACGGCATCCGCTGCGGCTATCACGGCTGGAAGTTCGATGTCCGAGGCCGGTGCCTGGAGCAGGCCTGCGAACCCGATCGCGGACGACGCCGCGACGCCGCCCGCCAGCCGTGGTATCCGGTCCAGGAACAGTACGGCCTGGTATTCGTCTACATGGGGCCACTCGAGCGCAAACCTGTTCTGCCGCAGTACGACTGCCTCGAGGACCTGGCCGACGGGGAACAGTACTTCGCCGAATGGCCTATCCCCGGCATGAACGTGACCGGTCCGGTGCAGGACTTCAACTGGCTGCTGATCTACGAGAACACCATCGACCCGGTGCACATCAACTGGCTGCACTCGCAGCACAGCGGCTATCAATTCCTGGGAACCGGGACCACCGGATTCCCCGAGGACTTCTTCGACCCCTACACCCTGCCGGGTCGGGTCAGCCACGACCGGACCGAATACGGAACCAAATACACTGTCCGCTTCCTCGACAAAGAGGACAACGGTGTTCGGCCCGAACGGGTGTGGGGCGCCGAACTGCATCTGCCTAACGCCACCGTGCTCCCCGACTGGGTGCAGTTGATCCCGGATACGAAGGCCGACATGGTGATCTGGGCCGTGCCCGCCGACGACACTCACTTTCGGGCCTTCTTCTCTATTCGCACCGCCGATCCCGGGCGGGTGCAGCGATTCGTCCTCGGGATCACCCAGAACGGCAAGGATGCTTGGGAATTGAGCGAGGAGGAACGCCAGCGCTTCCCCGGCGACAACGAGGTGATGACCTCCCAGGGGCCGATCGCGCTGCACTCCGAGGAGACCCTGGCGACCACCGACCGCGGCGTGGTGCTGCTGCGCAAACTGCTGCGCACCATGATCGACGATGTCGAGGCCGGCCGCGACCCGCAGGGCGTGAGCCTGGTCCCGGTACACCCGCGCCACACCCAAGCCGGCCTGTTCACTCTGGTCTCCAGCACGTCGGAGTCGGCCTCGGCAGCAGCACCCGCGGTCGGCGACTGAGAAATGCCGACCAGGACCTGGCTGGAGGCCGTGGTGGCCGCCAGCTTCCGTGCGACACCAGAGATCGCAGTGCTCGAGCTGGCTCCTGCAGCAGGAGAACGGTTTCCGGCGTACACCGCCGGGGCACACATCGATGTGCTGATCAGGCACGGGCTTATCCGCCAATATTCGCTGTGCGGACCACACGAGAGCGCGCGGTACCGCCTGGCCGTGTTGCGCGAACCCGCCTCGCGTGGTGGATCGCGAACGATTCACGCGCTCAAGGCGGGGGATCGACTACGAATCTCAGCCCCCCGCAACAGTTTTCCCCTCACAACTGCCCGACATCACGTGCTGTTCGCCGGTGGAATCGGTATCACCCCGTTACTGGCGATGGCACGCCAACTCGACCGTGACGGCGGCGACTACACGCTGCACTACTGTGTCCGCAACCAGGCCCGAGCCGCATTCGCCGAGGAGTTGGCCGGAAACCCCCGCGTCGCCCTGCATTTCGACGATGGGGACCCGGGCCAGCAGTTGGACCTCGCCCGCGATCTGGGCGAGCCACGCCCGCACACCGCGATCTACGTCTGCGGCCCCGGCGGGTTCACCGACTTCGTCCTGGACAAGGCCCGAGCGCGCGGCTGGCCGCCGCACACACTGCACACCGAACGGTTCAACACCGACCCCGCCCCACCCGCCTCGTCCGGGAAGCAACCGGGCGGGTTCACCGTGCGCGTGGCCTCGAGCGGAGCCGAGTACTTCGTCCCAGAGGATCGCAGCGTGCTCGACGTGTTGCTGGACAACGGCATCGACGCGCCCTACTCCTGCCAGCAAGGCATTTGCGGAGAGTGTGCCGTACGGGCATTACATGGGATCCTCGATCACCGCGACAACGTGCTCACCGACAGCGAACATGCCGAGGGCCTGTTCACCACCTGCTCGTCCCGAGTCCTCTCGCCCCTGCTCGAGTTGGATCTGTGATCGGTCCGCATGTTCGAATTCCCAATTGAGAAGTCCAAGTTCAGGCACCCACGTCGACATGAAAGAAGATTCCGCTCCGACACGCGGCCAACAATCAGATAGCAGGCCGATAGATCACCAATCAAGTCGGTCTATATCGGCATGCCTGAGCACAGAAGTGGCACAACAGTCAAATAAATATTGTCATATATTTCACCACCGTAATGTAGAGACTTGAACATGCAAGTTGCCAGATCAGGGCACGGTTTCACTAGTGATTGGCGACTGCATGCCCCCATAGCGGCCGCGCCGACGGATGGGCACGCGACAGTGGATCGTTTTTGTCGATTTGGTCCGATTTCAATCTCGATGAGAAATATCATCCCCCTATTCGACTCGATCACAGATTCTCATTTGGGTCACCTGACGACAGATGGATAGGGATTAACATGAAGTCGAAACAGATTCTCGTCACCGCTGTCTGCGCCGCAGCGGTGCTTGCGGCCGACACCGGTACCGGTCACAGCGCGCCGGCACACGAGGACGGCACCGTCGGATACTCAGTCACCGTCACCGACACCGCGCTGCAGATTCAGACCGACGCCGGGTCACTTCACGACGATAACGGGAAGTTCACCATCGAAGCTCCCGATCACACGGTGCTGGCAGGCGCCGAACTGTCGTTCAGGGTCGACGATTTCGTCTTCCCGATCGCGGCCCGGATCCACGACCTCTCGGCGACACTGACGCCGCAGTTCGACCTCGCCCACGCGGTGTACCAGCCGGTCGCGCTGCCCTATGAGGACCAGGCACCCTGGAAGAACAGCTACGACCGCGAGCAGGCTGCGTGGAACCGCCTGACCAGCACCCTCGCGGTTGGTGCCACACTCGCCACCATTGTTGGCGGTGTGGGCGGTGGCGCGGTCGGCTGCGTACTCGGCGGAATCGCCGGCGCCGGAGTAGCCGCGGCTACCATCGCGGGACTGTTCGGACCGTTCGTCCCCGCAGCCGCCATTGGATGCCTCGGTGGAATCGCCGCGATCGGCGCGATCGGCACCTTCGCCGGACTCTTGCTGATCGCCGCACCGATAGCGATCCTGGCCGGGGTGCAATACTTCACCACGATCAACTCGCCCCTGACACCTGCGAAGTAGACCGACCCGCACATCCGAGGCCCCGGACCTTCGCCGGTCCGGGGCCTTCGCCATTGTGATGCCTGCTGCGAAACAACGAATCTGCCGGAGCCCGCGACACCGTCCGGTTCGCACAATCAGCGCGGCCGAAATAGATCAGCGCCGGTGGTGACCCACCGGCGCTGTGTGATGACGTCTAAGGAGCCGATATCGCCGAGGATGCGACCTCGGGGGCGATGCGGCGGGAGAATCCGGTCAGCGCCTGGCCGGGGCCCAACTCGACCAGTTCGTCGTAGCCGTCGGACACGGCTCGCCGGATGGTTTCGACCCATCGCACAGGAGCCAGTAGCTGGCGTTGCATGACGGTGCGGATGTCGGCGGGGTCGTCGATGTAGTCAGCCGTCACGGCGCTCAACATCGGAATCGTCGGCGGACGAAGGTCGTAACGGTCGAGTTCAGCGGCGAATTCCTCGGCGATATCGGCCATCAGCGGGGAGTGGAAAGCACCGGAGACCTTGAGCCGCACAACCTTTACCGCGCCAGCGGCACGGGCTGCCTCCTCGATGTCGGCAACAGCGACACGATGTCCGGAGACCACCGTCTGCGTGGGCTGGTTGTAGTTGGCCACGATCACCACACCCGACCTGACCGCCGCGCACAGGTGATCGATCTGCTCGGCCGATACACCGATGATCGCGCTCATCGCCCCGTCGTATCGATGCGACACCTCGGACATGAGCTCACCGCGACGGCGCACCAACCGCAACGCGGACTCCTCGTCCAATACGTCAGAGACTGCCAGAGCGGTGAACTCACCGAGGCTATGGCCGGCCACCGCCGCCGGGGTCAGGCCCTGCTCACGGCGCACAGCCGCCAACGCAAGGCTGGTGGTAACGATGGCGGGCTGAGCAACATCGGTAGCGCGCAGTTCCTCAGCAGTGCCGTCGATGCACATCTTCCGTAACGGTATTCCGAGGATCTCCTCGGCCCGCTGGAACACGTTCCCGGCGACCGGGTGATCGGTGATCCAGGCCGCCATGCCCGGTCGCTGCGATCCCTGTCCAGGAAACAGGGCCAGCGTTCGCGAACCGCTAGGTTGTGTGCCAGAAACGCTGGTAGGGGCCATGATCAGAACCTCCGAGTCTGTGAGGTGGACACCACCGACGCGGGGAATGCCGCCGCAGGCGGTGACCCGCTCGCTGCGTCGCCGCGCGGCGACCGCAGCTCCACCCCGGCCACGATGACGGCGAGCAGTCCCGCACCGGCGATCACCGCCGCCGCAGGCCGGTAGGTGTCGAAACAGGCGGCCAGCGCGGCGGTGACCGGCAGCAATACCGCGGCCCCGATCTGGACACCGGTCTGATAGAACGGCGCTGCCACCGGGCGCATCTCCGCAGAAACAGTCGCGGTCGACTGCATGTTCAACGCCGCGAACGACAGCACGAACCCGGCTTCGACCAGAATCAGCACGGGCAACACGTCCCCGGAGTAGTGGTGGATCTGAGGGCGGGCCAGGAACAACAGCTGGCCGGCGAACGTCACGACTGCTCCGGCAAGGATGAGACGCGCGGTACCGAACCGGGCCACCCACCGCCCTGCGAACAGAACCGATAGTGCCAGTGGCACACTCGCTGGCAGCAGCCCGAGCGCAGTCAGCCACGGCGACCAGCCGAGCACGTCACACACTCGTACGGCAAGCAATATCAGCATCGCGATGTAGCCCCCATTCAGCGCCGCTGCACCGAGTGCGGAACGCACCAGAGATCGGTTGCGCAGCAACGAGATCGACGGGCGCGACAGACCGGTGACTGCGGCTTCCGGGATCACCCGCCAGGCGATCACCAGTAACGCCAGCGCGGTCGGTGCGGGAAGCAGGAAGATCAGATGCCAGTTCACTGCGGCGAGAACACCCGAAAGCAGCAGTCCCACAGTGAATCCAGCCGCGCCGAACACCGCATACACCGATATCGCGCGTCGTGACTGAGCGCCAGCGGGGAACTCTGCGGCGATTACCGCGAGCCCTGCGGGCGCTGTCAGCGCGGCCGCCGCACCCTTCACCACACGGATCACGACAAGCACGGAGATACTGGTGCTGAACCCACCGACCACCGATGCCACCGCGAACAACGCCATGGCCGCGAGATACACACGGCGGCGACCGAACCTCGCGACCAGGCCCGGCCCGGCCAGCAGCAACGCCGCGAAACCGATTGCGAAACCGCTCAGCAGCCACTGGGCTTCCCACACCGATCGATGCAGCCCTGCGGCCACCGAGGGCAAGGCAGGCACCAGGATAGAACCCTCGATCGCGTCGAGAATCATATTGCCCGACAACACGATCAGCAGAACCCAGCGGCGGCGGCCCCACGGCGGCGCCCCCGGACCCAGCTCAGCCATGACAGCCGCCCGCTGTCTGCGACCACTGTTTGTCCAGCAACGGCGGCAACTGTTCACTCACCAGCTCGATGTGGCGCAGCACCAGGTCATCGGGCATACCAGCGATGCTGGCCCAGAAGATCAGATGACGCAGCGGCAGCCCAGCGGCGCGCTGGTAGATCCGGGCTGCGGCCTGATCGGGAGTGAGTATTTCGAGCAGGCCCCACGACCCGTCCTCTGGTCGTTGACGCATTTGGTCGAGTTCCAGCGGTGGCGGCGCTGGTGCGTCGGTACCTTCCACCGAAAGCCTTCGGTAGCTGTTGATCTGATGAGCCAGATGCGGGGCCACCCGCTGCCATACGGCCTCGGGGTCGTCTGCCAGGAGGATCGGCAGCAGATCCGATACCCGCGCACTGTGCGGATCGTGGCCACCCTCGATCAGGCCCTCGCGGTAATGCTGGAACAGGGTGTGGGAGATGTGCAGATAGCCGATGCCCAGTCGACCGGCCAGCCGCGCGCCGCGCGGACCATAGAACCCGCCCCACAGCGGTACCGGGTTCTGGATCGGGGCCGGGGTGATTCCTCCTGTCGCCCACAGTTGCTGGACTTCGGCGATGGTGCCGCCGGTGCGGGCGAAACGCTCGCCGATGTCGGCGTCGAAGAGCCGGTACTCGGGTACGCGGTAGCCCGCGCCGAGGCCCAGTTCCAGTCGCCCGCCGCTGATCAGGTCGACCAGGGCCGCTTCCTCGGCGAGCTGGGCCGGTTTGCGAAGCGCGGGAAGCACGACTGCGGTGCCGATCCGCACCCGCTTGGTCCGCGCGGCGGCCGCCGCGGCGAAGGTCAGCGGCTGCGGAAGGTAGCCATCGTCGAACAGATGGTGCTCGGTGAACCAGATCCCGCCCGCGCCACGTCGGTCGGCCTCCTCACAGAACTCGATGGAGTGAGCGTAGTGGTCGGCCCACGGTCGCTCCCACTGTGGCGGATTGCGCAGGTCGAACAGCAGCCCGACATCCCGAGCAGGCGCGTCGGGGGAAGAAGAATCCGGAGAAGACATGCGAAGGCTCCCTTCGATCAGTGAATGGCGCTGGACCAGCCGCGGGGATCGGTGAAGACCGTCCGGCGTTCGAGGCGATGCCAGCGGGCGGCGGTGGGGCCGGGCGTGGAGGTGACGGCCGCGCCGAGGCGGCGGGCGTGGAGTACGACCGCGAGAACGGCGAGTTCCTCCGGGTCGGCGACGCCCTTCTCGACGCGCAGGAACGGTTCGGGCGCCACCGGTTCCATGGCGGCGGTCATTGCGGCGGGTTCCCGTGTTTGCGGCGCGGCAGGTCGGAATCCTTGCCCGCCAGCATCGCGAACGCGCGGATCAGGATGTTGCGGGTGTCACGGGGGTCGATCACATCGTCGATGAGTCCACGCTCGGCCGCGTAATAGGGGTGCACGAGCTCCTCGCGGTACTCGGCGATCTTGCGGTCGCGAGTGGCCTCACCATCGGTGGCCGCGGCGATCTCACGCCGGAACACCACGTCCGCTGCCGCCTCAGCGCCCATGACAGCGATCTCGTTGGTCGGCCACGCCAGAGCGAGATCGGTGCCGATCGACAGCGAGTCCATCACGATGTAGGCGCCGCCGTAAGATTTGCGCAGCGTCAAAGAGATTCGCGGCACCGTGGCGTTGCAGTAGGCGTACAGCAGCTTGGCGCCGCGCCTGATGATGCCTGCGTGTTCCTGATCGACGCCCGGCAGGAAACCTGGCACGTCGACCAGCGTCAGCAGCGCGATATTGAACGCGTCGCAGAATTGTACGAAGCGGGCACCCTTCTCACTGGCGTCGATATCGAGAACCCCAGCCAGGCTCATGGGCTGACTGGCCACCACGCCGACCACCTGACCGTCGAGCCGGGTCAGCGCACAGACCAGATTCGTCGCCCAACCGGCCTGCACCTCGAAATACTCTCCGTCGTCGACGATTTCGGTCAACACGTCACGAATGTCGTAGGCGCGGTTGCCATCCAGCGGCACCAGATCGACGAGCCCGGGAGTCTGCCGGTCGGCCGCGTCGGTGGTGAAGGCCACCGGCGGCAGTTCCCGATTGTTGGCCGGCAGCATCGACAACAGCGCCCGCACATCCGACAGGCAAGATGCTTCGTCGTCGTAGACAAAGTGTGCCACCCCCGATACCGACGCGTGCACATCGGCGCCGCCGAGCTGGTCGTGGGTGACCTGCTCACCGGTCACGGTGCGCACCACATCGGGGCCAGTGATGAACATCTGCGCGATATCACGCACAACGAAGATGAAATCGGTCAGTGCTGGCGAATACGCGGCACCGCCCGCGCATGGCCCGAGCATCACGCTGATCTGCGGGATGACACCGGAGGCCCGTGTGTTGCGGCGGAAGATCCCGCCGTAGCCGGCCAGCGCCGATACTCCCTCCTGGATGCGTGCGCCTGCACCGTCGTTCAACGAGACCAGCGGCGCGCCGGCACTGACGGCCATATCCATGATCTTGTGGATCTTCTGTGCGTGCGCCTCACCGAGCGCGCCACCGAAGATGCGAAAATCACTGGCGTAGACGAAGATCGTGCGCGCGTCGACGGTCCCCCACCCGGTGATCACTCCATCGGTGTGGGGCCTGCGTGCCTCCAGCCCGAAGCCAGTGGCGCGATGCCTGCGCAGTGGTTCCACTTCTACGAAAGAGCCGGGATCTAGGTTCTGTCTCGAAGTGAGTGATGGGGCGGCACCGCGCAGCGGTGTCGCCCCATCAGCATGTTCGACCGAAGTTGTTGCCCGCGTTGGCATATAGGCGAGGTCTCCGGTAGTTCGGATTAGCGACCAAGCA
>NZ_JBSGCB010000065.1:0-47233 GCF_053601595.1 Nocardia sp. NPDC004711 | reverse complement strand
ATCCTCGCGATCAACGAATCCAGTTCGGCCACAGCATGATCCAACACCACCCGACAGGTCTACCAGCAACGAATCACGCGAGTGCAGTTGCAGTATTAACCCGGGAATTGACCCACGCGTTCGCCCAAACATACTGGTGGACACTCGCTATCGGTGCCGTCGCGGTCGTCCCCGCGCTGATATTGCCGCGGCGACGCCGTCTCGTCATTGCCGATTCGCCGCCACAATAGACGGAGGCTACGCGCGATAGGTTGCTCTGGAGAGGGTCCGACCGCTACGTCATCGGATGCCGGTCCGGGGGATTTCGTCGTCGACGATCCCGATGGCATGTGCGAGGTGGAGTGCGAGCTCGAGGGCCAAGCGGCGCTCGCCAACCGGTCTGCCGATGGCGAGTTCCGCTTGTTCGAGGCGGTATCGGACGGTGTTGTGGTGGATGCCGAGATTTGCGGCAGTCGCACGAAAGTTGCTGTTGGCGGCGTAGAACGCCCTCAGGGTTTCGCGGATGCGCCGGGTCGTGCGGTCGTTGCTCGCCAATGTGCCGAGTTCGGAGCTGACGAACTCGTGGCATCGCTCCGGGACGATCGAGCACATGGCTGCGATGTCGACGTCGCGGTAGTTGGTGACCGTGGCGGTGGAAGGGGCGATCATCTCCGAGACACGCAGTGCGTCGAGGGCTTCTCTGTGGCTGTGGCGGAACCCGTTGAGACCGTTGGCCGGATTGCCTATTGCGACCAGGACCGGCACCGAGGGCGACGGGATGCGCAGGTGATCATCCGCAGGGCTCGGCAGCCAGCACCACATGGTGCGGATGTCGACACGAACGGTCAGCCCCGGTGTCCGGGTCGCCCGGCCCAGTTCCCGGACTGCCACGTCGAGCGACGCGCCCGCGTCCGCATCGTTGGTCAAGGCGCGCAACACGATTGCCGTGTGCCGTCCCGAAAGCCGGTATCCCAGTCGGTATGTCGCATTGTCGACGTCGGTGTCCGAGCCGGAGAGCACGCGGCGCACATCTTCGAGATGGGAGAGCGAGCGTTCACGTGCGAGCCGCTCGTCTTTGTTGCGGTACTCCTCCGATATCCGTTCGGTCATCAGATCGAGGCACGACAGGATGTACGAGGTGCCCGCTTTGGCGACCTCCACTGATCGGCGATCATTGGGCCCGTAGGCATAGACCGCATCCGACCACTGTTCGGTCATCAGGTTCGCACCGATGCGGTAGCCGCGGATCACCGCGGTCAACGGCAGCCCACGCTGCACCAGCATGCGAGTGCGTTCGATGACCTCCGCCGAGGGCATGAACATCTCCAGCGGCACGCCCCGGGCCAGATAGTCGAACGCGACCAGGGTGTTCGCCCGGCATGTCGCGAGCACGATGTCCTCGACGCCGGCCCGGCGAATTTCACCGACACGGTCCGCAATGAGGTGTGCGGCGTCTTCGGCGAGTGCGGGGCACCGGGGGAGCATTTCGCCGGCGACGGCTTGGACCGTCGCCTGGATCTCGTCGCCGCCCGGGAGTGTGTGCATGGCCAGATGGTGCCAAGAACTATCCAAATGGTCAATTATTCGAATCGACATTGACCATTTGACAGTGGTTGCCGTCACACCACGGTTGGTAGTTTCTTCACCGAAGCGGAATAAGGCCAGTTCACACCCATATTCGCGGTGAATTGGGGATCCGTTGAGCGGCGGAGGCATGTTGTGCGATCCGTACAAGGCCCGTCCGCTCTTGTTCGTGTCTATCCAGGAGGATCCTTGAGTTCCAGATCCCGTCGAGGCAAGGTCGCGGCGGCACTTGCCGCAGCGCTGATGCTCGCGGTCGCGCTGACGGCGTGTTCGAAGAGTTCATCGCCGAGCGAAGCCGCGAAGGAGGACGCGGCGGTCAACGCCTACGTCTACACCTATCCGCTGGTGACGATGGAGGTCACGCGCCGGCAGCTGACAAACCTGCCACGCCCGAACGGGCGCACCGCGGCACCGATGAACCAGTTCGCCAATATGGCGTTTCTGCCCGACGCATCGTTCACCGCCGTCGTGCGCCCGAATGTCGACACCCTGTATTCGTCGATGTTCTACGACGTGTCCAAGGAGCCGCTGGTGGTCAGCGTTCCGGACATGGGTGATCGCTACCACCTGTTCCCGATCCTGGACATGTGGACCAATGTGCAGGCGTCGCCGGGCACCCGCACTCTCGGCGCGGGCCATGGATATCAGTTCGCGATCACCGGCCCGAGCTGGCACGGCACCCTCCCGGCAGGGGTGCGCGAGTACAAGATGCCGACCGACGGCGGCTGGGTCATCGGCCGGATTCAGGTCAATGGACCCGATGACCTTCCCGCGGTCGCCGCGATCCAACGGCAGCTGACGGCCGTGCCTCTGAGTGCCTACGGCACCGCCTACACACCACCGGACAACACCGACCTGCACCCGGACTGGCCCACCGGTCAGGAGGTCGCCGCCTACATTCACCACCTCACCCCGCAGCAGTACTGGGACCTGTACTACTCGAGCCTGTCGCACAATCAGCCGCGGCCGGAGGACAAGGGCCTGCTCGACCGGTTGGCCGAAGCCGGGTGGACACCGGACAAGAAGCTGGACCTGAGCCAACTGCCGGAGCCCGACCGCGGAGCGTGGCAGGACGCGTGGCCGAAGGCGCTGTCGAAGATCGAGATCGATCTTGTCGGTAAACCGGTCAACGGCTGGAACGTCGCACGCACGGGGATGGGCACCTACGGGACCGATTACGAGCGGCGCTCCAATATCGCGCACGGCGGGCTCGGCGCGAACCTGCCCGAGGATGCGATCTACCCGAACACCCGCACCGATGCGACCGCCGCACAGCTGAACTCCGACCGGAACTACGTTCTGCATTTCCCCCCCGATCAGATTCCGCCGGTGCGCGCGTTCTGGTCGCTGACCATGTACAACGACAAGGGTTTCTTCATCGCCAACCCCATCAATCGGTACGCGGTACGTGGCGAGCAGCTGCACAAGAACCCCGACGGCTCGCTGGACCTCTACATCCAGCGCGAAAATCCCGGCGCGGCAAGGGAATCCAACTGGCTGCCGGCTCCGGTTTCGGGCGACTTCAACCTGGTACTGCGCTTGTACTGGCCCGACACGACGATCGTCGACGGCACCTGGAACCCACCCGGAATCACGGCCACGCACTGACAATCCGCCCCGCGTTGACAGAAAGAGAAGGAACCATCGTGAACCGATTCGACATCACCATGACCAACATCGCCGTGCGGCGCTTGATCGAGACCACGGACAACCCGCGGCACCGATACCTGCTGCAGGCCTACGACCGGCATCGCAATCTGGAGATGGCCGGACGATGGAAGGACATCTTCACCCCGGACATGACTGTCGGGCATCCCGTCTACCACTTCAACGTTTTCGGAATCAACACCGTCCTCGATGGCGCCGAGGCGGTGCAGGCCGTCTACAGCGAGTGGAGCGGTACCGGCCAGTGCATCTTCTATGCCGAGGACGAGAAGCTTGCGGTGGGCGACAACATGATCTGCTCGACCGCGGCGATCTACCAGCAGACACCCGGTGCGATCCTCGCTGCGGGCGGAGCCGATGTCGACCCGGACGCGACCTATCTCGTCAAGAACGTAGAGCACATGATCTGGCCCTACGACGACCAGGGCCGGCTGGTCGGCGAGGACGTGTGGGAGATCGACGAATCCCAGCGCGAGATCATCGCGCTGGATCCCGTGGAGGTCCTCACTGTCGAGCGTTCGGGGGAGCTGCTCGCTCCGCTCATCAAGCCGCTGCCGCCCCGCCCCTTCTGATCCATCGGACTTCCGGCGCATCGAACCCGGTGGTCGCCCGGAAGCCGAGCACACGTGACAACTTGCTTTGCGATGAGGAACTCGCCATGAAATTTCACACCCTGGCGCTGACAGCGTTTTCCGCTGCCGCGAGCGTCGCCGTCAGCGCCGCGACCGCAGCGGCAGCGCCGGACACGACCGCTCCGGTCATCTCCTATCACGCTGCCGCGGTGGGAGATTCGGTGGTCGTAACGCTACAGGACGGCACTTTCGGGCTCGCCGCCGATCAACGGTCGGTGACTGTGCGCGATGGGCTCGGACAGGCGCTCGACGCCCTGCCGCTGGCCGCCGAAGTCGACGGCCGACAGCTACCGATCCGGCCGGAGATCTCGGTCGACGCGCGCACTCTGACCCTGGTCCCGGATGTCACCGGGCTGGTCCGGGCATCGGTGCGGCCGGTGGCCTCGCCGGTCGAGAACCAGTTGGCGATGAACGATCTCATCAACGCGGTCAGCATCAGCACCTCGGTCGGCAGTCTGATCGGCACCGCCGTCGGGGCAGTGGCCGGCGTCGGGATCGGGCTCGCGGTCGCGGGTGCGTCGTGTCTGGTGCTCAGCCTCGGCTGTGTCGTGGCGGTGCTGCCCATCGTCACAGTGGCCGGTGCGGTCGGGGGACTGACCGGGCTGGTGCTCGCGGGCGGGCCCAGTGCCGCCGTCGCCGCCTACAACTACGTCACCACCCTCAACGCGGCACCGGGCAGCAGCCAGTACGGCCAGTACGCGACCGGCGCGAATTACGGAGGGTGAAGAACCAGATGCGAATCAGCACAACAGTATTCGCCACCGCCTTCGCATCGCTCGCGGTGGTCGCCGTGAGCGTGGCGGCGGTTCCGGCGGCCGCGGGAACCGGCACAGATCCGCAGTGGCGGGCGAGCGTCACCCCCGAATCCGTGATCTCGACCATCGAGGTCGGCGGCTTCGTACTGTCATCGGACCAGCGGTCGGTGACGGTCCAGGACGGCACCGGCCGGCAGTTGGCCGATCTGCCACTGACATTCGAGCTCGACGGTCGCGAATACGCCCTCGGCCAACAGATCTCGGCGGACGGACACCGGCTGACACTCACCCCCGATCCAGCGGTCCGGGCCGCGGCCCAGCCGGTGGCTTCCCCGTTGGAGAACCAACTCGCGCTCGGCGAGCTGGCCGGGAAGATGACGACGGCCACGCTGGCCGGAACCGTTGGCGGCACTGTTATCGGCCTGCTGGTCGGGGCGGTGATCGGCTTCGGTTCCTGCCTGGTGGTCGGCCCCGTCTGCCTGGCCACCGCGCCCGCCGCGCTCGCGGCCTTCGCGGGTGCAGGCGGTCTGGCCGGGACCCTGCTGGTAGGTGGCGGCACGCTCGCGGGCGGCCTGTGGAAGTACCTCAGCACCCTGCAGGCGGCGCCGGGTGAGAGCGCCTACGCCGAGCAGGGCGGCCTGCTCGACCCGAACGGCACCGGCGTTCCGGACGCGAATCTCCGGCTGCCGAAGATCGCCCTGCCGAGCGGCTCCTCGAGCCTGTCGGCCGGACACTGATCGCCTCCGGCAGACGATGCCCCGGCTCGGGACGATGCCGCGCGCTCGCCCGGCGCGGACTACGTCAGCCCTGCTGGGGCTCGGCGGCCGGGGCCCAGCGGTTGGCGGTGAGGGCGTAGCCGGGCAGCGCGTCGGTGGACATCTTGGATTCGTAGATGCGCTGGTAGCCGGTGCTCGCGATGCGCCAGACGCCGTCCTCGCGGCGGTAGGTGTCGTGGTAGTAGGCCGCTCCGCGGATCAGCAGGCCGTAGTCCGCGGCGATCACGGTGTCCTCCAGACACCAACTGCCGGAAGCGGTATCGCCGTCGACCGTGATTTCCGGATGGTTGGCGACGTGCACGGTGATGATGTTCCCGCTGAGCGCGCCGCGCATGAAATCCACGATCTGGTCGCGGCTGGTGAACTGGGCCGGCAGTCCGCCCGACGGCGATCCGTAGGACCCGACGATGTCCGCGCAGAGCGTGTCCCCGAACTCGTCCCACTGCTTCAGATCCAGCGTGCGCAGGTAGCGATACTTGAGTGCGCGAATCGATTCGAGAGCTGCAAAATCCATACCGCAATGTAGCCGAATCGGACATCTACCTAGCAAGCATTTGCTACGTTTCGGGCATGATTTCCACCCTGGTCTGGGGTACGGGCAATGTCGGCCGTGCCGCCATCCGGGCCGTCGCGGCACATCCGGGTCTGGAGCTGACCGGCGTTCTGGTCCACAACCCGGCCAAGGTCGGCCGCGACGCCGGTGACCTGGCCGGGCTGGACACCGCGGTGGGGGTCGCGGCGACCGCCGATGTCGACGCCGCGCTCGCGGCCGGACCCCGCGCCATCGTCTACGCCGCGTCCGGCGACATCCGTCCCGACGATGCCCTCGCCGACATCGAACGCGCCCTGCGCACCGGGGCCGTGGTGGTCACGCCCGCGCTCTACGCGCTCTACGACCACCGCAGCGCCCCGATCGAACTGCAGGACCGGGTATCTGCGGCCATCGCGGAGGGCGGCGGCGCCCTGTTCGTCTCCGGCATCGACCCCGGCTGGGGCAACGACGTCCTGCCGCTGCTCATGAGCGGCCTCGGCAGCAGCGTGGATGTGCTGCGGTGCCAGGAGATCTTCGACTACTCCACCTACGACCAGCCCGACTCGGTGCGCTACCTGGTCGGCATGGGCCAGCCCCTGGATTATCAGCCGCCCATGCTCGCGCCCACCATCCCGACCATGGTCTGGGGCGGGCAGATTCGGATGATCGCGCGCGGACTGGGCGTGGCGCTCACCGACATTCGCGAGGTAGTCGAGCGGCGCGCGCTGGACGAGACCGTCGAGACCGAGCGCATGGGCAAATTCGAGGCGGGCACCCAGGGCGCGGTGCGCTTCGAGGTGCAGGGCATCGTCGACGGCAGCCCGCGCATCGTCATCGAGCACATCACCCGCATCCACGCCAGCTGCGCCCCCGACTGGCCGCACCCGCCCAGCGGCGCCGGTGCGCACCGCGTGCTCATCGAGGGCCGCCCGCGCATCGAGATCACCGTGCAGGCCACCGACGAGGACGGCAATCACTCCGCGGGCGGAAACGCCACCGCCGTCGGCAGATTGGTGAACGCCATCCCGTGGCTGGCCGACGCCGAGCCCGGCCTCTACGACGCCCTCGACGTCCCGCTGCCGTTCGGCACTCTCGGAAGGAACCCATCGGCATGATCATCGACATTCCCGCGGGCAAGGACCCCATCGGCTACGTGTGGGGCGAAATGGTGCCCGGCATCGGCGTGGCGGCCTCCAACTTCTCCCTCGCCGTCTACTCGCACAGCACCCTGGGCCTGCGCGAATTCGAGGCCGCGCGGTTGCGCATCGCCCAGATCAACGGCTGCCTGTTCTGCTTGGACTGGCGCACCGATCGCAATGGCGAGAAGGTCGAGGAGTCCTTCGCCGACGACGTGACCCAGTGGCGCACCACCGAATCCTTCGACGACCGCACCCGGATGGCCGCCGAGTACGCCGAGCGCTACGCCCTCGACCACCACAACCTCGACGACGAGTTCTTCGAGCGGATGAAGACGCTCTACTCCGACGCCGAGATCGTCGAATTGTCCATGTGTCTCGGCTCCTGGCTGGCCTTCGGCCGCCTCAACCACGTGCTCGGCCTCGATGCGGTCTGCGTGCTGCCGGGACATACCGCGCAGCAGTAGCGCAACGGCCGGGGTGCTGCCCGCCCCTGCTCGGCAGCACCCCGGCCGGCGGCCGCGTCAGTTCCTCCGGTTGAACACGTCGGTTCCGAAGCGCGGCAGACCCGGTGCGGCGGCATAGCCCAGATACGGCAGGCCGAATCGATCCTCGATGCTCGCCAGCAGCGAATAGTGGTTGTACGGCGTGTCACTGAAGGTGCCCGGCGTCACCGACTTGGGTGAGATGACCAGGGCGCCGACCCGGCCGCCGCCCAGGCCGGCGATACCCGGCAGAGGACTGTTCGGGCCGGGGCCCTCGCCACAGCACGCCGAGGAATCCTGTTGCGGCCCATCGGATTCGTCGAAGGTGATGATCAGTATCCCGTTCTGCTGGAAGGCCGGGGCCGAGCTGATCACCGGAACCCATTCGCGCAGCCAGAGATCCGCCGACACCAGCCCGCCCGGGGCGCCCGTGACACAGGGGGAGTCGTGCCCGTCGTCGCACAGATTCGGGGTGATGTAGGCGAAGTTCGGCGTCGTATCCGCCTGTGCCAGATCACTCTTCAGCGCACCGAGATCGACCACCTGCTGCTGGCAGGCGGGCGAGTCGATGATCTGGTGGAAGTAGACGAACGGGTTGTGCCGGGCCGCGTACTGGCTCGCGACGGTCGCCTTCTGGGTGGTGTCCTGGCTGTTCAGGGCGGGATGGCGGCAGGGCGTGCCCATATCCTCCATATAGCCCTTCCAGCTGCGGCCGGCCCCCGTCAGCTGCCCGGCGAGCGTCGGCACCGACGCGGGGTACACGCAGCCCTGACCGACCGCCTGGCCGGGCGGAACCGTTCCGGCGCCCGCGAAGTCGCTGTAGATCTGGCAGTCGGCCTGCGTCTCGGCATTCGGTCCCTGACCGGACAGCTGGGCGATGTAGTTGTCCAGACTGTTGTGCCCGATGCCGTAGTACTGGCTCAGCAGCACCCCCTCCGACCGCAGGGTCTGGCTCAGATACGGTGCGGCCGACGCCGGTCCCCAGGTCTCGTCGTACCCCTTGTTCTCCAGCTGGATCACGAAGATGTGCGGCGCGCCGGGATCCGCGGTCGCATGCGGGCCGTAGCCGACGGCCAGCGCGGCGATCGTGAACACCAGCACCACGATGAGTTGGCCGAGCCGGCGCATCACAGACTCCATCCCGTCGATGCGGCCACGGCGCGCAGGGTATTCCACTGCTCGAAGTCGGCGACCACGGCCGGGGCGCACACCCCCGGCGGCGCGGGCGGCACATTCCATTGCGGCACAGCGAGATTCGGGGCGCTGCCGAAGTCGAGCACCTCGGCGATATTGCGGGCGGCGGCGTCGCGCGGGGTGAGGGACGGGAGCCCCCATCGCCATTCGATCGCCTTGAGCACCGAGGTGTGGTCGTAGACCTCGTGGGCCACGTGCCCGCGCCGCGCCAGCGGGGAGATCACCAGGCACGGCACCCGGAATCCGCGCAGCCCCCAGTCCGGGCTGGCATCCGGCGCGACCTGCGGCGGCACGTGGTCGAAGAAGCCGCCCCATTCGTCGTAGTTGATGATCAGCAGGGTGCGCGACCAGGCGGGGCTGTTGGTGACGGCCTGATAGACCTGGTTCAGGAACGCCTGTCCGGCACGGATATCGGCGTGCGGATGATCGTCGGCCGAGGTGCCGGTGTCCTCGTCGAGGAACTTGGGATCGACGAAGGAGACCGCGGGCAGCGTCCCGGCCGCGCAATCGGACAGGAAGGTCGCGAACGGGCGCGAGATGGACAGGTACTTGCTGCCCCACAGCGCCAGGAACGGTGTGTCGTAGAAGTAGTAGCGGCCCTGAATACCGGCCGCCGCCAGGCGATCCCAGATGGTCGGCAGGGTCGAAATGGTCGTCGAATTGTGAATGCGGTCCGTTTGCGCGGCATGCTGATAGAAGCGATTCGGATAGGTTTCGGCCATGATCGCCGAGAAGTAGTTGTCGCACACGGTCCACGTCGGCGCGGCATTTCCGTAGAAGCCGAGATCGCCCTGCTCGTAATAGCCGATCGAGAATTCGTCGTTGGTTCCGGCGCGCAGCCAGCCGTCGCACTTGCCGTCGTTGTACTCGACGCGGCCGCCCTCGAAGGAGTGGTCGGGATCGTTGTATTGGCAGCCCTGCGTGGTCGCCAGGTGGAAGGTGTTGTGTGCCAATCCATTACGGTCGGTGAAGGTCAACCCGGCCTGCCTGCCGTTCGCTCCGGGCAGCCAGCCCAGGTAGTGGTCGAACGAGCGATTCTCCATCATCACCACGACGATGTGGTCGATCCCGGAATCCGCGGGCGCGGGCAGCGGGGCGGCGGAGGCACGTGGGGCCGTCGATCCGAGGGCCGCGCCGACCGCGAGGGCTCCCGCTCCGGCGAGGACCGTTCGGCGGGTGGTAGTGGTACTTCGAAGAAAATCCGTCACGGGTTATGCATCGCGCGGGGGATTACCGGCGAGTAACCGGTGAGGCGAAATTGAATGAGAAATAGATGAACGCGTCAACTATTGGACGTGCGACCAATTTAGCACGGCATGTCCGGCATTTCCTGCTCGCCCCGCATTTCGTCCTTGCTGGGCCGTCGGCAGGGGAGTACTCTGGCCAGAGTAAGCAAATACTCTGACCAGAGTAGCCGGGGGTGAGTATGGCCGGGAAGCGGGCGTTCCGCCGGGTCAATCCGCTGGCGCTGGCCGTACTCGTGCAGCTCTGGGAGCGGCCGATGCACCCGTATCAGATCTCGCAGACCCTCAAGCAGCGCGGCAAGGACGGCAGCGTGCGGATCAATTACGGCGCGTTGTACCCGGTGGTCGAATCACTGCTGAACCAGGGTTTCATCGAGGTCGTCGGCGCTGAACAGGACGGCAACCGGCCCGCGCGGACCGTGTACCGCATCACCCCCGACGGCGTCGTCGAGATGCGGGACTGGTTGCGCGCCTGGATATCCGAACCCGAGAAGGAATACCCGCGGTTCATGGCCGCGCTGTCGTTCCTGCCCGCGCTCGGACCCGACGAGGCCGCGGCCCTGCTGCGGCGGCGAGTCACGGTGCTGGACAAGCAGATTGCCGAGATCCGCGCCGCCACCGACGCCGTCGTCTCCTGGCTGCCCGAGGTGCTGCTCATCGAGGGCAACTACGAGATGCACATGCTCACCGCCGACCGCGACTTCACCGCCGCCCTGGCCGCCCGCATCGAGTCCGATGACCTGGGCGGCATCGAAGGCTGGCGCACCATGGCCGACCTGGTCGCCCGATACCCCGCCGGCCGGGTGCCCCCGGACATCGGCGACAAGCTGCTCGAGGAATGGGGGTTGCCGACACCGCCGACCTGAGCCGGGCAATCGGCCCGGCAACAACGACGGCCCGGGTGCGCCAACACCCGAGCCGTCGCCGAATCCGAACGACCGACGGCAAACCGCCGGATGCTCGAACCGCATTTCCAGCATATCCACCGGTCCCGTGGTCGTTCCCCACACCTGACGAGGAACGAACAGCCATGTCCGTCACACCCATGCCCTCGGCCGCGGTCGAGGTGCACGACCTGGTCAAAACCTATCCCGGCGGCCGCCGCAAGCCCGATGTACGGGCCCTCGACGGCCTGAGCTTCGGCATTGCCGCCGGCACCGTCTACGGCATGCTCGGCCCCAACGGGGCGGGCAAGTCCACCACCACCAAGATCTGCACCACCCTGTCGCGGGCCGATTCCGGGACCGCGCGGGTGGCCGGATTCGATGTCACCACCGACGCGGCCGCCATCCGGCATCGCATCGGCTACGTCTCACAGGGCTCGGGCGCCGACCCGCGCCAGACGCCCTTCGAGAATCTGGTCATGGCCGCGCGTCTGCACGGCCTGACCCGCCACGACGCGGTGACCCGGGCCGACGGCCTGCTCGATCAATTCCAGCTCACCGAGGCGCGAAACCGCAAGGTGTCCAAGCTCTCCGGTGGCATGCGGCGCAAGCTCGACGTCGCCGTCGGACTGGTGCACACGCCGTCGGTGCTGTTCCTGGACGAGCCGACCACCGGCCTGGACCCGCAGGCCCGGGCCGAGATGTGGTCGGAGATCCGGCGATTGTCCACCGAGGCGGCCCTCACCGTGGTGCTCACCACCCACTATCTGGAGGAGGCCGATGAGCTGGCCGATCGCCTGGTCATCATCGATCACGGGCGCGCGGTGATCGAAGGCACACCGGCGCAACTGAAGTCGACCCTCGACGGCGACACCCTCACCGTCGAACTCATCGCACCGGATGTGGCCGCCGTGCGCGCGGTCGGGGAATCCATTCCGGCACTGCGGGATATCGTCGTCGAGCAGGACGGGCCCAACGGCAGGCTCATCGCCCGCACCGACGACCCCTCCGGCATCGTCGGCCGGGTCATCTCCGAATTCGACGCCGCCGCCATCGGTTTCGGCGCGGTCTCCATCTCCAGGCCTTCACTCGACGATGTGTACCTGCACTATGCGGGCCGCTCCTACCGGGCCGACAACAACCGCGACCGGGCGGAGGTGGCGGCATGACCACGCTCACCTACGACCTGCCCCTCACCCGCGAAAACCACACGGCCACTTGGCCGGTGGCGGCCGGGCAGATCTTCCGGCGCTGGATGGTGAACACCCTGCGGGAATCCTGGGGCGTGTTCGCGGCGCTGCTGCAGCCGATCGTGTGGATCCTGCTGTTCGGGCAGGTCTTCAAATCCGTCGGCGACATCCCGGGATTCGGGGCGGCCAACTACATCACCTTCCTGGCGCCCGGCGTGCTCATGATGACCGTGCTCTACTCGGGCGTCTGGGCGGGCACCGGATACATCGAGGACATCGACAACGGCGTGATGAATCAGGTGCTCACCGCACCGATCTCGCGCAGCGCGGTGGTGGCCGGCCAGCTCGGCGTGCAGCTCACCATCGGCCTGGTCCAGTCCGCGCTGGTCCTGCTCATCGGATTCGCCGGCGGCGCACGCTATCCCGGCGGCGTGACCGGCATCGCGCTGGCGCTGATCGCGGCCACCCTGCTGGCGGCCGTCTTCTGCGCGGGCTCGGTGGCCCTGGCCCTGATCTCCCGCAGCCAGATCGCCCTGATCGGCATGTCCCAGCTCATCATCCTGCCCCTGACCTTCCTGTCCTCGGGCATGATGGCCACCTCCCTCATGCCGGGCTGGGTCCAGGGCATCTCCAAGTTCAACCCGGTGACCTGGGCGGTAGACATCGGCCGTACCGGCCTCGCGGGCACCGCCGATGCGGGCTTCGTCGCCGCCCACCTCGGCTACCTGACCGCCCTGGCAGCGCTCGCCTTCCGCTGGGCGCTGTCGGCCTTCCGCACCTACCAGCGGACGCAGTAACCGGCCGGACACGCGAAAAGTCCGGCCTGCGTGGCGATCTCGTCCGCAGGCCGGACCTAGTGCCTCTCAGGAGGTTCGGGGCCGAAGCCTCTGAGAGCTACGAGAGCCTCTCAGGGGGTTCGGGGGCGAAACCCTCGAGAGTTACGAGAGTTGGCCGGCTCACCCTACTTGTCGAACAGCGCCAGATACTTGGTCTGCCCGAACATCTCGGCCGCGTCGCGCGCGGACGGGCTGCCCGCGTTCGGATCGGCCCCGGCCGCGAGCAGGGCGTGGACGATCTCGTCCGAGCCCTTGAACACCGCGCCCGAGAGCGGGGTCTGGCCCTTGTCGTTGCCGAAGTTGGGGTCCGCCTTGCGTTCCAGCAGGGCGTTCACCGCCTCCGGGTGTGAATAGTAGGCGGCCAGCATGAGCAGCGTGTCGCCATTGTCGTTGGTCAGGTTCACGGGCACCCCGGCGTCGAGGTACGCGCCCAGGGTGGCGGCATCGCCGCTGCGGGCCAGATCGAAGATCTTGCTCGCCAGTTCGAGCACTTCCGGATCCAGGTCTTTGGGTTCCACCAGGCCACTCTAGCCAGCGGGACCGCCGCGGCCGAGCCAAGTTCCCTACGGGATCGGTGTGCTCAGGAGGTGATGATGAGCAGCTCGGTCGGCGAGGCGACCTCGGTGCGCAGTCCGGACTTCTCGGCCACCCGGGCCAGCCCATCGATATCCGACGGCTCCGACCGCGACAGCACCAGCGCCCGCGCCAGCAGTCCCTTGTGGTGTTTGTTGAAGTGGCTCACCACGGTTCGCTTCCCGTCCGGACGCTCGGTCAGCACCGTCGCGGTGACCGCTCCCGGAACCCGGCCCAGATTCTGGTAGGTGCCCGACCGCAGATCCACCACCAGGTGCCCGGCCGCCTCCGCGCGCAGCGCCGCCGGCAGCACCGCCTTCCACAGCGACTGCAACGTCGGCAGACCCGGCAGCTTCGACCCGCCCGAAAGCCGGTAGGCCGGAATCGGATCGCCCGCGCGGATCACCCCGAACAGCGCCGAGCCGATGCCCAGGCGGGCCTCGGCCTTGGCGCGCTGGGCCTTGGTGAACCGGGCCGCGTCGAGTGCGTCGTACAGCACACCTGTGTATCGGTCCAGGGCCGGGCGGGTGGCGGAGGTGCGCAGCGCGGCATTGCGCGCGATCTCCGCGTCAGCCCCCTTACCCAGTGCCAGCGCGGCACGCGCGGCATCGGGATCGGCGGCCAGCGCGATCAACTCGGTGACGAGTTTGTCGCGCACCGCTGTGAGCTGCGGCATCGCGAGGGAATCCAGGTCCAGAGGACCGCCCGAACCACCGTCGGACTTGGTTTCTGAGGGAGGCAGCAGCACCAGCACGAGCCAACACGGTAATGCCTTGTGAACTGTGCGCGAGCAGCGGCTACTGTGTTGAGCCGTGATCACCCGTCTCTCCCACCTGTTCCTGCGCACCCTGCGCGACGACCCCGCCGACGCCGAGGTACCCAGCCACAAGCTGCTGGTGCGTGCCGGTTACGTGCGTCGCATCGCGCCAGGCGTCTACTCGTGGCTGCCGCTCGGCCTGCGCACGCTGCGCAAGGTCGAGGATGTCGTCCGGTCGGAGATGAACGCCATCGGGGCCCAGGAGATCTCGCTGCCGGCGCTGCTGCCGCGCGAACCGTACGAAACCACCAACCGCTGGACCGAGTACGGCGACGGCCTGTTCCGGCTCAAGGACCGCAAGGGCCAGGACTACCTGCTCGGCCCCACCCACGAGGAGCTGTTCGCCCTCACCGTGAAGGGCGAGTACAGCTCCTACAAGGATCTGCCGGTCACGCTGTACCAGATCCAGACCAAGTACCGCGACGAAGGCCGCCCGCGCGCGGGCATCCTGCGCGGGCGCGAGTTCATCATGAAGGACTCGTACTCCTTCGACCTCGACGAGGACGGGCTGAAGAACAGCTACAACGCCCACCGCGAGGCCTACCAGAAGATCTTCGACCGCCTCGGCGTCAAGTACGTCATCGTGGCCGCCACCTCCGGCGCCATGGGCGGCTCGGCGTCGGAGGAGTTCCTGGCCGACAGCCCCGTCGGCGAGGACACCTACGTCATCTGCCGCGAATCCGGTTACGCCGCAAACGTGGAGGCCGTGATCACCACCGCGCCCCCGGCGATCCCGCTCGAGGGCCAGTCCGACGCCGTCGTCCACGACACCCCCAACACGCCGACCATCGCGACGCTGGTCGACTGGGCCAACACCGCCAACGTGCTGGGCCGCGAGGCGACCGCCGCCGACACCCTCAAGAACGTCATGGTCAAGCTGCGCTACCCCGACGGCAAGACCGAGATCCTCGGCGTCGGCATCCCCGGCGACCGTGAGGTCGACGACAAGCGCCTCGGGGCGTCCGTCGAGCCGGCCGAGGTGGAATTGCTCGACGAGACCGACTTCAAGGCCAACCCGTTCCTGGTGAAGGGCTACATCGGCCCGAAGGCGCTGCAGGCCAACGGCGTCCGCTACCTTGTCGACCCGCGCGTGGTCTCCGGCACCGCCTGGATCACCGGCGCCGACGAGCAGGGCAAGCACTACGTCGGCCTGGTCTCCGGACGCGACTTCACCCCCGACGGCACCATCGAGGCCGCCGAGGTTCGCGACGGCGATCCCTCGCCCGACGGCCGCGGTGTCCTGGAGGCTGCCCGCGGCATCGAGATCGGCCACATCTTCCAGCTCGGCCAGAAGTACACCGACGCCTTCGCGGTCGACGTGCTGGGCGAGAACGGCAAGCCGGTCCGTCTCACCATGGGCTCCTACGGCGTCGGCGTGTCCCGCATGGTCGCCGTGCTCGCCGAGCAGATGCACGACGACAAGGGCCTGCGCTGGCCTCGCGAGGTCGCCCCGTTCGACGTCCACGTCGTCATCGCGAACAAGGACGAGGGCGCCCGCGCCGGCGCCGAACAGGTTGCCGCCGAACTCGATTCCCTCGGCTTCGAGGTCCTGCTCGACGACCGCACCGCCTCCCCGGGCGTGAAGTTCAAGGATGCCGAGCTCCTCGGCATGCCCTACATCGTGGTCGTCGGTCGCGGCTGGGCCGAGGGCAAGATCGAACTCCGCGACCGCTTCGCCGGCACCGCCGAGGAACTCCCGGCCGAGACCGCCGTGGCCTCGGTCGCGGCCAAGATCCGCGGCTGACATCGCTGTCGCGAAACTGTAAGTGGCGCATCACCGTCCGGTGATGCGCCACTTTTTTTCACCGAGCCTGGCCGGCGTCCGCTCGCCAGATGTTCCAGCCGAGACCAGGCCCGCGAACCATCTCCTGGACGGCGCGCTCATAGGACCTTTTCGCCGCACAGTCGTCCACGCACGCCCGATGCCGATCGAGTCCGCTCTTCGCCTCGGCGAGCGTGGCGGGCCGCCGATAGGGTGCCCGATGCCGATTACGGATCACACGTGCCACAACCCGGCTCCATTCGACTCGCCGGAAACCGAATGACCTTCGCGGACTCGATCTTTTCCGCGTCGGTCTTGATGATCTGCCGCGCCGCCATCTTTCGCTCACACATCGCGGTGAGGCAATCCTGATGCAACACAAGCGATTCCATTGCCTCGGTTGACGTCATCGCCGGTTCCCCGTCCCTGACGTCGCAGCCTTCCAGCCGTTCGTACATATCCACGACCCATCCACCTCCCGACGCCCGCCATTTCCCTTTCGCCCACGCCGATGTCGGCCACGATCTCTTTTTCCGTACCGACCGGAATTTCTATTATCCCCGGCGAGGCACGCAATGAAGACCATTGCCTCAGCCAGTGTCAAGAGCATCAAAGCCCAAGCATCCCAAGGCATTATGGCTCCTAGTTCTCGCTGGACGCTTTCTGTGCACACCTAGTCTTGCGCGTTTGGAACGCGCACAATAGCCATGTCGCGAAGACTTGTGGAAGCTCAATTTGTGCAGGCCCAAAAGGTGCCAACCCGAATAGCGAGGCTAACGAAATGAACGGAGCTACGGTCTCCCGCAGGGCATTCGGCAGATTCCTTCGTCGGATTCGTGAAGGGGCTGGAAAGACCGCATTGGCGGCGGGTCTGGAGATCGAAGTGTCGCGGCAGACCTTGCTGCGGATGGAGGACGGCCTAGCGACCAAGATCGCCACATCCCAGCTCAGAGACCTTCTGGCGTTCTACGGCGCGACGGAAGAGATTCAGGCGGAGGCTCTCTCGCTCTGGGACGAGGTCAGGGAACAGGCGAAGGCGGCGCAGCTGCAGGGCAATTCGAAGGGGTTCTGGCGACCGTATGCCGACCAGTACGAGGCCCACTTTCCGCACTACCTGCGGCTCGAGACATCGGCGCGACGGATAACGGCGCACCAAATGATCCTGGTGCCAGGACTTCTGCAAACATCCGACTACCGCAGGGGGGTGATCCGGATCGACGGACCGGACCTGTCGGCTGTCGATCTGGAACGTCGAATCGAGCTCACCGCTCGGCGTCAAGCCAGGATCGACGAGGACGAATTCCAGCTCAATGTCCTACTGTCGGAGGCGGTTCTACGCCATCGGCCCGCTGGCGCGCCTGCCATGTCGGCGCAGTTGAGCTGGTTGGCTGAGGTGGGGCAACGCCCGAACATCAGCATACGGGTCGTCACGTTCGAGTCCGGCGCACATCGAGGACTGACTGCGCAATCGTTCACGATGCTCGAATTTCCGAAGCTGCAGAACGGTTTTGTGGATCCTCCGGTCGTCTACGTAGAGGGTGCTCACGGCTTGGGTGGGGTCTATCACGAGCGCGACGATGTGGTCCGCAACTATGACAGGACCATTTTGGCCCTTCGAGAGGTAGCGTTGACTGAGCACGAGACCAGGGACCTGGTGATGCGGTACGCGAAGGAGTATGCGGCGTGAGGGGACCAGCAGTCGGCGCGTGGTACAAGTCGAGCAGATCGGAGCATGGGTCGGCCTGCGTCGAGGTTCGGCACGACTCAACTGTCACGCTGGTCCGCGACACGAAGGACAACGGCCGGGGTCCGATCCTGGCGTTCCCCGCCGACGTGTGGACGAATTTCATCGACAGCGGTATCTGGCAGCGCTGACGAACTGACCGCACGGCGAAAGCCCTGGCTGGGTGCGCGATTCAGTCGGCGGCTTTCGTCCGGCGCGGATCCGAGGCCAACGCGCTCAAATCACTTCGGTGTCATGAACACGCCGAGATGCCGAGGTCCGGTCGACCGGTGCATTCCCGCCCGATCCAGTGCTGAACAGCAGTTTCCGGGCTGTTGCAAAATGCGCCGGGTCGGCGATTGTGACGTCACGTCGGGAGGCAAATGACCTGCGGCCCTGCATGATCGGTCGACAGCGGTCCACGTAGACATGTGACTCAGGTCACGGCTGAAATCCGCGCCTAATTTGCAACAGCCCGTGTCCCGCCAATTTCTCAGTCGTAGTGCGCGTTCGGACCGGTTCGGCTGGTCGCTCGAGAGTGCCGGTGGCAGAGTCGGGGCGGCCGACGATCTGCAGGCCCATGTCGGTGCCCACTGCCAGCGTGAGGCCGAGGGCGATTGCCAGGGCCAATTGTGGTCCGCCGCTTGCGAAACGCCCCTCGCTGAGAGCGAGCAGCCCGAGATAGAGCGAGCGGCCGGGGAGCAGGGGAGCGAGGGCGGGCACCAGTAGCAGCAGGGTGCTGCTGCCCAGCACGCGGGCTCCGAGTCCGCTGAAGATCCCGATCAGTATCGCCGCCACGGCCGTCGCGGCCACGGGGGCCAGGTGCGCGACGACGAGGAGATGGTAGGTCGTGAAGCACGCCAGACCGGTGGTCGTGGCCGCTGCTATCGCCCGCGGAGGAACCTCGTGAATGACAGCGAAGGCTGCGGTCAGCGCCCCGGCTGTCAGCACGAGTGCCCAGCCGGCAGCGGGAGCCCGGCTGAAGATGGTGTCCTGCACGGTCGGTCCGGCCCCGGCCAGGCGGCCGATGTACAGGGTCGCGGTCACCCCGCAGACGATGGCGGTCAGCAGGAAGAATGCCTCGAGCAGGCGTGCGCCGGCGGTCAGGAAGTAGCCGGCCAAGCCGTCGTTGATCGCCAGCACGAGCGAGCGGCCGGGGAATTGCGCGAAGAGCGCGCCGGTGATCATGGCGCCCGCGTGAGACGGGTCGGTCACCGTGCTCGCGGCGACACCGATTCCGGCTGCCGCTACGGCCGCGGCGCCGAGCTGGTAGAACGGCGCAGCCCCGGTCCGGGCTACGGCGGCCGCGGCGCGCTCGCCGACCAGACCTCCGCCGAGCGCGCCGAGGAGCACCCACCAGCCGCCGCCCACCATGACCGCCGCGAAAGCCGAGACCAGCGCGGTCGCTACGGACAGCACCCACTGCCGGTATGGGCCGGGCGCGTACTCGATCGCGGCCAGCTGCTCCGCTGCCGCGTGCGGTGGCAGACCGTCGACAATGCGCGCGGTGAGACGCTCGACGGCATCCACCCGGGTGTAGTGCGAGCCGCGATCCAGCACCGATCGATCCGCCGCCAGCGGCGCCATGTCCACCGATGGCTGGTACGACAGGCTGATCATGGAGAAGGTGACGTTCGGGACGCTGCCGTTCAAGCGGTATGCGCTGGTGACCGCGCGCATCGCGGCCTCGACTTCCCTGCAACTCGCCCCACCGCCCAACAGTGCGGTCCCGATGCGCAGCGCCAAGTCGAGTACCCGCGGAGGAGAGGGGGCTGCGGCACGGGGTTGCCACATCCGCCCCCTCCGCACGCGCACCGCCACCCGCGGCAAGGACCGCGCGGCTTTCGAATCTGCACCGCGCAGCCGCTCTCTCTTCCGGGTGTTCACGGTTCTACCGGCTTGTGCGACAACTCAAATCACGGTCCCGGCCTTGATGACATGGCGCAGGGTCTGCTCAGGCCGGGTGAGCACGCGGATATCGTCGAGCGGATCGCCGTCGACGACGAGCAGGTCGGCGTGGGCTCCGACGTCGAGGGTGCCGATGTCGCCTTCCATGCGCAGCAGCCGGGCAGCGGTGGTGGTGGCCGCGCGGAGAATGTCGGCCGCCGGCTGAATTTCGGCGCGCAGGGCGAATTCCTGCAGCTGTGCGCTGTGCAGCGGGCCGAGCAGATCGGTGCCGAAGACCAGGTTGACCCCTGCGGTGTGGGCCCGTTCGAGCGCGGACATGGCCGCTGCGTGGACATCGGCGATCTTCTTGTACGACTGTTCGGGCATTCCGGCCGCCTTGCCGAACTGGGCCATCTGGTCGTAGGTCACCAGCGTGGGGACCAGGAAGGCGTCGTGTTCGAGCAGCAGGCTGATGGTTTCGTCGTCGATCAGGTTTCCGTGTTCCACGCAGCGGACGCCCGCCCGCAGCGCCCGGTTGACGCTGCGCGGGTGGTAAGCGTGCGCGGTGGCATAGCGATTGTGTTGCTCGGCCTCGATGACTGCCGCACGGATCTCCTCTTCGGTGTACTGGACCGCCGATACCTCGTCGTGCGGTGAGGCGACGCCGCCGCTGACCAGTATCTTCAGATGCGAAGCGCCCTTGCGGAATTCGTCACGCGCGGCGGCGCGCACCTCGTCGGCACCGTCGGCGATGCGGGCGAAGGCGGGACGACTCTGGCAACAGGGCATCGCGTCGTCACCCAGTGGGCGGATGTCCCCATGCCCACCCGTTTGTGACAGGGCCTTCCCGCCGTAGATCAAACGCGGACCCGCAGCGAGCCCTTCCTCGATGGCCCGGGCCATCCCGTAATCGGCGCCGCCGACGTCGCGGACGGTGGTGAATCCGCGTCGGAGCATGCGCTCGGCTTCCTTCAAGGCCCGGACAGTGGCGTACCCGGGGGTCCAGCCGGCCGCTTCCTTCGGGTCGAAGGTGGTCAACAGCAGATGCACGTGTGCGTCGATCAGACCCGGCAGCACTGTCGCCCCGGCGACATCGAGCACCGGCTCGTCCTCGGACGCCGTCGGCGGGCGCCCGGTGCCATGGCCCGCGATGCGCCCGTCGGCGACCTCCAGCCATGAAACATCGCTCAGCTCACCGTCTTCGGGATGCAGCAGATGAGCGTTCGTGATCAACAGGCGATCGGGATTGGGGGCACTCATGCTCGGTTTCCTTCCGGTAATAGCCAAGTTGAATGCAACAATAGATGCACAGAATGGATGTGTGCAATGATTGTTCCATGAAGTTCACCTCACTGTCGCTACGCACCTCGCCCGGCCGTCGTGACGAGCTGGTCGAGCGCTATCGCTCGCTGGGCATCCTCGAAGCCTCGGGCGCCCTCGCGGCGCAGGTTCTGATTCCCACGGACGAGCCGGGCGCGATCGTCGTCACCGCCCTGTGGGCCGACGCCGATGCCTGTGCGGCCTGGCAGAATTCACCCCAGCGCCAGGAGTTCGCCCTGGCCTTGATGCCCTTCTTCGACTCTGCCGATGCCATCAGCACCCGCGGCTTCCACGTCGCTCATCACACGGCGCAGTGACGAGGGCACCTACCCCCACGAGGAGACGACACGTGAGCATCGAGGCATGGCTGGCAGCGCAAACCGCACGTGACACGCTCGGTCCCCAAGCCGAACGCGTTGCGCAGGTGCTCGTCCGGGCGCCGCACTTCGCCAGCTACTCCTCGGCCCGCGAGATCGCCGAACGAGCCGGCGTCAATGTCTCCACCGTGGTCCGCACCGCGCAGCAACTCGGCTTCGAAGGCTGGCCTCAGCTCCGCGAGGAACTCCGGGCCCTCTACCTCGCCTCCGTCTCCTCCGGTGACATCTCCCTCGGCCCCGCGGCCGCCGACCCCGCAGCCCAGATGCTGCGGCTGGACGCGAACAACGTTGTCGCACTTGCCACCTCCGACAATCTCGCCGCCATCCGTGCCACCGCCCGGGCCATCAAGGCGGCCCGCCGCACACTCATCATCAGCTCCGGCAGCGGAGCCGGGCCGGCCCACATCCTCGGCTACCTCGGTGCCATCGCCGGGCACGACATCCGGCTTTCCCTCGGCTCCTCCACCACGCAGGCCGTCGACGTCGCTCGCCTCGAAAAGGGCGACTGCCTCATCACCATCAACATCTGGCGTCTGACCCGAACCCTGCGCGGCCTGACCCGGCTCGCCCGCGACCGTGGCGCCACCGTCAGCGTTCTCACCGACCTTCGCACCTCGCCCCTCGCCGGGGATGCCGACCACCTCATCCTCACCCCCATCGAGGCCACCCATGCCGGACCATCCCTCACCGGCGTGGTCGCCGCAATCCAGGCCGTTCTCAGCGAACTCGCCGACGACGACGCGATCCGCGCCTCGGGCCAGATCCAGCAAATGTGGCAAGACCTCGATCTCATGGACGACCAACCCTGAACCCGCCCATGGCATCTGGATCCGCCGACGAGCACGCACCCGGTCCTCGCCTCGGTGCCGGAGATGGCCATTTTCCGCTGTTGATCACCTGAGTAAAATTCGGTTGAGGGCGATCGCACATGGGGGCATCTCATGGACGGTGTCCCCGGACATGCGCAGACCGGGCTACTCGGATTTGCCCGCCGAAGCGGCTTTCACAGCGACACCATCGACCGCGCCGCCACCCCGGATGGTCACGACGGCGTAGTCGTTACTCGAACGAGACGTGCGAGGTGACGAAATCGATCAGGCGCAGCAGCCGGTTCACCGAGTCCGGGAAAGGCAATGATGATGACCAACGAGACTTACCGAAGTACCACACGTCGGCTGTTCACCGCGTTCGTGCTGGCGGGGGTGGCAATGGCAGTTCCCGCGACGGCGGCGGTTCCGGCCCTCGCCGCGCCGAGTGCAGCGCCCGGCGTGGTGCAGGTCGATCGGACCTGGGGCTGGATTGGTAATGCCGCCGAGCCGGTTCCGCCTCCGCCTGTCCCGCCCCACGGCTGCGACACCGAAAACTGCGGGGAGAGCGGTGGGGGCGACAACACCTGCACCGACCCCAGCCAGACCGGGGACGGCTGCAGCGACCACGGCGAGACCGGTGGGACCGGAGGTGGACCATCGGCCGCCGAAGCCCGCGGAATCCACTCCACCATGGCCACGTCCCAAGAGATCGAGAGGTAGCGTCGGCGTCAGCAGCCGCTCAATCGTGCACCCGAACAGACTGCCTTGCAGCCAGTGCGAGCCGTTCGGGTAGTGGTGCGAGCGTGTAGTTCTGCCAGACGTAGCTGTCCATTTGATGCTGGTCACCAGAGAGGTTCACCACCCGGTCGACCTTGCCGTCGATATTGAAGTGCCACACCAGCGCCCAGATGGTATCCACTTTGCCCGCGCCGGCGGTGGAGTAGCCGCGGTGGATGTCCACGACGTATTCGTCGTTGGCCTCCAGGAAGAAGGTCTCCGCCTTCATACCTGCCTTGGACAGCTGATCGAAGAAGGCGACGACCTCGTCGATGCCGTGTTTGGTGCCGGACAGGGCGTGACGGCCGGGAATGGTCCAGGCGATGTTCTCGGTGAGAACGGCGCGCATGCCGTCCAGGTCATAGCGGGCGTAAGCGTCGAAGAAGGCGGCGATGGCGGCGACTTTCGAATCCCGGTCGTTCACAGTGCACCTTCCTGGTTGCGGGACAACGGGATTCGGGTCAGGTCGGTCGTGGTTTCGAGGATCACGTGCGAGTCCTCGGTCAGCCACTCCGGGAGTAGGACGGTGAAGGCCACGACGTCCGCAAGCGCCATATGGGTGTCGACTGCCGCCTGGTCGGCGTAGCGCTCCCGGATGAGATAACGGCCAGGCTGGGCCGGATCGCGCCAGAAGCCGTAAACGAGCACACCGGGTTCGGTGGTCGCGGCCTTGGCGAGGGTGGTGATCGCGGACTCGAAAGCGGCGGTGTGCGCGGGCGCGATGTCCAGCACCGCGGTCAGCTGGATTGTCATATGTGCAGGTTAGGGTCACGCGCACGGTCGAGCGAAAGATCGATTCGGGATAGAGTCAGAACGGATCGTTATCAATCGGCAGGGGGACGCATAGCTCCGGGCGCGGTGAGCCTGCGGTATTTTCTGGTACTCGCGCAGGAATTGCATTTCACGCGAGCGGCCGACCGGATCGGCATCGCCCAGCCGGCGCTCAGCGGCCGCACACGCCGGTTGGAGGCGGAACTCGGGACGGCGCTGTTGCTGAGGAGCACTCGTCGTGACGAATTGACCACGGCCGGTACGGCATTGGCGCAGGAGGCGCCCGCCGCGTGAGATCGACACGGCCGCAGCATATCCCGTCCGAATCCACGATCGCGCCGCCAATCCGGCCGTCCACGACCAACTGAAGGCGCTGCTACGCACCGGCGGCCGAGAACCTCGATTCCACACGCCGGCACTCTCATTCGACATCGCCCAGCGAGACCTGCACGACCGAGTCACGTTGTCGCTCGCCGGTGAGGCAGCCCTGTCAACCCAGGTAGCCGGCCTCACCTGGCGCGCCCTACGCGGCGCACCCGCCCTGACGGTCTATCCGGTGCTTCCACGCGAGCAGTCACCCTTACACCGCCGCATCCGGTCCGCCGCCAAGGAACTCGCCCACGAACTCGGATGGCTCCGATAGAGCTGCTCGAACGCTGCCCCCAGTTTTGGGGGCCGCCGCTGTTGCTAACGGTGTCCGAGGATCATCCGACGAATGGACTGTGAGTCCGAAAAAGCGCAAGGTTCAACAGTTCTCGGCGCGGATCGGTGTCCTGGCGGCGGTTGCGATCGCGACGCTGGTCGGGGCCGGCGGACCCGCCGCTGTTACGTCATCAATGCGACGGACGGCGTGATCGCCGGCAAGGGCACCGCGGCTCTCACCCTCGGCCGGCGGCAGACCGTCCGGCCGAACCGATTTCGACCCTGACAGGAGATCGATACACCATGACGCGAATTCTGAACTCGCCCAAGACGAAACGGATCGCTGCGGGTGCTGCCGCACTCGGCGTCGTCGCAAGCGTGACCGCACTGACCGCGCCGTCGGCCTCGGCGACCGTCACCAGCATCGCGATCGCGCCCGCCTTCACCCTCGGCACCCACACGTACGGAACGACCTGCTCGTACACCGTCACCGTCGCGGTGGACGACAACAGCCAGACCGTCTACTTCTTCGAGGAGGGCCAGGGCCCCAGCGGATTCGCCGAGGCGAAGCCTTCCAACGGCGTAGCGAAGGCGACCTGGACCCCGTCCTCGACGAAAATCACCTACATCTACGCCATCCAGCCGAACGCGACAGCTCAAATCAGGCAGCCCGTCGATGTCGGCACCGGCATCAACCTCGGATCCGCCTGCGTAGCAATCTGATCCGGCCACCACCCGACCTCTTCTCGCCCCACCCCCGATGCTTTGAGGAGTTACACATGCTCGCACGCCGCGGAATCTCTGCCGCCCTCCTGATCGGCGCCGCAACCCTGTCCGCCGCCGGCACCGCCACAGCCAACCCCCTCCCGCTCGAATCGCCCGCTCCGGCAACAACCGAACCCGTCGCCGGCGGCTTGTGCAACGCCGACCCCCTTCTCGCCCTGTGGTGCTTTATCGCCAGCCCCTCGGCATAACCGTCGTCTGCCGGCGTGGGTGGCGGGTCAGCAAAGGGAAACTCGCCACCCGCCTCGGCCTTCGCCACCCCGACCGGTCGGCGGCACGAAGCGTGCAGCGTAGTCGACCGAATCCCGTGCAGGGGTCGCTTGGATCCCGTGATCAGTGGGCGTCGTCGAGGAGCCGGGAGGAGACCTGTGCGCTATTCGTTTGCTCGCGCTCCGATTGCTCGTTCGCCTGAACCTGTTCGGCGAGGATGTCGGCATGACCGGCGTGCCGGGCATCGACCCGGTTTCCAGGCCGGCTTATCGGTGACGCCCGCGACCGATCTCGGTCCCGACTGGTCCATGACCGCCCGGTCGCGGCCATGGGCTTTGTACAACCGCGGTGGAATCGGGGCCGACCAGCAGTGCTGTGTCGGCACCCAGGGCGTGAGATATTGCCCAGGGGTGAAAACGATCGCCACCTATGGTGGCTATTCGGGACGAGCGCCGACGCCGAAGATTCTTGTCAAGGCTGTTACCAACGAAGCGGCAGACCTCACCCATCGCGCGCCGCGCCGATACACGAACCAGCTCTCCAGGAGTTCACGAATGCCGTTTACCTTTGTCGCGGATGTTCGCGACCGAGCCGATGCCTACCGCGCTACACCTTTTTCCGTGAGGTGGGCCGCGAACTGGTCGCGGAGGCGGTGAACCACCGTGCACTCGACTCCGACACACGGGCAGTGGGGGGCCGGCCGCCGTACCGGCCGCGTGCCGCACGCTGCTCGCAGCATGCAGCGAACCACAATCCTCCAGACGAGTCTGTGGAACGAGACGGCACCCCCATCAGCAGTGAGTCATCAGCATTCGCTCGATGTGTCGGCGCGAGAGCCGGTCGATCCCCGAGCAGTCGTAGCACGCCGGCCCATACCGTCGGACTAGAATGTGAGGGGGCATAGATCGTGTGGCAGTGGGGTCGCACTTTCGCCGAAGGGGCCGAGGCCGCATCGTCGTCCAGCTGGCAGGTCGACAATGTTCAAGCGCCGATTCTCGATTCTGATCAACCTGCGCAGGTTGCCGACAACGCAGGCAAGGCAGTCGTGAACAACCTACGGCCGCCACTGATGCCAGGGTCGACGTTCGGGAAATATAGCCTGCGGCGGCTGATCGGTTCCGGCGGGATGGGCCGGGTATTCGAGGCACTCGACACCACCAAGGGCCGGGTAGTCGCGGTGAAAGTGCTGCCCGAACAGCTGGCCGACGACCCGGTCTATCGGGCCCGGTTCCGGCGCGAATCCCACATCGCCGCGCTGCTGCAGGAGCCCCACGTCATCCCGATCCACGACTACGGCGAGATCGACGGGCTGCTCTACATCGACATGCGACTCGTGCACGGCGAAAGCCTCCGCACCGTGCTGAGAACCCGCGGCCCGCTGCCGCCCGAGCAAGCTGTCTCGGTGATCTGCCAGATCGCAGCCGGACTCGACGCGGCACACCACGACGGCCTGGTCCATCGTGACGTCAAGCCGGACAATATCCTGCTCACCCACGACGGGTTCGCCTACCTGGCCGACTTCGGCCTGGCCAACACGAACACCGACGAACGCCTGACCCAGACCGGATCGGCGATCGGGTCGTTCAACTACATGGCACCCGAACGTTTCCAACCCGGCCCGGCCACCCCGGCTGTCGACGTGTATGCCCTGGCGTGCGTGTTGCACGAATGCCTGACCTGCACCCGCCCTTACGCGACCGATGGGGGCGACGCCGCCATCATGCGGGCCCACATGTACGAACTTCCACCCCGAACGAGCAGCTACGCACCGGGAATCCCGGTCGCGATCGACGCTGTCGTCGCGCGCGGCATGGCGAAGTCGGCTGATGAACGCTACGCCAGCGCCGGCGAACTGGCCGCCGCCGCTCACGCCGCACTTGCACCGTCAACCGGCGACGCCGCAGACGATAGTCCCCTTGCCGTATTCGAATACGATCCGACCATGGCGGCGCATCCCGCATCCCGGGCGACCTCCACGCCCGAGGCGAGATCCGTCCCTGGGCCCAGGCGCCGGCCACGCCGCCTCTGGATCGCCGCTGCCGTGGCCGTCGTGGCCGTCGTGGCCGTCGGAGCCTGGTCGCTGCTCTACAAGCCCGCACCACCGGCCCCCGGGGCGGCGAAATCCGAGTTCACCGACGACGACATCACTCTGCTGATGAACGCGCAAGGCCCGTACAACCGCAGCATCTGTCATCACTGGAAGCCAGAGGCGATTCTGGGGGAGAAAGCCCGTCTCGCCTGCGACGAGATTCCCGAAATCCGCGTGCCCAGAGCGGAGTTCCACCTGTTTCCCAGCGCCGACGCGCTAGGCAAGGCCTATCACGGCTTACCGGTACAGACCAGCAGCTGTCCGGGCTATCCAGCCGGCCCGGACGGCCCCGCGACGAGAGACGGCAGGGAGGTCGGGCGGACGGCCTGCTTCATGGATGCCACTACGACACCACCGACGTCGGGGGTGATCCAAACCGACGACGCGGCCATGAGCATGGCGGTTTTCTACTTCACCGAGTCGGTGGGCGGTAGCGCAGGCTTGTTCTGGACACTGAGCGACACGGGAGAGGGGAATTCGCAATTCCGGACCAAACCGAAGGACCCGGATTACACCACTCAGGCCGACCGCGATCTGCTCACCAAACTGCCCAAAACCTACAACCCACGATACTGTCGACACGAGTCACCCGAGAGCGATGCGACCGCCGTCGTCGTATGCTTGGGCAACGAATCTGGTGCGCCGACAGCAACCTTTTTCCAATTTCCCGACCATCCGATCGCGACCCAGTTTTTCGATGGTGTCATGAGGAAGTCCGGCGGGCGCGCGTGCGCCGGTGCAACGGTTCCCGAGCAACCGTCGATTCGAAATGGCGCTACCGTCGGTCGGTTCACCTGCACCACCGATCCTGTGCCGACGCTCGTTGCGTTGGATCAGAGCAGCGACATCGCCATTCGAGTCAAAGCCGTCGGTCCCGATTCCCCCTCGAACCGTCCCAAGACCGATCAGGGTTTGATCGATTGGTTCAAAAAGAACCCGCTGTAGGCGCCGATGTCTCCGCCGCGTCGGCTGAGCAGCGTCGACCGCACGTCGATTCGTCGATAACTCGCGTCATGCCGACTGACGAAGTCAACTGGTCTTCGATGCCGATGCGACGTGCGAACTCGGTAAGTCCGGGCGGTGGTTGCTTTCCGTTTGCGATCCTCACCAGCACCAGCACCAGCACAGCCCCGGCTGAGGCAGGGGCTGTGGCTCTGGCCATGGATCCTTGGGCTTCGGTTGCTCCCTGGGGCCACCGTGTCCGGCTTCGCCAGCCGCTCGTTCATGTCACAGGTGGGCTGCCCGGGCGCCGCAGCCAGTCCGCCCTGGTCCGGGGCTGGAACACCCCGGATAGATCTGGCAGGAGCCTCCGCCCCTCCGTGTCCTGGAGAGCCCGCCGCCCGGTGGGGAACTGAGTTAGCAGTCGAAGTGAGGGCACCGAAGTATCGGCGGATGCCAGTAGCTTTGCGAGGCGGCATCGAACGACGACACGGATGTCACCGGTGGTGCCGCTAGCGCCAGCGACCCCGACATCCCCAAGACGCTGGGGCCGAGCAGCATGAGTCCGCCGGTAAGGGCCATCGAGAGCAGGACGCGGCGCCGGGTACGCAAGCGCATTCGCCTGCCGGGGGTCCCGGGACGAGAAGACAGAAACTGAACAGCAAGAGGCATCTGCATCACTTCCCTGGGGGCCGGTATCGCTCACGACGTGAACAGGGTCAATCCTCGTCTGTGAACGGATCGCGCAACACCCACCCCAGGGTGAAAACCCGCACCTTCCCTGACCAGCCGGCCGATCGGATATTGGAACAGGGCCACTCCTGCCGTGACCGATTCGATGGTCACGTCGAACCCCGCACGATCGACATCCCCATTGAAAATCAACGGGCCCTGAGTCTTCGACGTCGGCAGAGCGCACGCTACTGCCGAGTCGAGTGCGTTCACGCGCTCCACAATGCCCGTAAGTTGCTTCCCGACAACAACTTCGGCTGGCACAGCTCCAGCCGTCGAGTACAGGATTCAGGACTGGGCGGAGAGGGCGACGTGGATCACCGCCGAAGTGACGCATCCGTGGCGGATGCACCAGCCGACGACACGGAGTCGCCCACCAGCTCGTGACGCGTCGCTACCGCCGACGGCTAGCTCAGTGTCTTCAGTGCGGCCGCGTCGTACGGCTTCAGTTCGTCGATCCGCCCCGCCAGGACCTTGGACGCCCACTCCGGGTCCTGGAGCAGGGCTCGGCCGACAGCGACCAGATCGAATTCGTCACGCTCCACCCGGTCGAGGAGGTTGTCGAGGCTGCCGAGTTCGGCGCCCTCGCCGGTGAACGCACGCAGGAAGTCGCCGTCGAGGCCGACCGAACCGACGGTGATGGTGGGCTTGCCGGTGAGCTTCTTGGTCCAGCCGGCCAGGTTCAGGTCCGAGCCCTCGAATTCCGGGCGCCAGTAGCGGCGGGTGGAGGCGTGGAAGGCATCGACGCCGGCCGCGGCGAGCGGGGCCAGGATCGCTTCCAACTCCTGCGGGGTCTCGACGAGCCGCGCGTCGTAGGCCTCCTGCTTCCACTGCGAGTAGCGGAAGATCACCGGGAACCCGGGTGAGACGACCGCCCGGATCGCCGCCACGATCTCGGCCGCGAACTTCGTCCGGGCCACGGAATCGCCACCGTAGGAATCGGTTCGGCGGTTCGTCCGTTCCCACAGGAACTGATCGAGGAGATAGCCGTGGGCGCCGTGCACTTCGACGCCGTCGAAGCCGATGCGCTCGGCGGCCGCAGCGGCATCCGCGAAGGCGCCGATGACGTCGTCCAGGTCACCCTGGGTCATCGCCTTGCCGGTGCCCTCGGTGCCGTCGACGCGAATGCCGGAGGGGCCGACGGCGGGGGCATCGGCGTAGGGCTCCTCGCCATGCTTGCGGACCATGCCGATGTGCCACAGCTGCGGCACGATCCTGCCGCCTGCGGCGTGCACATCCGCCGCCACCTTCGCCCATCCCGCCAGCTGCTCTTCACCGTGGAATCGAGGCACCCGATCGCTCTGCCCGGCCGAATCGTGGCCGACGTAGGTCCCCTCGGTGACGATCAGCCCCACGCCGGCTGCAGCGCGGCGGGCGTAGTAGGCGCGCACGTCCTCCCCGGGAACGCCGCCGGGGGAGAACATGCGCGTCATCGGCGCCATCACGATGCGGTTCGGAACGGTCAGTCCGTTCAGCGTGACGGGTCGTGACAGAACCTGAGCCGTGCGAACGGCGTCGGACGCGGTGACGGTCACTGGGCACTCCTCGTGGTTACTTGTCAACCTAGATGGTTGAGAACTTCAAGCAATATGGCAAACGCTAGTGGTAAATATTTGAGGTAGTCAAGTTTCTGTGGATAGGCTGGTTCATATGGCAGCAGCTCCCCGCGTCGACACCGCTCAGCTCATGGAGCTGCTCTCGGTGTCGCTCGGCGCCTACTACGGAGACTTCACGCTCGCGGCGGCGAGCGAGAACCTCACCGCGATTCAGGGCAAGGCGCTGACCGTGCTGCGCCGAGGCCCGATTGCGATGCGCGCCTTGGCTCACATCATGGTCTGCGACGCCTCGAACGTGACAGGGATCATCGACCGGCTGGAGAAGCGCGGGCTCGTGCGCCGCGAGGCCAGCGCATCCGACCGGCGCGTCACGAACCTCGTCATCACGGTCGAGGGCGAGCAGGTCACCGACGCCATCCGAGCGAAGATGCACACCACTCAAGAGGGCCTGAACAGCCTCAGCGCCGAAGATCAGGACCACCTGTATGCCCTGCTGAAACGGGTCTTCGTCTCCCAGCTCGCCGCCCGGCCGGAGTGAGCGGGCACACCTCGGTGCGGTCTCTCGGTAAGTGCGCGCGGCCGTCCGCGGAGGCGCTGATCCAGTGGCGAGCCCAGACCGACCCCGCCGCCCGGCGGCGGCGATGAACTGTGAAAGGTAGTGCTGGTCGGCCGAGCTGGTCGAATCACCCCGCTCGTGTGGTGGCGAGGATTCCGGCGAGAATGACGCGCACCCCGTGGTCGAACTCCGCGTCCGGATCCGCGGTGAAGGTGTCGGCCACCATGCGCGCCGTGCGCGGATAGCGGTCGGAGTCGATCCCCTGGCCGATATGTTCGAGCTCGTAGGGGTTGCCGTCGACGTACTCCGCGCCGGTGCGCGACTGTTCCTCGATGACGAAACCGACGGTGTAGTGCAGCAGGATCGGGAAGACCCGGCCGGCTTCGGGCAGCGCGAAGCCGGCATCTTCCAAGGTGCGCAGCGTCAATTCGACCGTGCGCCACATGGATTCGTCGCTCACATAGGTGCCCGCTAGGACCTTCGCCCCGTCGCGGTAGCGGAGCATCGACCGCCGCAGCCGCCCGGCCACCGCAGCCACCCAGTCCTGCCAACTCTCTCCCTGCCGTGGTGCTTCGACATCGGTGACGGCGGAGGTGAACACGGAACGCGCCATGACATCGAGCAATTCGCGCTTGTTCTTGACATGCCAGTACAGCGCGGGCGCTTGCACATCCAGCGCCGCGGCCACCTTGCGCATGGTCAGGCCGTCGAGACCCAGCTCGTCGAGCAATCCGAGCGCAGCCTCGGCGATCACGTCGGCGTCGAGCTTCTTCATCGACCACCCCTTTCGTCCGATTCCTTGACAGCTTAACAACGTTCTGCTCTCCTTAACATCGTTAAGCGATTTAACGTTGTTAAGGAGAGCGTCATGGAAACCACCGAGGTAGTCATCGCCGGATCCGGGCCGACCGGGCTCATGCTGGCCGCCGAACTGAGGCTCGCGGGCGTCGATGTCGTCCTGGTCGACGGACTTCCGGCGCGCACCGGCGAATCACGGGCCGGTGGTATCCACGCCCGCAGCATGGAGATCCTCGATCAGCGCGGACTGATTGATCGGCTGCTGCCGCAGGGCCGCATCATGCAGGCCGGGCACTTCGGGGGACTGTCGCTGGACTTCAGCGACTTCCCCACCCGCCGCCCCTACATGCTCGCCATCCTCCAGTCCATTATCGAACGCGAACTCGACACGCACGCTACGGAATTGGGCGCGGACACACAGTGGGGTTCGCCGATCACCGGATTCAGCCAGGACGGCGCGGGCGTCGAGGTCGAGATCGGCGGAGCCAACCCCCGCCGGATTCGCGCGGCCTATCTCGTCGGTTGCGACGGTGGCCGCAGCGCGGTGCGCAAGCTGGCGGGCATCGCCTTCACCGGGACGGATGCGACCGTGACCGGAATGATTGCCGATGTCGAGCTGGCGGATCCGCCGGCGCAGCCCTTCTTCGCCCACCGCAGCGACCCGGGTGACTTCTCGGTGGTGCAATTGCAGCCCGGCTGGTACCGGTTGATCGTCCAGCGGCACGACATGGTGCTGGAACGTGGCGCCGAGCTGACCTTCGAAGCCTTCCGCGAGCACTTCATGGAGCTCGCGGGCACCGATTTCGGCATGCACAGCCCGCGCTGGGTAACGCACTACGGCGATGCCGCCCGCCAGGCCGAGCAGTACCGCGCCGGGCGGGTATTCCTCGCCGGGGACGCCGCCCACATCCACTACCCGGCCGGTGGTCAGGGCCAGAACCTGGGCATCCAGGACGCGGTCAACCTCGGGTGGAAGCTGGCAGCGGTGTTGCGCGGCAACGCATCCGACGAACTGCTCGACACCTATGAGACCGAGCGCCACCCCATCGCGGCCCGCGTCCTGCACAACACCCGCGCCCAGACGGCCCTCATGCGCCCGGGTGCGCACACCGACGCACTGCGCGACACCGTGAGCGATCTGATCGACATGGACGCGGTCCGCACGCGGCTCGGCCTCATGATCACCGCATTGGACATCCGCTACGACACCAAGAGCGACCACCCGCTGGCCGGACGCCGCGTACCCGACGCCGGCCTCACCACCGCGGACGGCGAAACCCGGCTCCACCGGTTGCTTCAGCAGGCTCGCCCGGTCCTGTTCGTGCTCAACGGGAATGCCGTCCCCGACGTGGCGCGGTGGCAGAACCGGCTCGAGATCGTCACCGCCGAAACCCACACCGCGCAGTGGGCCGTCCCCGCAGTCGGAACCGTCCCGGCCCCGGCCGCCGTACTCATTCGCCCCGACGGTTATGTCGCGTGGGCGACCGATGAGTCGAGCACGGCCGGTCTGATCGATGCTCTGACAACCTGGGTCGGCGAACCGGCCTGCGTGTAGGGCAAATCGACAACTCGGCGTTGCGCCCTCCTGGACGAAGGCACGTAGACGACGCCACGACGAAATCGGGCGCTTGGCAATGGTTCAGCAGAGAGATCTACGGGAGGGCCCTATCATGCTGACCGCTACAGTCCACGATTGTGGACCAGCCTCGGGAAGTCTCAGCACCACCGGCGATCTTTCGATCTTCGTGGGTCCGTTGGGTAGAGATGTTGTCGCTGGGCCCGTTAGGGATCGCGGGCGGCTGGTTGCTACTCGTGACGACCACGACCACCGGCTCGCGGCTGACGTTCCCCGTGGTGGCGCCGATCGTCGCGGGAATCCTTTCTCTTCTTGTCGGACTGGACCACATCGTCCGTCCCTCACTCGAGGTGACAGTCGACGATCAGGGCGTGACGTTCAGCCCCTTCGGCCGAATTCCGTGGGCTGCGATATCGCGTATCCATCTGATAACCGCCCATGGCAGTAGGTATCTGGCCATCGAACTGGTCGAGCCCAGCCCGAAGATCACCGAAAGGCGTTGGCTCAGATGGATCTACGGCCCGATAGGCAAGATCGCGGTCGGCTACCCACTGACCATCTCGGAGCGCTGGCTGCGCCCGACATCGCTGGACGACACTGCCGCGGAACTGCACAGCAGAAACCCTGGCCTGGTCATCGAAAGATCCGAACACCAAGGCTTCCGCCGAGCCCATCCCTAGCCGCCTCGTCCCGAGCATCAGACCCATTCGGTCCGATCGCGAATGGTCGCCACCGCCAATCGTCTTTACGGGCAATTCGTGAAATGCCGCTGATCGTGCTGTCTGGAGCGGCGAGCGCGTGTGTTGAAAGATATACGGGCTCAGCGCCGTACAGCCACTGGTAGTGCTCACCAATGACGAAGAGCCTTGCGAGCCTTAGGTTTCAGACCCAGGCACAGCAAACTCATTCGCGCCCAGTATGTGCCGACGCTAGCGATACGGTCATGTCCCCTTGCCCGGAATGCGGTGTGCTGCAAACGTCTCTCAAGGCCAAGTTCTCTGAAATCTGCAGCGTATGTGCGGTACCTGCCGAGTGGCCAGCGCTGCCCGCTGGGGTACGTGGCGAGTTCGATCGTTTGCTTCAGCATGGAAACCGGATGCAGGCAATCAAGATGGTGCGTGACAGCCCCGCGATCGAGCCGCAGCCCAGCCTCCATTGGCTGATGGATGCCCTCGTCTACCGTGCGAAAGTTCTCCGACTCAACGACTTTTGAGCGTATTCGTCCCTGATCGATGCACGGACGGAGCGGTGATATGTCCAAAAGTGCGATAGCTTCGCTCCAACCGGTACGGACTAGGTTGACGGCGAGCTCCATCCGCCTGTCTAGGAGAACGACCTATCCTGCACCGCTGATCGCGCTGATCTGACATCGCTTCGCCGATCGCAGTGGATGCAGCTTCACCGTATTACACTGCGCCGTAGGCTCGGACGATGTGTGCCGACAGTCAGAGAGGACAGCGACCATGGGGGACCTTCATCGTCCAGGCCGGCCAGCGGATCTGCCGGACGCCTGGACGTTGTGGGCTCGGTGGGCAGCTCTCGCCGTGGCCGGGTACGACCGGGAGACGGAGCGGCAGTCGGATCGAACGGGCATCTGGCTCAACGACACCGGGTTGCACTGGGACGACTGCGGATGCACCTGGTGGACGCTCGCCTGGCTGGGTGAGGGTCGAGCGGTGCTGTTCGGTGAGGACGAATCCAGCGATATCCGCTCGTACAACTACAAGTCCGAGCACCCGGCGATCGACATGCTCGCCGGAGCGCCCGACTGGCTGCCGCGGGCGGACCTCGAGGAGATCGATGACATGCTCGGCTGCGTCTACTGGTGGGACAACGCGGCCTGGCATCGCGCCCCCTACCCTGACGACCTCACCGACGACGGCCTCGACTGCGGCGTCTCTCGTTTTGTCACCCGCACCGACCTCGTCCACGACATGGCAGCCGATCTGGAAGTCCGCACCGAGTCCTTCCCCGAGGCCCTGGCGCTTTGTGACCGCTTCGTCCACCACGCCGAGCACGGCACCCTCTCCATGACAGCCCTCACCGAATTCGTCACAGCGACAGCACGTCTGGGATCCACCCTCACCCTGGAATCCGACCTCCCCGGAATGCTCGTCCTGGCCCACCGGGCCGGCCTCGACACCCCACCCTGGAGCCCCACTCTCGTCCTCCAGCAAGAACTCAGCCCTGCCTGAGGCTGCCCCGGTCACGCCGGGTGTGAAACAGCGATGACCGTGTACTGACCAGGAAACTTCTCGGTGCTTGCCTGCACCCTCGTCGCCAGACAAGGCCGAGACCCTTTGGCATCAGCGAAATCTGCCATGACTGATGAACCTGCCTCACCGGCTGGTGCAAGCCGGTCCGAACGCATTCTTCTGCCGGTTCCCCTTTGGTTCGGCTCGACCTGTCGCGCCGCATACAAGGCCACGCGCGGCTCAGTTGCTCGACAGGCGTAGGCAGCGGCGAGTCGGCTCGCGTATTGGGCTGCCGGGGACCGAACGCTCCGGGGTGTGGCGGGTTACGCGTCGCGAATGCCGACGTTGAGGAGGTGCAGGGCTGCGTCGACGGTGGCGGCGACGAGGGTGTCATCGAGGGGGCCGGTGGCTGGGAGCATTGCGTGCAGCAGCAGGGGGCCGGTCAGGATGTCGGAGACGACGGTGGGATGAGTGAACGGCGGGATCTCGCCGCGGTCGACGGCGCGTTGGAACATTGCTTGGGTCGATCGGCGGCGTGGCGCCATGAAGGCTTCGTGGAACAACGCACTCCATTGCGGGTCGCCGCTGAGGTCGCCGAGCAGGCCGGCGATGCCTGCGGCGACGACCGGGGTGCGGAAGAACTCGACCTGTAGGCGTTGCAGCTCGATCAGGTCGCCGCGCAGGGTGCCGGTGTCGGGCGCTGGATCGGTGCCGAAATGCTCGGCCAGGGCGCTGGCGATCAGGGCGACGCGGCCCGGGAAGCGGCGGTACAGCGCGGTGCGAGTGGTACCGGCCACGGTAGCGACGCGGTCGATGGTGACTGCACTGTAACCGTCTGTCAGCAACAGCTGTTCGACGGCGGTGGCGATGGCGGTGTCCAGGGCCGCATTGCGGGGGCGGCCCATCCCGGCGGATTTACCTTTGTCAGACATACGCTACGGATTGTATCGGATTGACTCTTGCCAGACATACGCTACAGAACGTAGCGTATGTGCATGGGTGAAATCTGGATCGTCGGCGCGACCGGCCGCGCCGGGCGAAATATCAGTGCCGAACTACGCGGCGGCGGGCATCGGATCGTGCTGGTCGGCCGCAATGCTCAGCGGCTGGCCGAGGCCGCCGCGACGATCGAGGCGTCGGGCGGGGTGCCGCTACGGACGCTGGTCACCGATGATCCGCTCGCCGAAATCGCTGCGGGCAGACCGGATGTCGTCGTCAACACGGTTGGGCCGTTCGGTGCGACGACGGTCCCGACCGCGCAGGCTTGTGTGGCCGCGGGCAGTCACTACGTGGATCTGGCCAACGAATTCCAGCCCGTGCGGTCGTTGCTGGAGATGGATTCCGCGGCCCGGGCCGCGGGGTCGACACTGGTCACCGGCGCAGGATTCGGCACCCTGGCCAACGAGGCGCTGGTGTACGAGCTGTGCGCGGGGCGCCCGTCCCCGATCCGCGTCCGGGTGGCGGCGATGCCCGTCGTGGACGGCCTGGGACCGGCGGTGCTGGCCAGCGTGGTGGATGCGGCGGCGACCGGCGGGCTGGTCTACCGAGACGGCCGCCTCGTGCGGACCCGGCTCGGCGCTCACTTGCAACGCATTCCGCGGCCCGACGGCACGACGCGTGCCACGGTGGCGGTACCCACCGGCGAGCTGGAAGCCGCGCTCCGCGCCTCGAATGCCGGTGACGTGATCGCGACCTCCAGTGAGGTCCCCACCGGCCGGGTGGCCCGGGCCGCCCTACCGATCGTGGGCGCGATACTGAGGGTAGAAGCCTTGCGGCGCATCGTGATCCGACTCATCGACCGCTGGCAACTGACACCACCGGCCACGCTCGGTGAAGTGTCGTGGGCATACGCGTGCGCGGAATGGGAGGGCGGGGAAACACGCCGGGCGTGGCTGCAGACCGGTGAGGGTTATGCGTTCACCAGCCGCGTCGCGGCCCTGGTCGCGGCCCGCCTGGCCGAAGGCGATGCCCGCCCCGGTGCGTTCACCCCTGGCGCATTGTTCGGCGCCGATCTTGCCCGATCGGCGGGCGCCACCATCACCCTCGACTCGACCGCGAAGGACCTGCGATGACCGACACCACCCGAGAGCACGTGCGTATCCCGGCAGGTGCAGGCACCGAACTGGACTGCTGGCTCTACCTCCCGTCGTCACCGGCGCCGCACCCGACGGTGGTGATGGCCCACGGCATCGGCGGAGTCAAAGCCGCCGGCTTGGCCCCGTTCGCGGAGTTCTTCGCCGACAACGGCTTTGCCGCCCTCGTATTCGACTACCGCCACTGGGGTCGATCCGGCGGCACACCGCGCGAGCTCCTCTCGATCCGCCGCCAGCGAGAGGACTACCGCACCGCCCTGGCCTGGGCACGTCGCCACGACTCGCTCGACAACGTTCGCCTGTTCATCTGGGGAACATCCTTCGCCGGCATGCACATCCTCGATATCGCCGCCACCGATCCGGCACTGGCCGGAGCCATCGCACAATGCCCCCTCGTCGACGGCCTGGCCGGGATGGGGAATGTGGCTCCACTGCGCGCACTGCGCCTGACCGCTACCGCAGTGGCAGACGCGCTCTCGGGCGTCGTCGGCAACCCGCCGAAATACCTGCCGCTCAGTGTCGGACCCGACAGCCTCGGCGTGATCGCGACAAACGACTCACTGACTGGACTACATCGACTCACCCCAACCGACGGCGAGCCCTGGCCCAACCGCATCACCGCACGATCACTGCTCGACATCGCTGTCCATCGCCCTGTCCGAACGGCCCACCGAATCCAATGCCCTCTACTGATGGTCGTCGCCGAATCCGACACCATGGCCCCCACCGGACCCGCCACCCAGGCCGCCGCACGAGCGCCCCGAGGCGAGCTCTACCGCAGCCGCGGCGGGCATTACGACGTCTATGACGGCGGGATCGACCACTCCGACGTGCTCCGAGTAGAGCTGGAATTCCTCACGAGGCACGCCGCCCACCGCGCCCGATGACCACGCCGATCCTCCTCTCGATAGCTGCAGCCCGACGCAGTGGCGACTGTTCCGGTCATCTGGTTTGCGGCGGTCGAGGATGATGTGGGCGTCATTATCGGTCGCGGTCGTAGCCCACGATTATGGAGTGTCCGCTGCGCACCCATTTTGGCTCTCGGCGCCTCGCGAAACCGCCGTCGATTCTCTGCCCGCGCCGGACACGCACGGTAAGTAGCCGATGCCGCGCTGACCGAACCGGCCAGCCCGAGGCGCCAGAGGGTGATGTTCGGCGCGGTACCGATCAACGGGTCGCAAATCGGACCCCGGCAGTCAGGCGGTTCGGCCCGGTCAGGGGTGGACCTTCGGCCCTGCCGCGAGGCGGTCCCGAAGACGACGATGTGAAGAAAAGAGGGGGTCCGGTCATGAGCCGGACATCGAGGCTGAGCCGCGGGAACGGAGAGGCCGCGGTCCGCCGGACAGCGCAGCGGAGGCGGTGAACGGAATGACGCAGCAAGCGGCGACATCGACAGAGAAGATCGACGTGAAGGGCGGCCACCTTGTCGAGCGGGTCAAGGAATTGGTCCATGAGGGCAACGTTCGTCGGATCATCATCAAGGACTCCGACGGCAAGACCGTGATGGAGATACCCGTGACGGTTGGTGTGGTCGGCTTCCTGCTCGCGCCCACAGTGGCCGCGATCGGAGCGCTCGCCGCGCTGGCCGCGGACTACTCGATCGAAGTCGAACGAGAGACTCCCGACTCGACAGAGACCGGCATCACTGCGCCGGCGTAGGAAATGCGGGCGGTGGCCGGAGGTGGATGATGCCGACTCGTTCCTCCAAGGTCTCGGAACCGCGGCGGCTGTCCAGGCCACGAGGAAGGGACGTGAGGTCATGGCCGAGACCCGTCTGCTGGAACGGGTGACCGCTTCGGACCTGTTCCTGCTGCTCTGGGACGACTACGACTGGTCCACCGACATCGGCGGGCTCGCCATCCTCGACGGCACAAGCCTCCTCGACGAGGACGGCAGCGTCCGGCTCGACGTGGTCCGGCGACACCTCGAGCCGAGAATGCACTTGGTGCCTCGCTTCAGGCAGCTGCTGTGCCGGCCTCGGCTCGGGCTGGGCTGGCCGCTGTGGATCGACGCGCCCTACTTCGACCTCGCTGAGCACATCCACGTCCATGCGCTTGCCGCGCCCGGCGACCAGGGCCAGTTGCTCCAGATATGCCAGCAACTGGCCGGGCGACCGTTCGATCCCGCCCGGCCGCTGTGGGAGCTGTGGCTGCTGCCCGGCCTGCCGGACCAACGGGTCGGCGCGTTCTTGAAGCTGCATCACGTCCTCGCCGATGGCCCGGCCGCGATGGCCGCATTCGGGGCGCTGCTCGACCGGACCGCCGACGCGCCCGTCGAGGGTGCACCGCCGTGGACGCCGACACCCACCCCGTCCACCGGTGAACTGCTTCGCGACAACCTGCGACGCCGCAGACACGAACTGGGGCTTGGGTGGTCGGGCCTTGTCCATCCGAGCAGAACACTGCGCCTTGCACGCCGCGCGTTGCCGGCCTGGCGGGAGGTGCTTACCGAAAAGCCCGCCCCACGAACGAGTCTCAACCACCCCGTAGGCCACGAGCGCCGACTGGCCATTGTCCGCGGCCGCCTCGACGCCATCAAACTCGTCGCCCATGTACATCACGCCACGGTCAACGACGTGGTGCTGACCGCGGTTGCCGGTGGCCTGCGCCAGCTGCTGGCGAGCCGCGGCGAGGATGTCCACGGGCTCGTTCAGCGCGCGATGGTGACCATCTCGCACCACGATGCGCGGCCCGGGGAAGCGCAAGGCAACACGCCCGGATGGATGATGGTCCCGCTGCCGGTCGGTGAGCCGGACTCGTCGTGCAGGCTCACGTTGATCGCCGCAGAGACAAGCGCACGGAGGGACAAGGCTCGCCCCGAGGCGGGCAGCGGAATCTTCAGATTCGTTGCCGGCCAGCGCGTCTGGTACCGGCTGTTTCCGCGGCAGCGGTCAGTGAACCTGGTTGTGAGCAACGTCCCGGGTCCGCCGATGCGGCTGTATCTCGCCGGCGCGCCGCTGCTGGAGGTGTTCCCCGTGCTGCCGCCCATGGGCAACCTGACGCTTGTCGTCGCCGCCCTGTCGTACGCCGGCCAGCTCAACTTCACTGCCGCCGCTGACCAGGACAGCTGCCCGGACGTGGAGGTCTTCGCCCGCGGAGTGCGCGATGCACTCGATGACATCGAGCATCTGATCCTCGGGTCTGAGACGGGCGGTCGGGCTGGTGCCATGGTGTCGGTACCGACACCTGACGCACCGGTTACCCCGCGTCGGTCACCGCGGTGACTGATCCCGCCTTATCGAATCAACGATGCCAGCGGCAACGACGGGCAAGGTTCGACGCCGCACCGGACACGCTGTCAGAGGGTGACGCCGAGTTGCTGCTCGGTTACCTGTGGTCGGCCGAGTGCATTGTCGCGGCACCGGGGGTCATCGAGGATCCAGCGGCGATCGGCGCGAACATCCGCTCGTGTTGCATAGTGCGCGAAGCAAGTGTCGCTCGCTGGGCTCGAAGAGGACGGAAGGTGTGGGCCCGCAGTACAGTGCCGTGGTGGCTGTCACTGTGGAAACACTGACCGAGGTCGACGACGAGATCGTGGAGGCTTTCGACCGACTGCTGCCTCAACTGTCGGCGACGGCGAAACGATTGAGTCGAGAAGCGCTGGCGCAGTTGGCCTCTGCGGAGTCGACCACTGTCCTGGTCGCACGGAGCGATGGACAGATTGTCGGGACGTTGAGTTTGGTGATGTTCCCGATCCCGTCGGGCATCCGAGCGCGAGTGGAAGATGTGGTGGTCGATGACTCGGCCCGCGGTCAAGGCATCGCTGCGGCCTTGATCGAGGAGGCCAAGACGCGGGCTGGTGCCGCCGGTGCACGGACGCTGGATCTGACTTCGCGAGCTTCGCGCTCGGCCGCCAACCGCCTCTATGAGCGGCTCGGATTCCAACCGCGCGAATCACGGGTCTATCGCTTCGCACCGACCGATTGATCCCGCGCGGGCAGTTCGACAAGCGCACTACCTAGCCACATGGCGCCCTGACCGAACCAGCCAACGCGGGGCGTCGGCAGCCGGAACCTGGTGCGGTGCAGACCTTCCACAACTGCCGAGGCGAGTGCAGCCCTGTCACAGGGGTGCGGGCGATGATGTCTTTCATGCTTTCGTTGGCGCCGCAGTAGATACGTCTGACGCGGCTGACGGCCCAGGTGCGCGGGAGATGGTGTATTCGCGAACGAGGGCCTGACCTCCTACGCGAGCAAGTGCGCTGCGGCAGGCGGCTATTCGGCTGCCCCCGCCAGGGCCGCGGTGGACCTGCTCGATACGACGAGAAGGCCGATACGCCTTGGCGATTGAGCGAGAAGGCTTCGAAACGGCTGAGTGTTCTCGGTTCAACGGGTCGGGTGAATGTGCTTCCGGCGCAACGGCTTACGTTGCGCCGGAAGCGAGCTACCGAGCGGCGGTGCTGCGAATGCGGCTTCTCGGAGAGCGCGATTATCGCTGGCCGCCGGCGGCCTCGACTGTGGTGCCGGTGAGGTAGGAGGCGTCGGGGGAGAGTAGGAACGCAGCGACCGCGGCGATTTCATGGGGTTCGGCTAGGCGGCCGAGCGCGGTCATCGATTTGATGACCGCCTCGGCGGGCGCGTCGCGCAGCGCCGGCGGGATGTAGCGGCTCGCCACTTCGGCAGCCATGTCGGTGGCGGTGCCACCCGGGGCGATCGCGTTGATCGAGATGCCGCGCTCGGCGAGTTCGGGCGCCAGGTTGAGTACCATCGCCGAGACCGCCGCCTTGCTGGCCGCATACAAGGTGTGCTGGTAGACACCGATGCGCGCGCTGATCGACGAGGTGAGCAGGATGCGCCCCCCGGCGGTCATCGCCGCGGCTGCCGCCTGAGTGGCAAACAGCTGGCCGGCCACATTGGTGCGAAACACTCGTTCGAAGTCTGCGGGAGTGATCGACTCCAGCGCTCCGAAATGCTCGATACCCGCGTTGCTGGCCAAGATGTCCAGCCCGCCGAACGCCGCGACCACCTGATCGACCAGCGCCCGGGTCTGGTCGGGGTCGCTGACGTCGGCGCGCAATCCCACTGCCTGGTAGCCCTTGTCGGTCAGCTCGGCGACGAGCGTGTCTGCGGACGACCGGTTCGAGACGTAGTTGACCGCGACCGCGGCACCATCGGCGGCCAGCCGGCGCGCGATCGCGGCCCCGATGCCGCGCCCGCCACCAGTAACCAGTGCGCGCTTGCCGGCCAGACGTGGAGAATCGCTCATGGTTCACTCCTCAACGAAATCGTTCGGACGAATGATTCGGCTCTAGAGCAGGACGTTCGATGTCTATCCCTACGCTCGCTCGGAACGGGTCATCGCCGTAAGCGTCTTGACGTCGAATCCGCCGATCCCAAGAATCTGGTGGACTTCCCACGGGATTACTTCGAAGCCGCGATATCCACGGGCGACGAACGGTTCTTTGCGGCACAGGTCATCGAGCTCGGCCCTGGACATATGCCCGAAGACGATGATTCCGAGTTCGCCGTCGAGGCTCGGGCCGGAAAACAACACCTTGCCGGCCAGTTGCTGCTCGCGTATCCAGGCCAGGTGATCGTCGAGGCTGCTGTCGGTCGCCGTGTCTCGATCGCCAAGCCATCGGTGCAACGTCAAGTACCACATTTCAGCCTCCTCGGTACTCGGGTGCGACCCCTGTCAACGGTGCGCCAATTCACGCGCCGCAGACAACCCCCGCTTCCCGTACCGGGTCACCACCGGAGAGCCCTCGGACTCCAGCGAGCTGGACAAGTTGAGCCGGGAGGCCTTCGCGGTACTGCTCGTCTTCGAGATCGCCACCATGAAACCAACCTCTGCGGCAGATATTGTGCTCAGCCACGACGGCCGTCCGGATGGTGGTGACCTACTGCGAGTCTCTGGTGTCGGTGAGTGTCGGTAGCGTCGGGGGTCGTGGAAACTGGGGAACGTATCCAAGAACTCGCGGACCGGATCGTCGCGCTGCGCGACGCCTACTACCAGGGTGCGCCGCTGGTCGCGGACGCCGAGTACGACGCGGTCGAGGACGAGCTGCGTGGCCTGATCGAGGCGCATCCCGACCTCACGCCCGACCCGAATCCGCTGGAGCAGGTCGGCGCGCCCGCGGTGCTGCACGCCCCGATCCGGCACTCGCGTCCAATGCTGTCACTCGAGAAGGCGACCAAGCCCGACCAGGTCGCGGCGTTCTTCGCCCGCTTTCCCGGGCAGCCGGTCGTGGTGATGCCCAAGCTCGACGGGTTGTCACTGGCCATTGTCTTCGAGGACGGGCGGCTGGTGCGTGCGGTGACCCGGGGTGACGGCACCACCGGTGACGATGTGACCGTGCTGGTCCGTGCGCTGGTCGATGGTGTTCCCGAGCGCATCGACGTCCCGGGGCGGGTGGAGGTGCGGGGCGAGGCGGTGATGCTGCGGTCGACCTTCGCCGCCTACAACACCGCGCATCCGGACAAGCCGCTGATCAATCCGCGCAACGCCGCTGCGGGCACGCTGCGGGCGAAGGACCCGGCCACGGTCGCCGAGCGGCGCCTGCAGTTCTTCGGCTTCGACTTGGACACCTCGCCCGACAGCGCCGCGGTCGATCTGGAGGAGGGGTTGCGGGCGCTGGGCATCGCGGGCGCGCAGATGCGGCACTGCGCCGATGCCGAACAGGCGCAGACAGCGATCACCGCGATCGAGCAGAGCCGCAACGAGCTGGACTACGACCTCGACGGCGCGGTGCTGCGGCTGGCCGACCGCGGCGCCTACGCGGCGGCGGGGACTCGGTCGAACTCCCCGCGTGGCGCGCTGGCGTTCAAGTTCGCCGCCGAGGAGAAGACCACGGTGCTCGACGACGTGGTCTGGGACGTCGGCAAGACGGGCAAGATCGTCCCGGTCGCCTGGCTCGAGCCGGTGTTCGTGGGCGGCACCACGGTCACCAAGGCCACGCTGGCCAACCAGGAGGTGATCCGCGCCCGCGACATCAAGATCGGTGACACAGTGCTGGTGCGCCGCGCGGGCGACGTGATCCCGTTCGTGGCGGGCGTACTCGACGCCTCCCAGCGCACGGGCGCCGAGCGCGAGATCGTGCCGCCCACCGTGTGCCCGTCCTGCGGGCAGCCGGTGACCGAGCAGGGCAATAGCCGAGAACTGTTTTGCACCAACGTTTCCTGTCCCGCGCAGGCGGTGCGCAGGCTCATCCACTGGGCGTCGCGCGCGGCGGCCGACATCGACGCCATCGGGCAGGTGTGGATCGAACGTCTCGCCGAGGCCGGAATCCTGGAGCGCCCGTCGGACTTCTACACGCTGACCAAGGAACGCCTGCTCGAATTCGACCGCGTCGGCGAGATCTCGGCGCAGCGCATGATCGACTCGATCGACGCCAGCCGCCAGGTTGGCCTGCGCCGCGCACTGATCGGCCTGGCCATCCCCATGGCCTCCGACGGCACCGCCGCGCGCCTGGCCCGAGCCGGGTTCGGCTCCCTGGAAGAGGTCGCCGACGCAGGCGAGGAACGCCTGGTGGCGGTCGAGGACATCGGCCCGAAAGTCGCTGCCTCCCTGGCCGCGCACCTCACCCGCCTGCGCCCGGAACTGGCGCGGCTCCGAGAAGCCGGTGTCAGCCTGGACGTTCGGGAGGAAGACCTTCCCCCCGTCGTCGCGGCAGGCGCGCCCTTGGAAGGCAAAACGGTCGTGATCACCGGCGCCATCAGCGACCCGCGCTCCGGAGAGAAAGTCGCGCGCCCGACATTCCAGCGCCTGTGCGAGAAAGCCGGCGCGACAGCCGCGTCGTCGGTCTCGGCCAACACCGACATGCTCATCACCGGTGGGGGAGTCGGTGAGGCCAAGCTGGCCAAGGCGGAGAAACTCGGTGTCGCGGTCGTCGACCAAGCAGAAATCTGGAATCTGCTCATCGCCGCGAAGGTCGTCTAGACCCTCCAATTGCGGGGCGATGCGCGCCGCAGCATTGCAGGCCGACCGGTTGTGCCAGACTGGCGACCTCCCGTGCCTACCAGGGTTTCCGAAATGCACGGCCGGATCGGATACGTGAAACTCGTTGGCACCGGCCGTACTTCGGTGCTGCCGGGAACGCCCGGGCACTGTGCGGCGCACCGCGCGCGGCACCGCGCAGGAAATACACACCCCTCGGGTCACCGGTGGCGGACCTCAGACTCCCGTCACCCCGGTGACTCTCCGTAGGACCTCCGGTGCCCAGCGGTAGCGCTGGGCAGCGCATGCAGTGCCAGGGCCCTACGGCCCGGACGCCGTCTCCGCAGCGTCCGGGCCGTCCCCGCCCATCGGAAGGCCGGGCGGAACCTGGAACCGCCGTACAGTTGGGGCACCCGCCAGCAGGGCGGCTGCACTGTCCCGACCGGGTCGGCCGGCGACGGGTAGAACCCGCGAGGCAGTCGATCTCCTGCTCACACTTGATCTTTGCGGCGTTCGAACTGTTCCTCAATCGACGAAACTCCCCATTCCGCCGCATGCTGCGCAGTTGGAATCGGGCACGTGGTTCGGTCGGAAGGTCAACGCTCCGAGGGCAACTCGGACGGGTGCTGGGTTGTCGGCAGCGGGCGGAAGGGCCGCTGGCACCGCTGACCGACCGTCGGGTCCGCGCGGGATCGACTCGCTGAGGGTATCCGACCGGTGGTTGGTGGCACGGGGCCGATCGTGCCTGCTGTTTGCCGGCGTCGGTCTGCGCTGTTACCAGGGTGGGGGTCTTGTCGATGCGGTATCCGGGTGTGGCCGGGTGCCGGTTCTGCGTTGGGTCTCGGTGAGTGGGTTCGAACCTACGCGGTCGTGACCTGCGGCCTTCCGCTGATATCAGCCTGAACTGGCGGCTGGTAGCCACGGAGCGGCCCGCCTGCAGCAGAGGCATCTCGTACCTGCGATCCGTGCGCCACGGTGGTTTGTCGGTGGGTCGCCGTAGAGTTGCGTTCATGAGCATTTCGATGTGCCGGGGCGCGGGCGGGGACGAATTCGGTTGCGCGGCCGGTGGTTCGGATAGCACTGTGTTTGTCGTAAGTGATTCGGACGAAGGGCCATGGGGAGTGGCCCTCCGGGGGAAGGAATGAATGCCATGAACCGCAATATGATTCGCGGGGAGCATCGCGGCCCGAGGTTCGCCAAGAGCAGTTTCAGTTACGGTGGCGGCGATTGCGTCGAGGTCGCGTACCACGAAGGCCGGATCGCATTGCGTGATTCCAAGGATCGGCACAGCCCGACACTGTGGTTCACGAAATCTGAATGGCGAGCGTTCATGTCAGGTGTGCGGGCCGGCGAATTCGATTTCGGCCTCTGACGGGAAAGGTGGTGGGGGGGCGCGGTGGGCGGGGAGCAAACACCACCCCCCCCCCCCGCCCCCCCCCGCCGACCCCGGGACAACTCCAAAAATTAAACTAAAAAAGACAA
>NZ_JBSGCB010000064.1:0-49813 GCF_053601595.1 Nocardia sp. NPDC004711 | reverse complement strand
AACGCTTTCTGCACCACGGGGACCGCGGATCTGGTCGCCGACTACGCTTCGCCACTCGTCTTCGCGGTGATCACCGACCTACTGGGCTGTCCACCACGTTCGCCTGGTCCCGCCTCTGGCTGGTGCTCCCGGACACCACCCGCGCCGAAATCGCCACCGCGAATGCGGCTTTCGCTGCCGCCACAGCTACCGGCACCTGGGCTGGCCCTACCTACTCCTGGGCAGCTTGCGGTGGTCCGCAGTGCTGATCGGCATCGGCATCGGCGTCACCGGATGGGCACGAGCCCGCGCCGCAGTCACCGACTTGACCTGTGGGGTGAGTCCCGGATAGCGCGACGTTTCTGTTGAGGGAGTGCTTGTGAGGCGGCGCAGGTAGCAGCGGGCAGGCCGCGGCTGATTTGCTAGACCACCCGCTCGAGCGCGCGCAGGTCTGCGTGCAGCTTGCGGAACAACCAGTAGACGGCGACGAAGGCGAGCCCGGAGGCCGCGCACAACCCCAGAACCGAATCGCGCACGAGCGGAAGCTCTTCGGGTTCGAGGGTGGTGAATCCGGCCAGCACCCCGACCAGCGGCACCGAGGCCGTTACCGCGAGATAGGCCGTGGTTCTGCGACGCAGCGCGCGAAGATCGGCGGAGTCATCCGCCGTGGTGCGGCCGTGGCGCAAATAGATGGGATAGACACACCGGACGACGTAGAACGTCGAAAGGAAGAACGTGTAGGCAACCGAGACGGTACCCATCACCAGAACGGTCGTCACCGCATGGACCAGCATCCGCGCCGGGAGGTCGGTAAGCCAGACGAGCAGGATCATCCCCGTCGCGGTCCCGAGAATCGCGAACAGAAGAGTGTTCATCGCACACAAGTCGCCCCAAAATAGGGTTCGCGACCGCACCCGCGCGAGCATTACCTCGTCGTAGCGTCTGCCATGGCGCAAGCCGCGCGGAACCGCGAGCAAATCACGCGACATGTATACGTAGACGAGGACGGACAAGGGAAACGCACAGAGATAGAAAATGATGACGCCCCTGACGAGCTGCAAGATGGTGGCATAGGTCAGGCAGTCGGCGAGCAGGTCATGCATGTGCACGCCCCCGTAGATATGAGCCAGGTCGACGCCGACCAGCGAAGATGACCACAGGATGAGGGTGGGCCGTCGTGAAAGTCGTGCCCGCCAACTGCTCGGCGGCGGGTAGACCAGGTCACGGGCCCTGTCCTCGAGGCACAAGTCGAGCTGCTGAGCCAATTCTGTGCCGCACGAGTAGCGGCCTTCGCGGTTGGGCGACAGACACTTCAACAGCACTCGGCGCAGCGCCATCGGGCAATCCGGCGGAAGCTCCGACAGGAACTTCGGATCGACGGGCCTGCGCCGCAGCTCGAGCATGCGGGCCAGCGACGTCTCCGACTCGCCGGCGGACGGTTCGTCCGCGAATGGGCGGCGGCCCGTGAGCAGCTCCCACAGCATGACACCCAGCGCGAAGATGTCGCTTCGGGTGTCGAGGTCGGCGGCGGTCGTCGGCAAGTCCGGATGGCAGGCCTCGAGCTGTTCGGGCGACATGTATGCCAGTGAACCGCCGAAATACGCCAGCGGGCTCGTGCCCTTGATGCGGTTGCTGGAGCTGACGTTGAAGTCGGCCAACTTGGGGATTCCCTCGGCGCTCAGCAGCACGTTCGCGGGTTTGATGTCTCGATGCAACACCCCCCGTTCGGCCGCATGCTGAAGCGCGTCCGCAAGTCGGCGGCCCAGCCAGGCGACGGTCTCCGGCCACGTCAGTGCGGCGGTCCGGGTCCGAACTGCAGATTCGGTGGGCCGAACCTCGCCCTTTTCCGCGAGTACCTCGTCGATGGCATCGAGCAGCAGTTGCCCACTACGGTGTTCCGCGGGCCTCGCGCGCTGGAAGCGCAGCACATCGAACAGTGTTCCTCCGGGTAGGTACTGCATGTAGAGCAACTTCAGCTCGCCATCGGCGATGAGTCGCTGGTCGTAGATGCGCACGATGTAGTCGTGGTCCAGTTGGGCGAGGGTCTGCGGCTCGATGCCGTGATTGTGGGAAATCTTGACCGCGACCAGTCGCTGCATCGATTGCTGCCGAGCGAGATACACCTGGGCGAAGGCACCGGATCCGATCCTCATCAGGAGGTCGAAATCGTCGACATGGTCGCCGACATCGATGGCGTCGAGAGCTGCTTGGGCACGGGGACGAGCAATCATCGTGCTGCGGTAGTCACTCGTGAGCGGTGCCGGTCCGGGGCCGGCCATGGAAGTGGCCTCAGCAAGAATGTCAGCCGCACAGGCAGCGGGCGAACCACGGCGCATGGCGTGGAATTCCTCGTAGACCAGTTCGGCTGGCAGCGGACCATTCTGCAGCTCCGCGAATTCCGCACGATATTCGGTCAGTGTTTTGGGAAAGTGATGACGAAGCCAGCGGTATTCGAGGTCGATCTTGATCAGTTCGATCAATATCGTCCGCCGATCAACCGGTTCACGGGGTAGGTATGCCGACAGGTCGGGTGGGAACCCGGACGCCCAAGCCTCTGAAAACAGTGCCACGACAGTGGCAAGCGCGGTGCGGGTTCGTTCAGCTGAATCGACTGGATCGATCGGCTCGCGCATCGGTAGCTCGAGATCAGCCCCTGGCGATCACACGGCGGCTACGCGCAATGCGACCTCGTACCGGGGTTGCCCCACATCATCTCCTTTCCACCAGACCCCCTGTTCAAGGGTATCGCTCCGAAACGAACGTATGACCGGCACAAGTAGGGAGCGGCCACGGCAGGCGTACTCAGGAGGGAGCGTTGGGGCGGCTAGAACTTCACTGTCCGTGCTGGGAACTACCAGTGTGTGCCGATCGAGCCGGTGGTGGTCATGTGGGTGTGGGTGGCTCGGCGGCGGGGTGCATGACGGCGTGCCACCAGGATTCGAGCCGACTCGGCTCCGGCCAGCGCACCACCGGCACATCTTCATCGGAACCGGTGGTGATGCTGGGTGCCGTTGTGTACCACTTTCCCGGCCGGCGAGCGGGCCCGTCACCGCGTGGTTCGCGCGGGGTTGCTGTCATGGCGCACCTCCGAATCTCTGCCCGACGCCCGGTCTCACCGGGCGGGCTGGATTCGCAACTCGCGACGGCGGTGTACGCCGAGGTCGACCGCGCGCGAGGAATGCTTGTAGGCCCAGGGGCAATGCCGAGGGGTCTACGCCACCGCAAAGGGGGCCGACCTGCGCCATAGTAGGCATTCAAGGTCAACGGCAGGCTACGCCCGAGCCAATTCCCGGGGTCTGCACCCAACGATCGAACATGGCGGGCGCGTTCGACAAACGATCGGCAACTGTCCCGAGCCGCTCTCGAGGCGTTCGGCGTGGCGACGCCGTTGTGGCACAACAGCTCTGGAACTTCCTCGCCTCGACCTGAATCGTCACGCAGGTACATGAGCACCGCGCCTGCTCAGCCGAAGAAGTCGAGCAGCAACGGCTCGAGCAGTTCGGGCTGGGCGAGGATTTCGTGATCGGCACCAGGCAGGACTACCCGGCGTGCGCCCGGAATGGCGGCGGCCAAGGCCTGGTTCGCGGTCTGGATCCAGGGCCAGGTCTGATCGCCGTTGACGACCAGCGCCGGGATGGTAATCGTGGCGTAGCGGTCGGCTTGCAGACGCAGTTGGGGACCGGATACGGCGACGTCGTAGGGCAGGCTGTTGGCCTGGGCGCGCAGGAATTCCCACACCGGTGCGTTACGCATATCGGCAACTACCGGCGCCGGCACCTCGACCTGCTCGGTGAGGAACAGTTCGGCGGCGCCGTCGTAGTCGCCGGAAGCAAGGCGGGCGACGAGCCGATCGAAGACGTCGGCCGGCGGTTCCGCGCGGTTGCCGTCGACCACCGCGGGCATCTCGTACACGGCGACCTTGTCGATCGGCAGCCCGCGTAGCACGCCCTCCAAAGCAAGGGCGGCACCGGACGAATGACCGAACACGTGCGCAGCGCCGCCCGCATGCTCGATCACGGCGGCCAGATCGTCGATTTCGGATTGGACGGCAAAGTCGCCACGGACATCGGTGCTGCCGCCACGGCCGCGGCGGTCGTAGCTGACCGCGGTGACGTGCGGGGACAGGGTCGAGGCGAGCGCGGCAACGGTCGAGCGGTCGTTGAATGCGCCGCCGATGAGGATCACCGGGGCGCCGGAGCCGATGGTTTCGACGGCGATCGTGCTGCCGTCGGGGGAATCGACAGCGGTCAGGACGGGACTGGTCATGGAACTCGTGCCCTTCGATAGTTGGTCGCGGTCAGGCGGCGGTAGGGAACCGGAAGCCGAGGCGGGTGACGGCGGGTGAATCGAGGACGTGGAATCGGTTGTCCAAGTAAGGCGGTTGCTGCGCGGCGAGCCCACAGATGTAGCGATCCAGTGAGACCGTCATATCGGTACGAACGTTGGGCATGTCATCTCCTCGATGTGTTCCGGGATGCCACTCGAGTACTCCTCGAACGGGCTGCGGAGGTTTCGACATCGGGACCGAGCCAGGCAGCGAATTGTGACTCAGCTCATATAAGCCGCCACAGGTTTCAGAGGTGCCTGGCTCTACTTGAGTTCCACGGCGGCGACCATGCGGCGGGCCAGTTCCTCGGGATCCTCACCGCCGAGTTCCGAATCGATGAGCGTGCCAGCGCGCCATAGAGCGGCGAAGCCGTGAACCAGGGACCACGCGGCCAGCTGCGCCGCCTTCTGGTCGGCCACCGGACCATCCAATTCGTCGACGCCGGTGCGCAATTCACGACCGGACCCTTCATTGGCCGCGATCAGACGCTCGTCGTCCGTATCGAGAAGGTCGCGGCGGAACATGATATCGAAATGACCGGGGTAGCGGCGGGCGAAGCGGATGTAGGCGACGGCCATCTCCCCGAAATCGCCTGCGGCGGAGTGCAGTTCCTGCTCGAGCAAGCCGTAGCCCTCGATGGCCAGTTCGGTGAACAAGCCCTGGCGGTTGCCGAAATGGTGGGCGGGAGCGGCGTACTCGAAATCGCCGGCGCCACCGGTCTTTTGATTCCGTTTTTCGCACCGGCGGCCGCGATCTCCCTGGCGGTGCTCCTGGTCGTGATGTTCCCTGCCAATATCCGTGCCGCACGTACCGGCGAGGGCATCCACACCATGCCGTTGCCGGTACGCACCCTGGTGCAGGTCGTATTCATCGGCGCCTGTGTAGTCGCGGTCTTCTGACCTCTCACAGCGGTCGCGGATCAGGTGGTCCTTCCGACTGCGCACCGACGCTGGGCGTCCAATCGCTCGTCCGCTCGACCAGGGCATCGAGTAATGCGACCAGCGATCTGGTGCTCCGATCAGCCCCGGGCAGGGATCGGGGGCACACGCCGGCACCCCAAGTGTCGCGGATCGGCACACACCGCGAAGACCGGAAAGCTGTCGTGCCAGGGACCCGGCTGAAAATGCACGCGTACCGGCCCACTCGGGAGCAGCGGAACGTTCCCCTCGATGGAGGTGTAGACCCATGGACCCTCGTCGAGTTCGACAATGGCAATCGTCAACGAAGTCAACTCACCTCGCGCACCAGCACGATCCACCACCCGCCACGACAGAATCGCACCGGCACCCGACGAGGGCACCCACTCCAGGTCCTCGGACGCGCACAACGAGCAGCCCGTAGCCAGCGGCGCAAAAACTCTGTCGCACTCGGCACAACGCCGGATCATCAAGGTGTCTTCCACATGCTGGGCGCGGTCGTTTCCGATGCTGTCTGCCTGCTGCGGATCGGGTGCTGACATGGGATCCTCCGCCGAACGGTGCTGATGGACTTCGTTTCAGCATCGTCAGTTGGGGTTGTTTCAGCGACGGTCGAATGACCCCGGTGCATACCTATTTTCCGGCGAACGGGACCTGGATCACTCGTACCTCGGTAGAGCCGCCAAGCTGCCCACCGGTCCAGTATCGCACCAACACAATTTGACCTACCCCTGGAGATCTGGCGTCGACCGCGCTTGCATTGAGTCACACCCGACACGTCATCGCCGATAACAGGTTGTTCGAAGCACCCTCCGCTGTCTGAGCCGAATTGCGATACTTGTTGCGGTGGAAGGGACCTGATCAACGAAGGTGGTTCTGATGGGTGACGATCCAGCCATCGACGAGAACGAGCCGGGCTCCGGCGCCGATTCCGAAACCGATGCTCGGGAGCCCGAGCAGCGGACACCGCCGCGCGTCGGTGCGGTTCCGGACTCGGTCGTGTTCATCCAGCCGCCCCCGGTGACCTAGCGGGGTTATAGGTGCATGCGGCGATGCCGGGGACGCTGAAACGGGTTCCGGCGGCATCGATCAGCTTGCCAGAGCGGAGACGAAGGGGACCGGAAAACGTTCCGCTCCAAACCCATTCGGAGTAGAGGCGGCCCTCGGCAGCATAGGTGTCACCGAACACTATTGCCGAGTCGGGTGCGAACTCGAGCATGTATCGGTGGAACTTGCCGATGGCCTCACGCCCCTCATACGTCGCGTCCATCGCGACGTCGGTGCAAGTCCCGTCGAGAGCGAAGAACTGCAGCAGGCTTTCGGGATCCGCGGTCCATGCGTGTGAGTGCGCTGCAGCGAATCCCGTGTCGGTCGGGTGAGGTGTCGTCATGGAAGTCCTCCTCGTGTCGGTTGCGGCAGCCGCGGAATCAGCCGACGCGGTCCCAGTCGACACGTTGCACTGTGAACGACCAAGGACTCCTATTGCGCCAGATCGAATTCCGGCACCGGGTCCGATCGGGTGCCGACCGACAGCAACGACGTCAGTAGCGCGCAGCGGATTGCGAACGCGCGCAGCCAGGGATCGGGAAGCCTGGACCAATGGCCGGTCCGGGGAGTCTGGGGGAATGTCATACCTGTGCGGTATCGGGAACGGGGGCCGCCGAAGGAGCAGCCAGTTGGCGGTTGGCGCGCATCGTCATCACCGACATCATCACCAGGAAGATGGCGTATGTCGTCAGAGCCAGCCAGAAGATCAGGACACCGTTCCAAGCGAGTGGGCCCGAGAAGAAGAAGTAGGCCAGAACATCCGGGACGAACGAGAGCGCGATCCAGAAGTTGGCGTAGCCGACCCACCGGGGGAAGACCGTCTGCTGGTTGGTGAGTACGCAGACACCGATGGAGATGTTCTGAATCATGAACGGCACGATCGGTGTGAGAAACAGCAGCCAGGCCATATCGTTCAGGAAGCGGATCGTCGACGGTTCGAGGGCATCGGGGCGGAACGCGATGATCGCGAACAGCATCATCGGAAGAATGAGCAGCATCGCCGCCACCGTGCCCGCGACCATCTGCACAAACGCCAGAATGGGAATTCGGCCCTCCACCCGGAGCAGATGGATCGTGATCACGGTGACCAGCGGAATCGTGAATGCGATTCCGAGCTGGGCGATCACGAAACCGGTCATTCGCACAGTGCCACCGTCGGAGTAGAAGTCGACTACGCGTTGGGTGCTGTGCGACGGCCCGAGTGGCAGTGGGAGCACGCCGGCGATCAGCCAACCGAGCAGGCTGACCAGCAGGGTCACCAGTCCGGTCATCGAACACGCGTTGAGGATGCGTTTCTTCGTATCGGTGAGCATGGGGCCTCCTGAAGGCGAGGGGTTGGCCTTGGGGCAGCTCACAGATGGATTCTTCTCGTCTGCATCCCTACCAATGTGACTTAAATCAAAGTTAGATTAAGTTATTGGAAGGCGTCAACCCGTACTCCGGACGGTGGCTGCGAGTGGTCTACCCGCCTGAACCCGGGTCGTCCGACAGTGAAGTGAGCTGTTACAGGGCGGCCGCGAGGGCCCGCTCGACATCGAGGTCCAGGAGGGTGTTGATGGCGCGCTTCGCGGTGACCTCCATGCGGTCGTCAGGCTGCATGCCGCCGGCCGCCAGGGTGAAGACGATGGCGATCCAGCCGTCGACGGTGAGGAGACGGTAGGTGTCGAAGGCCTCGTCGAAACTCGGTGCCTCACTGCCCGCGCCCGCCTCGGCCAGGCCCTGGAGATAGCGCCGGAGCAGGTTGTGCTCCTCCGCGCGGCGCAGTTCGGTCGGGATGGAGTGCATCATGAAGTACGCGAAGTCGCGCAGGCCGTTCATCTTGTGGAAGACCTGCCAGTCGTAGATGCCGGCGGTGCCATCGGGGTTGGCGAAGGTGTTGCCGAGGTGGCAATCGCCGTGGCAGAGGGTCTGCGGCATCGATTCCCAGACCTTCACGAGCGCCGGCTGGTTCTGCACGTAGTTCTTGGTGAGGCGCCGGACGGGATCGGGCACAACGCGGTCCTGCTTCATGAACCGGTTCTCGCTCCAACTGAAGAAACGCTGCATGAACGGGTAACCCGGCCTGCGGGAATAGGTTTCGAGCCAGGCGAGGTCGGTCTGGAACCGCGGGGATCGCCAGAAGCGGCCGTGCAGGGTGGCGAGCAGGTCGATGACGCCTTCGGCATGCTCCTTGGTCGCCTCGTCGTCGGCGTTGTAGAAGGTGACATCGCCGCGCAGGGCGAGGTCCTCGAAGGCGATCACGTAGCGCCCGCCGACTCCGGCGCGGCTGACGAACGGCGCGATGGTCAGGTCCGACAGGCTCGGCTGAATCTGGGTGAAGAAGCGCGATTCGTAAGTGTGGCAGCCGAATCCGGAGACGATGATCCGCGAGACCAGCTTGGTCGAGGTGCCCTTCGCGAATGCGGATGCAGGCAACCCGGCGTGGCGGCCGGCTTCGTTCCAGGTCAGGTGCAATCGGGCCCGGTCGGTTGTACCGCGCGAGTCGATCTCGACCCGCAGGGATTCGATCTTCGCCCCGGGAGTGCCGTTTGCCAGCGCGGCTGTCAGCTCCAGGGGCGTCAGCGAATCGAGTCCGTAGCCGGACTGGCTGGGTACCCATGGGGAGAGGCCGAGGAGTATGTCTTTGGTCGCAGAGAGTGTGGCGCGCATCGGGAAACCTCGCGTTCGTGTTGGGGGTCACACGAAGCGTAGCGTCAGTTTTTACTCTTGTATAGAAAAAATTAGACGCGCGTCGAATTTTCTCGAGGATGCGTGGTGCTGGACAGCCATACGTGAACCAGGGCTGCTTCGATCTCGGGAAGGGGCCGGCCGGACTCGACGATGGAGGCGACGTCGCGTTCCATCGCCCGTGCTGTCATGTCGACCAGCACGGCGGCGAGAGCTGCGGGCTGGAAGCCCTGATACATGTTGTCGTCGCGGGCGATCCGTTCGCTCGCACCGGCGGTGAGCTCGTCGATCGTCTCCTGCCAGACCCGGCGAACCTCGGGGTCCTCCCGCACCGCCTCGAACATCGCCGCGATCAGTCGCGCGTGAGCGCGCCAGTACTCGACCGTGGCGTGCATGCCACGGTGAATCCGCTCGTCGTCGGGCAGGTCGTCGCGGCTGTACCAGTCCACCGCGACCGCTCGCAGGTTGTGCTGGATATCCGCGATGAGCGCGGCCACCGCCGCGCCCTTCGTCGGGAAATAGAAGTAGAAGTTGGAACGGCTGATACCCGTCTGGCGCGCGATGTCCTGCACCTCGATATCGGCCAGGCGATGTGACTGCAGCAATTCGGTCAACGAGTTCAGCACGTCGGTGCGGCGCCGACGTCCCTTGCCGCTGGCTACCGCGGCTGCAGACGCATCTTTCGAATTTCGATTCGATACCTTCGTCACCAGGAGAGTCTAGGACAGGCCGCTCATGCTCTGCGGGCCTCGAACGCGAGGTACGGACCTGGTCAAGTGCCCATGGGCCCGACTTTGTCGCCACTATCGGCTTGACGGGCTGACCACCGCCCATCGTGCGAGTTCGTCAGGGGATCAATGCGGCGCGGACTGGATTGCCGAGAGTATCGGCGACACGTCCTCGTCTCGAATCAACCGCGTGATTCCGAGCTCGGTGCAACGAGTTGCGGTGCGGGACAGCAATTGTTGGGCCGAGTCGTGCTGCCCGGCCGCCCATAGGCATTTGGCGAGCAGGACTTCCGCGGTGATCAGCGCGCGCTGCCGGCCGCGTTCGGCCAGCGATTCGACCAGGGATCTGGCCTCGGTGACAGGCGGCGCTTCGGTATCGGGCGCGATGAGGGCCCGCCGGATTGTATTGGCGCGGACGATGTCACGGGTGAGCTCAGCTGTTCCGGACTGTTCCCCGTCCACCGGTGCGGAGACGGTCGTAGCGGCGGTGTCCTGCAGCCCCGAGCGGATTCGCTCACCCGCGATGGCGGCCGCCAGCCGCGGGAACGACTGTTCGTCGGCCAGCCGCGACCCGGTATCGAGTCGCGCTTCGGCCGCGGCCCGGTTGTGCCGCGCCGCTTTGACTTTCGCTCCGGTGACGTGGATGGCGATCATGAAGTCGACCGCCCCTGCCGTCGGCTCGGGTTCGAAGGCCTCATCGAGGAGCCTTTCGGCCTCGTCGAGTTCATCGCGCTCGTACAGCAGGTTGCCGAGCAGCGCTCCGGCCAGCCGTGCTGCCATGCCCGGGGTCGAACGTCCGCGCATCGCGACCTGGCATGCCTTGCGCAGGTAGTAGTCGGCGGCGTCGAGGTCCAGCTGTTCATGCGCCGCGATGCCGCTCAGACAGTATGCGTAGGTTTCGGTGAACGGTCCGCTCGCGTTCTCGAGGTATCCGGAGGCGCGCTCTCGGCAGGCTCGGGCCGCCGCGTAGTCCGAGCGGGTGAGCGCAAGGAACGACTCGGCGACCGCGGCTCCGGCCGGATACCACGGCTCGAAGGCTTCTGGATGTGTCAGGACGGGAGCGATCAGTTCGGCGACCCCCTCGGTGTGATCGGCGAGCACCGACGCGATCGCTTCGATCAACCCGCCGTGCGCCCGCAGGTTCGTGGCCACGGCCGGGTCGTACCCCGGGGCATCCACGATGGCGTAGAGGCGATCCAGGGCAGCGCGCGCGGCCGCCGCTTTGCGCAGGGTGAGGTTGGCGAGGGCGATCACGAGCTGTAGGCGCGGGCGCGTGGCGGCAGCTTCGGTGGGGACCTCGTCGGCGAGTGCGAGCAAACGTGCCATCTGCCCCTGCTCGAGCAGTGCGATTCCGGCGTTCTCGACCAGTTCGGCGGCCCACTGATCATCTCCGGCGCCGAGGGCGTGGGTCACGGCGTCGCTGACCATCTCATGTTCGGCGAACCAGCCGGCGGCCGCTCGGTGCAGGACCGGAATACGCTGGGGCTGATCACGTTCCAGCCGTCGCTGCAGAAAGTCGGCGTACAGGCGGTAGTACTTGAACCACCGGCCGTCCTCGTCCAGCCGCCGCAGGAACAGGTCGCGTTCCTCGACGTCTTCGAGCAGCGCCTGGCCCCGGTCGCCGCCGGTCAGCGCATTCGCGAGACCGGCGCATATGCGCCGGGTGATCGAGGTGGCCGTCATGAACTCCACGAGTCGCGGATCGAGCGCGTCGAGAACGTTCTCGGTGAGGAACTCGCCGATGGCGTGATGGCGGCCGGAGAGTTCGGTGAGCAGCGTGTCGGGAGTGGTGCCGTGACGCAGGGACAGCCCGGCGAGCTGTAGGCCGGCGACCCAGCCTTCGGTGGCGGCCGAGATGCGCGCCGCGTCCTCGGAACCGATCTCCACGTCGTCGTAGTGCAGCAGGAGCGCGTGTGCCTCCTCGTCCCTGAAACGCAGTGCGGCGGAATCGATTTCGACCAGCTCACCACGCACGCGCAGGGTGCCGAGCGGAAGTCCGGACCTGGTGCGGCTCGTCATGATCCATTGCAGGTGGTGGCAGCCCTTGTCGAGCAGGAACCGCAATGCCGAGCGGGTCGTGTCGCTGGTCACCAGATGCCAGTCCTCGACGACGATGGCCAGCTGCCGCTTCCGCTCGTGGATCTCATTGATCAGGGCGCCGAGCACGAACCGCTCCGCGCCCGTACCGGCTTCTTCGAGGACAAGCCGCAGTTCGGCCCCCAGTCCTGGGTCGGCCCGGCCCAGCGCCTCGAGCAGATGTGCGCAGAAGATGACGGGATTGTCGTCGTCCACGTCGGCCGCCAACCACGCGACCCGAACTCCGTCATGATGCAGTTGTTCCGCCAATTGTGTTGCGACACTACTCTTTCCGAAGCCGGCCGCAGCGTGGATGAGGGTCAGCCGCTTGCGGGCGTGCAGCTCGGCGAGTTCGACCAGGCGTGGCCGGCGCACCAGGATGTCAGGGGGGTGTGGTGGGCGGAACCGGGTCGCGGGCGTCGGGAACGAGATGCTGCGGTGATACGGGCGCGACACCGAATCCAGGGTGGCGGTGGCGATCGACGGCAGCGCCGAGCCATTGCCGCTCTCGGGCAGGCCCATGTCGTCGACCGGTAATCCGTAGCGGCGCTGAAGCTCTCGCAGGGACTCGCCGAACTCACGCGCCGAGCTCGGCCTGTCCTCGGGACGCGGGGCCATCGCCGTGGAGATGAGCGCGGCCGCCTCGTCCGGAATCTCGGGTGCCTTCGGTGGACCTTCCCGTCCGATCCGCACGAACTGCGTCACCAGGTCTTCGCCCTCGAGTCGTTCGAAGGCCGCGTGGCAGGTGAGGGCGGTGAACAGGGTGGCGCCCAGACTGTAGATGTCGGATTGCACGGTCGATGTTCGCCCCGACAACACTTCCGGGGCGGTGAAGGCCGGGGAGCCGGTCACTTCGCCGGTGCCGGTTTCGAATCCGCCGGTGACGTGGGCGATGCCGAAGTCGCACAGCTGAGGTTCCCCGTAGTCGGTGACGAGGACGTTTCCGGGCTTGACGTCGCGGTGCAGTATCCCGTTGCGGTGTGCCGTCTCCAGTGCGCCCGAGAGCTTGACGCCCAGTCGGAGTCCGTCCGCGAGGGGGAGCGGTCCGCGAGTTCGGAGAATCTCGGCCAGTGATCCGCGTGAGTGGTACGGCATCACGAGAAACGGCCGACCGGTCGCGGTGACGTCGGCATGCAGGACCGTGACGATATTGGGATGCCCGGACAGCTTGCCGAGAGTGCGCTGTTCGCGCAGGAATCGGTCGATATCGCCCGGGCGCGGGCCGACTCGGAGCACCTTGATGGCAACCTGCCGGTCCAGTGCCCGCTCCAGACAGCGATACACGGAGCCGAATCCGCCACGACCGATCAACTCGGCGCCTTCGAACCCTTCGGCGTCCAGTTCCGCTTCGATTCCGAGTGCCGGGCGCCGCTGGGTGCTCGCCGGATCGTCGACGGTGCTCATGAATCGTCCTTGACACGGTCTTCGTTCGTGGATCAAGGATACGACCGTGGGCAATCGGGTGGCAGCCGCCGACCCGGGGCCTCGGGCGGTGACCCACCTGTTGACGGGTACTCATAATCTAATTTAATCTCAATTAAAGTCGTATCGAGCGGGAAGGTGACCGGGTGTCCCAGGAAAACCTCGTCGTAGTCGGAGCGTCCCTCGCCGGGCTGCGGGCGGTGGAAGCCGCCCGCAAAGCGGGTTTCGAGGGTGGCATCACTCTCATCGGGGCCGAAGCGCATCTGCCTTACGACCGTCCGCCGCTGTCGAAGGCATACTTGGAGCAACTGCCCGATGGCGAGGGGCCCGCGTCGACCATCTTCCGCGACGAAGCTGTCCTGCGCGGCGAACTCGCCGTCGAGCTCGTACTCGGTACGCCGGCAACGGGTTTGGATACCGAAGGTAAGCGGGTCCTGATCGGCGACCGCGCCATCTCCTACGATGCGCTCGTGATCGCGACCGGTGCCGATGCGCGGATGCTGCCCGGCGCGGAGGGCTTGAGCGGCGTCCATGCGCTGCGGACCCTCGATGACGCGATCGCGATCCGGCAGGCCCTTGATGCCGGTGCGCGCACGGTCGTCGTCGGTGCGGGATTCATCGGTTCGGAGGTGGCTGCCGGTGCGCGCAAGCGCGGTCTGGACGTCACAATTCTCGAAGCGCTGCCGACCCCGCTGGTCCGGGCGGTGGGCGAACGCATGGGCGAGGCGTGTGCGGCCCTGCACGAGCGGAACGGCACCCCGCTGCGCTGCGGTATCGGTGTGACGGGTCTGGAAGGCGAGGGCCGCGTCGAGCGCGTGCGGCTCAGTGACGGCACGGCGATCGAAGCGGATCTGGTCGTCGTGGGCATCGGTGCTATTCCGGCGACGGGCTGGCTGGAGGGTTCCGGATTGCGCCTGGACAACGGCGTGGTCTGCGACGAGACGCTGTGGACCGGTGTCGACGGGGTGTATGCCGCGGGCGACATCGCGCGGTGGCACAACCCGCTCTTCGATCGCCTGATGCGGCTCGAACACTGGACGAGCGCCGCCGAGCAGGGTGCCCTCGCAGCGCGCAATGCTTTGGCCCCCGAATCCGCCGAGCCCTATCAGACCGTGCCGTACTTCTGGTCCGACTGGTACGACAGCCGGATCCAGTTCGTTGGCGTGCCGACCGCCGACGAGATCAAGGTCGTGGCGGGTGACCCCGACGGCGATGAGCGCTGGGTAGCGCTGTACCGCGAAGGTGACAGGCTCGCTGGAGCGCTCACCCTGAACGGTCAGAACGTCATTATGAAATACCGTGGCCTGCTCATGAAGAAGGCGAGCTGGGAGGAGGCCCTCGCCTTCGCCGCGGCCCGTGTCGCCGCTCCAGTTCCCAGCTCATGACCCTTGACAGGTGCCGCGCGGCCTGAGCGCGGGCATATCAGGCAGGGCTGGAGGTCAGCGGGATGCGCAGCGGAAACCGGGTGTCGACGGTGACACTCGTGGGCCGGCAGCTCTTCCGGGTCGAGGTCCGATTCGACTGTGCATCGGGGGAGATGCGGCTCGAGTATGCGGCCACGGCCGCGGAGGCCAGCCACTTTGCCGCGGCGATGATCGCGCGCGGCTATCGCGTGCAGGTGGACCGAAGGGTGCGCCGAGGGCTGCGGCCGTTGCCCTGCCGCGACCTGTGGCGGTATGCCTGATCGGATCCGATCACTCGGGGCTAGAATTTAATTTAGATTCCAATATAATGACTGTCACAGCTGGTCGATCACGACCTCCAATGAGGTAGGTAGGGAATGAACGAATCGCAACGGACGCGCCGGATCGAAGGTCGCGTCATGGCCATCACGGGCGCGGCGCGCGGCATCGGCTTGGCGACTGCGAAGGCGCTGCACCGTCGTGGCGCCAAGGTGGTCATCGGTGACATCGACGGTGACGCTGTCGCGAAGGCCGCCGCCGAGATCGGGTCGGACGTCGAGGCCATACGGGTCGACATCACCGACGAGCAGTCGTTCGTCGACTTTCTCGCCAAGGCCGAGGAACGCTTCGGCCCGCTCGATGTCTTGATCAACAACGCCGGCATCATGCCGATCGGCCCCTTCCTCGAAGAGTCGACATCGCTGTCCAAGCGAGTGCTGGACATCAACGTGGCGGGACCCATGATCGGGATGCGGGCAGCGCTGCCGGGCATGATCTCTCGGGGTTCGGGACATATCGTCAATGTGTCGTCCATGGCGGGCACCGCTCCGATTCCGGGAGGTCTGAGTTACGGCGCCAGCAAGGCGGCGGTGATCTCGATGACCGAGACCGCGCGTGTCGAATTCGCGAAGTCCGGTGTGTCGTTCACCTGTGTGCTGCCGTCTTTCACCAACACGGAGCTGATCGCGGGTACCCGGGGGACGAAGTTCGTTCGCAACCTCGAGCCCGAGGAGGTTGCCGAAGGCATCGTCGGAGCGATCGCGGCGCGTAAGGCGGATGTCTACCTGCCGGGGATCCTCGGACCGATCGCTCGCCTGCAGCCGGTCTTCGGCCGCAAACTCAGGGACTTCATGAACCACCTGCTCGATGCGGACACCACGTTCCTGGCCTTCGATAAGTCGGCGCGAAGTGGCTATGACGCGCGGATCAGCGGTGCTCCGGAGTCTCCGAAATCTTCCCCGGCGCGCCGTTCGCGGAGCTGAGCGCGGCTGCGATTGATCCGCGTTGAAAAGGGGCGGTCCCGTTGGGGCCGCCCCTTTTTCGTGCGTACCCGCACGCGGGTGCTTCCTGATCGGCAGGTCTGCTGTGTAGAGCGCCACATGTCACCCGACTGCCGCATTGCAGTCAAGATTTTAAAGTACATTAGATTCTGCTGGGGATCGGGGGGTCGGTTCCACGGTTTCACAGCAAGGGCATTCAATGACGAACGCCATCCATCCGTTCCAGTCGAGTGAGAACAGGTAGATGACGAAAACCTTCCTGAACCTTTTTGATGCCGCATGGTTCTTCGTGGAAAGGGGTGATGCGCCTGCGCATTTCGGTCCGCTGATCATCCTTTCGCCGCCGGCGGGGACGCCGGCCACCTATGTGCGAGACCTGGTCGCGCAGTGGCGCGCGAGTGAGACCTTCGCCCCACCATTCAATACCGTGCTGCGCAGGAGGCCGATCCCGTGCTGGGAAGCGGTTCCTGACCAGGATATCGACCTGGACTACCACCTGCGGCACATCGCATTGCCCGCTCCGGGCGGTCAACGGGAGCTGGGAGTGCTCGTCTCCCATCTGCATTCGCTTCCGTTGGACCGCCGCCGGCCGCTGTGGGAATGCCATGTCATCGAAGGGCTCGAACACGGCCGCTTCGCGATCTACCTCAAGTTCCACCATGGGCAGTTGGACGGTGTCGCGACCGCCCGGCTCCTAGGCCGGATCTTCTCGACCGACCCTGACGCGCATGACTTGCTGCCGCCGTGGAGTGCGGGTATCCGGGGCAATGGTCCCTCGCGGCGGCCCATCGCCACACAAACCGCTGCGAGTACGGTGTCGGCGTGGGGCAGGTTCGGTGCTTTCGAAAGATTCTGTCGCGCAATTGGTTCCGGTGCGGTGGCAGGGCGGGCATTGGTGGAGATGGCGCTCGCCGTCCGCGCGGATCGCACCGGTGATCTGACTCGGCCGTTTCAGGCGGCAACGGCACTGTTCAATCATCGGATCTGCGGCCAGCGCAGATTCGCGACGCAGCATTACGATCTGGCGCGTTTCAAGCGTGTCGCGAAGACCGCGAATGTCACTGTGAACGATGTCTTCCTGACGGCGTTCGGCGGCGCGTTGCAGCGATACCTGTGGGAATTGGATGCGGTGCCAGACGGTCCGATCGTCGGCCAGATTCCGGTGAACGTGCGCGAGTTGAATGCGGCGATCACGGGGAACGCGCTGGCCTTCATCTTCGCTCGGTTGCGCACCGACATCAGCGATCCGGTCGTCCGCCTGCAGGCGGTGCATCGATCCACCATCGCCGCCAAGGGTTTCCATCAGACGCTGCCGCCGTCCGCGGTCACGCCGTTCACGCTGCTGCTGATGGGGCCGCAGATGGCGCTGCTGATCGCCGGCCTCGGCGGGATCGGCCGCCCGCCCGCCAACCTGGTGATCTCGAATGTGCCCGGACCTGTCGAGCCGCTGTACTTCAACGGCGCCCGGGTGGAAGAGATCTACGGTCCGTCGGTGCTCTTTCACGGCCAAGCGCTGAATGTGACGATGTCGAGTTACGCCGGCAAGGCCGTCATCAGTTTCACCGCATGCAGCAGGTCCGTACCGCATGTGCAGCGGCTGGCGGTGTACACCGGCGAGGCTCTGGAAGAGATCGAAGCGGCGCTCGGACTTGGTCAGTTATCTGAATCTGTTGCGCCACAAGAGACTTCGGCGTAATCGACCCAGGTGAACCGCAGCGAGAACGGCCGGTGCTTGCGATCAGGATCGCCAGCACCGGCCGTTCCGGCCCACGCGGCCTCAGCGAGAGAGACCGCCGCGGGCAATGAGTTGCGACGTAATGACATTGCGCTGGATCTCATTCGTGCCCTCGCCCACGATCATCAGGGGAGCGTCGCGGAAATACCGTTCGACGTCGTACTCGGTCGAATAGCCGTAGCCGCCGTGGATGCGCACCGCGTTCAGCGCGATCTCCATGGCGATTTCGGAGGCGTAGTACTTGGCCATGCCGGCTTCCATGTCGCAGCGCTCGCCCGCGTCGAACTTGCGTGCGGCGTGCAGGACCAGCTGCCGCGCGGCGGTGAGCTTGGTGGCCATCTCGGCCAGGTAGGCGCCGATGGCCTGGTGCTGCCAGATCGGCACACCGAAGCTCTCACGCTGCTGGGCGTAGGCGAAGGCGTCGTCGAAAGCGGCCTGGGCGACGCCCAGGGCGCGCGAGGCCACCTGGATGCGACCGGTTTCCAAGCCCTTCATCATCTGCGAGAAGCCCTTGCCCTCGACCCCGCCGAGCACCGCGTCCGCGGGCGCGCGGTAGCCATCGAAGAGCAGTTCGCAAGTCTCGACGCCCTTGTATCCGAGCTTGGGGAGATCGCGAGAAACCGTCAGGCCGGGGCCGTGTTCGACGAGCAGGATGCTGATGCCGCGGTGGCGGGGTTCGGCGGCCGGATCCGTCTTGCACAGCAGTGCGATCAACTGCGATCTGCGGGCGTTGCTGATCCAGGTCTTCGCGCCGTTGATGGTGTAGCCGTCGGCGTCTCGCTTGGCGACGGTGGTCATGGCCTGCAGGTCGGAGCCGCCGCCGGGCTCGGTGAGGGCCATGGTCGCCCGGATCTCGCCGGTGGCCATCCTGGGCAGATAGCGCTGCTTCTGTTCCTCGGTTCCGAAGGTGAGGATCAGCTTGGAGACGACCGTGTGGCCGCCCATCGCGCCGGCCAGGCTCATCCAGCCACGGGCGAGCTCCTCGGTCACACCCACGTAGCACGGCATCGAGACCGGTGCTTCGCCGTAGGGCTCCGGGATGGCCAGGCCATAGATACCGAGCTGTTTCATCTGCTCGATCAGTTTTTCCGGGTACTCGTTGGCGTGCTCGAGGTCGCGAGCGACGGGCCGGACCTCGCGGTCGACCCATTCGCGCACCGTCGCCACTACCTGCTGTTCCTCGGCGGACAGCTCGCTCACCGTTGACTCCTCGTTGGGCTCGGATAACTATCGATATACTTTAACATAGATTAAAAACTGTGAAAGGTGGTTGCTTGATGACGGGATGTCCACGGCGGAGGTCGGTCCTCTGCGTGGCGGGTGGCGACGAGCGCAAGATCCGCAAGGCGCTGACCGCCGGAGCGGATCAGGTGGTCATCGATCTCGAGGATGCGGTGCCGCCCGCGGACAAGGACCGCGCGCGGGCGTTGCTGGGCGGCATTGCCTGGGGCGAAGTCGCCGATGAGCTGCCGTCGATCGCGGTGCGGGTGAACGCGCCTCGAACACGCTGGTGCCATCTGGATATCGACGCGGTGGTCCGGCTGGGCGTGCCGGCGAGCTCCATCGTGCTGCCGAAGGTCGAATCGGCGGGGGATCTCGAGTTCGCCGATCGTCTGCTCGACGGCGTCGAAGCCGATGTCGGCCGGGCCGAACGGATCGCGGTGGAAGCGCTCATCGAAACCGCCGACGGACTGAGCCGGATCGAACAGATCGCCGCGGCGACATCGCGGCTCTCGACCTTGATCACCGGATACGCGGACCTCGCGGCATCGCTGGGCAGAGCGGCGGGCCTGGATCCCGCGCTCTGGATCGCGGTGCAGGACCGGCTGATTGCCGCCGCGCGCACCAACCGCTTGGATGCGGTGGATGGTCCGTATCTCGGTGTGGGAGTCGATGACGCGTTCGAGGCCGCCGTCGGCCATGCTGCACGGATCGGGTTCGATGCCAAGTGGGCGATTCACCCTCGGCAGGTCGAGGCCATGAACCTCGCGTTCGAGCCGTCCAGCGAACAGGTGCGGTACGCGCGCGCAGTGGTGGATGCGCTGGCCGCTGCTCATGACAGTGGTCGTGGCGCGGTGGAGCTCGATGGTCAGATGATCGACGAGGCGATCGCGGTGGCCGCGCGCCGGACACTGCTCAAGAGCGGAGCTTCACTGTGAACGCCGAAGGACCGTACTTCGAAGAACTCGAGCCCGGTCAGGTATTCGACGGCGCGCCGTCGGTCACCCTGACCGATGGCCTTGCGGCCGTACACCAGTCGATAGTCGGTGATCGTCTCCGGCTTCCGCTCGACCACGGCCTGTCCGCGGCCGTTACCGGTCGGGCCGGTCTGGCGCACCCGGCGCTGGTGTGGGACATCGCCATCGGCCAGTCCACGGTGGTCACCCATCACGTCAAGGCCAACCTGTTCTACCGCGGGCTGGTTTTCCGGCGTACGCCCCATCTGGGCGACACCTTGACCACCACGACGACGGTCGAAGGGCTGCGGCAGAACCGCCGTCGTCCCGATCGGGCTTCGACCGGACTGGTTGCCTTGCGCATTCGCACCGTCGATCAGCACGGCCGGGACGTCCTGGACTTCTGGCGCTGCGCCATGCTGCCGCTGCGCGCGGATCGTGATACCGGCCGTGCCGACGACCTGGACGGCATCGGCGCCGACGCGGATCTGAATTGGTGTGCGGCGGTGGGGGATTGGGATGTCGCGGCACTGTCGGGGAGTGGTGCGTCCGGCCCGGTTCCCGAGGCCGGCCACCGGGTGGAGGTGATCGGTGGTGACGTGGTCGACGCGGCGCCACAACTGGCCCGGATCAGCCTCAATATCGCCAGGGTGCACCACGACGCAGACGCTGCGGGCGGTCGTCGATTGGTCTACGGCGGCCACACCATCGGCATCGCGTTGTCCCAGGCATCCCGGGCATTCCCGAATCTGGCGACGGTCGTCGGCTGGCACGGGTGCGACCACGTCGGGCCGGTCCACGAAGGCGACACACTACGCAGCGTGATCGCTGTCGAAGAGGTTGTCCCGGTCGAGACCGGAGGTCGCCTGGTCCACCTCCGGTCGGAGGTATTCGCTGGCGGCCCTGCCGTCAATCATGAACGCCCGGTTCTAGATTGGCGCTACGTGGCGCTTTTTGGCTGACAACTCCTCGAGCTCTCGCAACAGCCGGCGCAGGGCCCATTCGAGTGCCTCCGGGTTCTCGCCGGAGTCCAGTTCCTGATAGCCGGCCAGGAGGTATAGGCCCCAGCGGGCATGGTGGAGGGCTTCCTCCTCGTTGTCGAGAATCGCTCGGGCAGCATGCGCAACCACTTCCAGACGCTGGTTGTCGACGGCGTCCTGAATCGAACGGACCTCGGGGTCGACCTTGCTCCAGACCCGGATCGCCGCCTCGGCGCGATGGGGAAGATCGATCGCGAACCGCAGCAGGGCGTCCAGCTGGGCGAGTGGATCTCCGTGTTGCTGCGCCGCTTCGACCAGCTGCGTCGTCCGCTCCGCTTGCCAGTGCTCGAGCAACTGCGAGGTGAAATCGTGCCAGTTCTCGAAGTAGTGATAGAAGGATCCGGTCGTCACCCGCAGGCGCTTGCACAACGTCGCCTGCTTCAGTGCGCTGTAACCCTGCTCTGACAGCAGCTCGAGCGCGGTGTCGAAGTAGTCCTGCTTGATGGCCATTGATCTCCGTCTTCGGTGTCAGGTGGACGTCGGCCGATGTTGGCTCGAAGTTTCCCCCGGGTCTTGTGCATAAGTCGACTTATGCTTACGATACTCGCATCGCTTGTGAGGCACACCACAGGACTCACTCAACGGACGTTCGCCCGGACCCTGATTCGACGGTTTGCGGTGAAGTCTCGGACTGAAATTTAATCAAAGATATATTCTGAACACGGGGGTGCTGCCCCTGTGGGAGAGGAACCGACATGGCCTTCAAGGACGCGGGCGAGGTGCGCAAGTACATCGGCGGCATCTTCGAATCGGCGTTCGCCGATCCGGAGATCGGCCCGAAGCTGGCGGCGACGGGTGTCGTTCTGGGCTTCGAGTTCTCGGATCCGGAAACCTTCCTGGTCATCGACGCACCCGCGGGTGCGGTCGAGCTGGGGCAGGAGCATTTCGGTAAGACGACGGCGACCATGCGGATGACCGCCGACACGGGCAACGCCTACTGGCAAGGAAAGGTCAATCTGCCGCTCGCGATGGCGAAGGGCAAGATCAAGATCGGGGGGAATGTCGCGAGCATGCTCAAGCTGGCTCCGCTGGGCAGCAAGCTCTACCCGGTCTACATCGAAAGCCTGAAGCAGGACGGTCGCGCGGACCTTCTGGTCTGAGCAGGCAGAGCGCAAAGATCGAGCGGAGAGGTACCGCACAATGTTTCCAGGCGTCCACGCCCTGTCCACCCCGGACAAACCCGCGGTGATCATGGCCGGTTCCGGCCGGACGATCACCTATCGCGAGCTGGACGAGAATTCGGCACGGTTCGCCCGGGTGCTGCACGACTTCGGACTGCGCCGGGGCGATGTCATCGCGCTGGTGTCCGACAACGCGCCCGAATGTTTCGAGATCTATTGGGCGGCATTGCGTTCCGGCCTGTATGTGACCGCGATCAACTGGCATCTGACGTCGGCGGAAGCGGCGTACATCATCGACGACTGCGACGCCAAGGTGGTGGTCGCGTCCGCTGGCGTCGCCGAACTGGCCGCCGGGGTGCGGGATCTGGCTCCGCGGGTCGAGCACTGGCTGGCCTTCGGCGGCGAGGTCGAGGGCTACCGGTCCTACGTCGCTGAGCTCGCCGAGGCGGGCGAGCGCCTGGTGGAGCAGCCGCGCGGTTCCGACATGCTGTACTCGTCCGGTACGACCGGCCGGCCCAAGGGCATCAAGCCGCCGCTGTTGCCGATCACGGTGGACCAGCCGGGTGACCCGCTGACAATGGCGGTCGGCAGGCTGTTCGGCGTCAACGAGTCCGACGTCTACCTGTCGCCGGCGCCGGTCTACCACGCGGCGCCGTTGCGCTGGTGCGGCGCGGTCCAGTCCTTCGGCGGGACCGTGGTGATGATGGAGAAGTTCGGAGCCGAGGAGATGCTCCGGGCGATCGAGCAGTACCGGGTGACGGTCACCCAGGTGGTTCCGACCATGTTCGTGCGCCTGCTGCAGCTTCCCGCCGAAGTTCGCGACGGTCACGACATTTCGAGTCTGCGCCTCGCCATCCATGCCGCCGCGCCGTGCCCGCCGGACGTCAAGCGCGCGATGATCGATTGGTGGGGGCCGATTCTCGTCGAGTACTACGGCTCCACCGAGGGTAATGGTCTGACTGTGATCACGACCCCCGACTGGGAGGGGAAGCCGGGATCGGTGGGGCGCAGTGTTCTCGGACCGGTGCACATCTGTGACGACGAGGGCAAGGAGCTGCCGGCCGGTGAGGTCGGCACGGTGTACTTCGAGCGTGAGACGCTGCCGTTCACCTACCACAATGATCCCGAGAAGACCGCCGCCGCACAGCATCCGGAGCATCCGACCTGGACGGCCGTGGGGGACCTCGGGTATGTCGATGAGGACGGGTTCCTCTTCCTGACCGACCGGAAGTCGTTCGTCATCATCTCCGGCGGTGTGAACATCTATCCGCAGGAAGTGGAGAACGTCCTCACTCTGCACCCGGCGATCTTCGACGTGGCCGTGATCGGTGTTCCCGACGCCGAGATGGGCCAGCAGGTCAAGGCCGTGGTCCAGCTGCACCCGGGTGTCGCGCGGACCGGTGAGATGGCCACCGAGATCATCGATTACGTGCGGGATCGGGTGGCGCGCTACAAAGCCCCCAAGAGCGTGGACTTCGTCGACTCACTGCCGCGCACCGCAACCGGGAAGCTCGTCAAGCGCGAGCTGGAGAAGCTGTACAAGCCTGCGTCCGTGGTCCAGAACTAGTGACGCTCAATCGCATTGCAAGGAAGTGCTGATATGACTACGGCAATCGAGTCCACTGCGCGGGCCTACGACCCGCTGAGCATCTCACCCCTGTCGTTCTGGTCGAAGACCGCCGCTGAGCGCGATGAAACCTTCCGCGTGCTGCGCGCCGAAAGGCCGATCAGCTGGCACCCCCCGATCGAGGGCGCGCTGATGCCCCCGGAGAACGAGGGTGTGTGGGCGGTGACCAGCCATCGGCTGATCACCGAGGTCAGCAAGCAGCCCGAGGTCTTCTGCTCCGGCCTGGGCATCCAGCTCGAGGAAGTCCCGGCCGACATCCTCGAGGCCGCCTCGTCGTTCCTGGCGATGGACGCGCCCCGGCACCCCGCGCTGCGCAAGCTGATCAGCTCGGCGTTCACGCCGAAGCAGGTGGCCAAGATCCACGATCAGATCAAGAACCAGGCGCGAACCATCGTCGACGAGCTGCTCGAGGTCGGTGACAGCGAGTTCGACTTCGTGCACCAGGTGTCCAAGCGGCTGCCCATGTGGACCATCTACGAGATGCTCGGACTGCCGGTGTCGCAGCGGGACGAGGCCGCGCACATGGCCGACGCGATGGTCGCCTGGGCGGATGAGGATGTCGCCGGCGGTCGGGCGCCGGTCGAGCTGCTCAACGATTCTCTCGTCGGATTGCTCATGATGGGAATGGAATTCGCGCAGGAGCGGCGTAAGAACCCGGCCTCGGACTTGATGACGAACCTCGTGCAGGCGGAGGTCGACGGTCAGCGGCTGACCGATGACGAGATCGCCTCGTTCTTCGTGCTGCTGTCGGTCGCGGGCAACGACACCACGCGGAACACGATTTCCCTCGGTATCAAGACGCTGCAGGATTTCCCTGAGCAGAAGGCGTTGTTGCTCGAGGACTTCGACGGGCGAATCGGTTCGGCCACCGAGGAATTGGTGCGCTGGGTGACACCGGTGATGACCTTCCGCCGGACCGCGACCCAGGACACCGTGCTCGGCGGGCAGGAGATCAAGAAGGGGGAGTGGGTCGCCACGATCTTCTCCTCCGGCAACCGGGACGAGACCGTCTTCACCGACCCGCACGTCTTCGACATCACCCGGTCGCCGAACCCGCACGTCGGCTTCGGCGGCGGTGGCCCGCACTACTGCATGGGCAACTTCGTCGCCAAGATCCAGCTGCGTGAGATCTTCGACCAGTTGCTCCATCGCGCACCGGATCTGAGGGTCGGCGAGCCGTCCTACCTGGTCGGCAACTTCGTGCACGCCGTCAAGCATCTTCCGGCGACACTGCGATGAGCACCGAACTGATGAGCACCGAACAGATCACCGCCGTGATCGAGCGGATGCGGTGCGGGTTCGCCTCGGGGCGGACCCGGAGCGTGGAGTGGCGTCTCGAGCAGCTGCGGAGCCTGGTCAAGCTGCTCGATGAATGCGAGGACGAGGTCGCGGCGGCACTCGCCGAGGACCTCGGGCGGAGCAAGCAGGAGGCGTGGTTCGGCGATATCGCCTCCACCCGAGGCGAAGCCGTCTTCGCGATCAAGCACCTGCGCGGCTGGATGAAACGGCAGCGCCAGCCGCTGTCGCTCATCCAGTATCCGGGCTCGGCGTGGATCCAGTACGAGCCGCTGGGCGTCGTCCTGATCATCGGGCCATGGAATTACCCCGTCGTGCTGACGTTGGGGCCGTTGATCGCGGCACTCGCCGCAGGAAACTGCGCCGTCATCAAGCCCTCGGAGCTCGCGCCCGCGACCTCCACCCTGCTGGCCCGGCTGGTGCCGAAGTACTTCGACAGCACCGCTGTCGCGGTGGTCGAAGGTGATGCCGCCGTGACCCAGGCGTTGCTGGCCCAGGGCTTCGACCACGCGGTATTCACCGGTGGCACCGAGGTCGGTAAGAAGATCATGGCCGCCGCGGCTCCCACCCTGACTCCGGTCACACTGGAACTCGGCGGTAAGAGCCCGGTCATCGTCACGGCGGACGCCGACCTCGAGGTCGTTGCACGCAGGCTGGCCTGGGTCAAGTTCATGAACTCGGGGCAGACCTGCATCGCGCCGGACTATGTGCTCGCCGATCACCGGATCCAAGACAAGCTGGTGGACAAGGTCGTCGAGCTGGTCGGTGAATTCGAGCGAGACGGGCATGCCGACGGCCGGCGCATCGTCAATGAGCGACAGTTCGATCGGCTCGCGGGTTATCTCGAGCAGACGCGCGGCAAGGTCGTCACGGGCGGTGGGACGACTCGGTCGTCCTTGTCGATCGAGCCGACGGTGGTCGTCGATCCGGATCCGGACGAACCGCTGATGGTGGAGGAGATTTTCGGGCCGATCCTGCCGGTGCTGTCCTACGAAAGCCTCGATGACGCTATCACTTTCGTGAACAGCCGGTCGAAACCGTTGGCTGCGTACTTCTTCAGCGGGTCGTCGGCGGTCCAACAGCGGCTGGTCGATGAAATCCCTTCCGGCGGAGCCGTAATCAACCACATCGCGATGCACTATCTGGTGCCGCAACTGCCGTTCGGCGGTGTCGGCGCGAGCGGCATGGGCGCGTATCACGGCCGCTGGGGTTTCGAGGCACTGAGTCATCGGAAGGCGGTGCTGAAGAAGACATTCAAGCCGGATCTTCGGGTCATGTATCCGCCCTACACCGATCTCGCGATGAAGATCATGCGGAAGGTCTTCTGACACAGCCGGTGTGAGGAAAGCTCCTTGCTGCCGAATTACCCGGCGGCGGCGAGGAGGGTGCGCCCCGGGACATGAGCCTCTCGCTCGATTACCCGATTCCTGTCCCGGGGTCTACCCGCACGGCTCGTGCGGGCCGGCTGTCCGGTCCGCACGAGCCGAATCCGACCGGGTCCGAGAACTCCTTGCCGCGTCGTACGCCCCTCGGTGCAGCAAGGCCGCGCACCCTGCGAACCAGACATCGGCTCAGGACCGGTTCGCAGGGTGCGGATGTGATCGTCGAAGGCTACCGACCTGGCGTCGCCGAGCGCCTGGGGCTCGGGCCGGACGCCTGCCTGGAACGGAATCCGGGCCTGATCTATGGCCGGATGACGGGTTGGGGTCAGACCGGCCCGCTCGCCCAGAGCGCGGGCCACGATATCGACTACATCGCGGTGACCGGAGCGCTCCACGCCATTGGCGACGCGCACACCGGGCCCAGGGTGCCGCTCAATCTCGTCGGCGATTTCGGCGGCGGCGGAATGTATCTCGTGGTGGGCATCCTGGCCGCGCTGCGCGTGGCAGAGCGAACCGGGGCGGGACAGGTCGTCGACGCCGCGATCGTGGACGGCGCCGCGCATTTGCTGACCGGGATCCACGCCTTCCTCAACGCGGGAGCATGGAACGACCGGCGAGAAGCCAACATGCTCGACGGCGGCGCACCGTTCTACACCACCTACGAAACCGCGGACGGCCGCCACGTGGCGGTCGGGGCGATCGAAAGCAAGTTCTACGCAGAGCTGCTCGCTCGGCTGGGTATCGACGAAGATCCTGCGCGGCAACACGATCGCCGCGCGTGGCCGGCGATTTGGATCAAACTCGCCGCGGCGTTCGCGACGCGGACCATGGCGCAGTGGTGCGAGGTCTTCGAGGGCTCCGATGCCTGCGTCGCTCCCGTCGTCAGTCTGCGCGAAGCCGTGGCACATCCGCACATCGCGGCGCGCGGATCGATCGTCGACCACGGTGGCGCGGTGCAATCCGCGCCGGCGCCGCGGTTCTCGCTGTCGCGGACCGAGGTCGGGAATCCGCCGCCGTCGCCGGGCCAGCACACGCGAGATGTCTTGACGGAGTGGGGAATTCCGAACGTGGACGAGCTGATCGAGCGCGGCGTCGCCGGTTGAGCGCAGTGGCGTTCTCGGCCGGTGCACCGAGGGCCCCGGACCTGATGTGGTCCGGGGCCCTCGGTGTTGCTCACCCAGCGGAGCCGGCGGTGGCCGGTCGTGGGCTCAGCGGGCGATCGCCCGTCCGATGAGTTCCTTCATGATCTCGGTGGTGCCGCCGTAGATCGTCTGGATCCGCGTATCGATATAGGCCTTGGCGACCGGGTATTCGGTCATGTAGCCGTACCCGCCATGCAGTTGCAGGCAGCGGTCGACGACGCGCTTCTGGAGCTCGCTGACGTACCACTTGCCCTTGGCCGCATCGATCGGATCGAGTTCGCCCGCGTTGTAGGCGAGCACCGATTTGTCGGTGTACGCCTCGGCGAGGTCGACCTCGGTCTCCATCTCGGCCAGTTCGAACCGGACGTGCTGGAAGTCGGAGATCGGCTGGCCGAAAGCCCGCCGCTGCTTGCAGTATTCGATGGTCTGGTCGAGGATTGCCCGCGTGGTCGCCAGCGCCTTGGCGGTGACGCCGAGGCGCTCGCGCGGGAGATGACTCATCAGGTACTGCAGGCCGTTTCCCTCCTCACCGAGCAGGTTCGCCTGCGGGACACGGGCATTCTCGAAGAACAGTTCCGCGGTGTCCTGTCCGGGCAGCCCGATCTTGTCGAGCTTGCGTCCACGTCCGAACCCGGGGGTATCCCGTTCGACGACGAAGAGGCTGAATCCGCGCGAACCTGCCGCGGGATCGGTGCGGGCGGCGACCACCACCAGATCGGCCATGATGCCACTGGAGATGAAGGTCTTCTGCCCGTTGATGATCCAGTGGTCGCCGTCGCGGACCGCGCTCGTGCGAATTCCCCGCAGATCGCTGCCGGCCCCGGGCTCGGTCATGGCGAGGGCGCCGATGATCTCGCCCGCGGCGAAGCCTGGCAGCCAGCGCTGCTTCTGTTCGTCGTTGGTGAGATCGAGCAGGTAGTGCAGGACCAGGTCGTCCTGCAAGCTGACTGTGAGGTTGAACGAGAGCGCGTTGATGCGTGACACCTCTTCACACACGACCATCCGATACCGATAGTCGTGCACGCCCGAACCGCCGTATTCTTCGGCGATCTCGAGCCCGTACAGCCCGGCGGCCGCGGCTTTCCTGTAGACCTCGCGGTCGATCCAGTGGTCCTCGTCCCACTTGTCCTTGTGGGGCACGACCTCTCGTTCGAGGAAAGCGCGAACCGTCTCGCGGTACGCCTCGTGATCGGGCTCGTACAGGCCCCGATGCATGTCAGAGCCTTTCGATAATGGTGACGTTGGCCTGGCCGCCGCCCTCGCACATGGTCTGCAGGCCGTAGCGGCCGCCGGTGCGTTCGAGCTCGTGCAGCAGCGAGACCATCAGGCGAGCGCCCGTCGCGCCGATCGGGTGGCCGAGCGCGATTGCGCCGCCGTTCGGGTTGACCTTGGCCGGGTCCGCGCCGATCTCGGCCAGCCAAGCGAGCACGACCGGCGCGAACGCCTCGTTGATCTCGACCGCGTCGATGTCGTCGATGGACAGCCCGGCCCGCTTGAGCGCGTGCTGGGTGGCAGGGATCGGCGCGCTGAGCATCATCACCGGATCCGCGCCGCGCACGGACATGTGGTGAATGCGCGCGCGGGGCTTGAAGCCGTACCGCTCGACCGCCGCTTCCGAAGCGATGAGCAGCGCCGCGGAACCGTCGGAGATCTGGCTGGCGACTGCCGCGGTGAGCCGTCCACCCTCGGTCAGGGTCTTGAGCTGAGCCATCTTCTCGAGCGAGGTGTCGGCACGCGGTCCCTCATCGACCGAGACGCCGGCGAACTCGGTGATCTCACGGGTGAAGTGGCCCGCCTCGATCGCGTGCAGCGCGCGCTGGTGGCTCTGGAAGGCCCAGGCCTCGTTGGTCTCCCGGCTCAGGTTCCAGTGCTCGGCCATCATCTCGGCACCGCGGAACTGTGAGATCTCCTGTGCGCCGAACCGGGCCTGCCAACCCTCACAGCCGGTCCAGGGATCGGTCGAACCGTACGGTTCGCCGGCCTGGAACGCGGACAGGATGGGGAACTGGCTCATCTTCTGCACGCCGCCGGCCACGATGAGGTCGCTGGTTCCACTCATCACCGCCTGCGCGGCGAAATGCACGGCCTGCTGGGCCGAACCGCACTGGCGGTCGATGGTGACGCCGGGAACCGACTCCGGCAGGCCCGCGGCCAGCGCCGCGGTGCGTGCGATATCGCCCGCCTGCGCACCGATGTTGTCCAGGCAGCCCAGGATCACGTCATCGATGTCGGCGGGATCGAATTCATTGCGGCCGACCACCGTCTTGATGACGTGCGCGGCCATGTCCGCCGGGTGCGACTGAGCGAAGCCGCCGCCTCGCTTGCCTACCGCGGTGCGGACGGCATCGATGATGTACGCCTCGGGCATGGTTTCTCTCCTAGAAGGTGACGTTGATTAATTTAATGTAGACTAAATTCTGCGCAGTGTCGACGAGGTGCCCCCGGGGTGGGCATGCGGTCGCGGGAGAGTGTCGCCGTCGACCGCCACACTGCTGCGGACGATCGACTGCGCGGTGGCGACCAGGTTGTCCAGCGAGCCGTGGTCGGGATTCCACCATTCCGCGGTCCAGTTGAGGGCGCCGATGACGAGCATGCGAGCGATCCCGATGTCGAGTCCGGGCCGCAGCCGGCCGGATGCAGCGAGCTGCTCCAGTAGGGAGCGCCAAATTGCGTGATAGGCAGTGCTTTCCAGGCGGAGGGACTCGATGATCTCGGGGGGGAGCTGGCCGGCGTTGCGTGTCACGGCGGACGCGAAATCGGACAACTCCAGTTCGATGCGCAGGTGTGCCTCCACTGCGGCGTCGATCAACTCGATCACCGGGGTCCCCGGCGGCACCGAGGTGATCGTGTGATGGACGTGTTCGCGGACCCGTCGCTGTCCTTCCCGCATAACCTCGGCGATCAGCTCATTGCGTGATCGGAAGTAGTAGTAGACAGCGGGCGCGCGCAACTCGGCGTGTGCGGCGATATCGGCGAGGCGGGTTCCCGCGACGCCTCGACGGCTGAGAATGTGCGCGGCCGCGGCGAGGATGCGCTCCCTGGTGGCGTTGTTCGGAGAGGTGGTGCTCATCGGCTCCTCGCGTATTGACCGAGCAGGAAATCTAATTTATCTTCGATTCAAAACATAGCATCAAAGGAGGCAATGATGAAGGTCGTCGTCGATCGGAGCAAGTGCACAGGCCTGGGCATCTGTGAGTCGCTGGCTCCGGCGTTCTTCGAGATCGATGACAACGGCGAACTCGTCCAGCTCGAGGAGGACATCACCGACGACGAGCTCGCCGCTGTCGAGGAAGCTGTGCAGGGGTGCCCGACGGAGGCGCTCCGGATCGTGCGCTGACCGTCGCAGCCTCAGGCGGATTCGGCCGTGGGTTTGGCTGTCGTCTTCCGGGGCGCCCGTCTGCGTCGGGGTGGCGCCGAAGTTTCCTCGGCCGCATCGGCTGTCGCGATCCCGGCGCGAATCACCGACTGGGCCGTGCGGACGACGGTCTCCAGTGATCCTCGCCGGGGTGTCCACCACTCCGCCGCCCAGTTCAGTGACCCCATGATGAGCATTTGCGTGACGTGCAGGTCCAGGTCGCCTCGGATCTGTCCCTCGGCGGCAGCGTCTTTGATCAGCTTGCGCCAGAGTGTGCCGTAGTTGGCTTCCTCCGCGAGTTGACGGGCTCGCAGATGCTCGGGGACTTGGCCGCTGTTGCGGATAGCCGCCGTCGCGTAGTCGGACAACTCGAGTTCGTGGCGCAGGTGCGCGTCGATGGCGATCATGAGGCGGTCGATCGGCGTGACCTCACTGGGGATCTTCTCGAGGACGTCTTGCAGATGCTTGACCATCTCGGCAATCCCGCTCCACATGACCTCCTCGATGAGTTCCTCACGCGAGGGGAAGTAGTAGTAGATCGCGGGAGCCTGCAGCTCGGCGTACTCGGCGACATCGCTGAGCCGTGTCCCGGCGTAGCCCTTCACGCTCAGTACGTGGGCAGCGGCGTCCAGGATGCGCTGACGGGTCTTGACCGACTTGGTCACCGATGAGTCGTCGTCGCCCGCGCTCTGCTGCACCTTAGGTTTTCTAGCCACGGTTCAACTATAAGCCAGCCGGATGGTGAACTTTACGGTGACACAGCGCACCGTGGTGTCGGTTTGCCCGATTTGGTCCACATTTTTGAATCTACGTTATATGATATTGCGTCGGCCTGGTCTGAGCCGAGACCGGGCCTCCGATCCACAGTATGCACAATGGGCGGCGCAACGAAGCGTTCGGCTGCGGTTCCTCCCGCAGCATACCGGGGAGGCTCGGGTGAGCCCGTGCTTCTGATTCACGGATTCACCCTCAACTGGCAATCATGGGGTGGCGTCATCGACGATCTGAGCGCCGGCTTCGATGTACTCGCGCCGACCTTGCCCGGCCACTGGGGAGGCCCGGAGCCCGATCTGCCGTTGACGATAGCGGGATTCACCGACTACCTCGAACGTCAGATGGATGCTGCCGGATGGGCCGACGCGCACATCGCCGGGAACTCGCTCGGGGGCTGGCTGGCGATGGAGCTCGCGGCGCGCGGCCGGGCACGATCGGTGACCGCGGTGGCACCGGCCGGACTCTGGCATTCCGATAGCGCTGCCGCCGACGAGGTTCGGCGGAAGTTTCGCAGTTTCTCCCGGGTGGCACCAGCCATGCGGTACGCGGCCCATCGAGCGGTGCCGGATATGGCGCGTCGTGCGCTCCTGCGTTCGTTCGCTCACCGGCCCGGCCGGGTTTCTCCAGAGCTGGCCGCCCTCACGATCGAGGCCCCGGCGCATTGCCGCTGCTTCGACACCGTCGCCAATGACCCCGAGGCCACTGCTGTGGAAGCCATGCGGCGCATCGACGTTCCGGCGACGATATTGTTCTGCGGGCGCGACCGCGTGATCCCGGCGGCGCGGTTCGGTCGCCGAATCGTGGCGAAAATCCCTGCGATCGGGTCGAAGACGCTGCCTGAGGTCGGGCATGTGCCGATGCTCGAGGCCCCGGCCTTGATCGCGGGAGAGATTCGGGAGTCCGTCGGCTCGGCGAACGGCCGCACCGCCCATTCGGCGTAGGCGGTCGTTGCTCGCGCTGCTCACACGTGCCGCGGGTGCCGCGAGATCAGGTGCTCGAGCAGCTGGACCAGAACATCCTTCGCCGAGTCTCGCGTGCGCACGTCGCACAGCTGAACCGGCACATGATCATCGAGGTCCAGTGCCTGGCGCACCTCTGCGACAGTGTATTGCGGGGCGCCGTCGAAGCAGTTGACGCCGACGATGAACGGCATGCCGCGGCGTTCGAAGAAGTCGACCGCGGGAAAAGAGGTTTCGAGCCGCCGCGTATCGGCCAGCACCACCGCCCCCAGAGCGCCGGCGGCGAGTTCGTCCCACATGAACCAGAAGCGGTCTTGGCCCGGGGTGCCGAACACATAGAGCACGAGATCCTGGGAGATGGTGATTCGCCCGAAATCCATTGCCACCGTTGTTGTCTGCTTGGATTCGACACCGGACAGGTCGTCGACGTCGCGGCCGAGTTCGGTCAGCAGCTCCTCGGTCCGGAGCGGTGTCACCTCGCTGACGGCCGCCACCATGGTGGTCTTGCCGACGCCGAAGCCGCCCGCGATGAGGACTTTCACCGAGGCCGCAAGGACAGGGGAGTCATCGGGGCTATAGCTTGCGGATACCATCCAAAACCGTTCGTAGCAGGTCCAACTCGGACAGATCGGTCGGCGGGAGGGCCGCGGCAGACCGGGTGATCAGGTGTCCGTCCGCGATGAGGTCGCCGATGAGAATCTTGGCCAGCGTCAGTGGCAGGCCCAAGAGCGCGGCAACCTCCGCGACGGACTGCGGGGTCCGGCAGAGCCGGACGATGTCGAGGTATTCGCGCTCGACCCGGCCGACCCGGTGAACCTCGTGCACCGCGAAGACCAGTGTGATCATGTCCAGCCCCGGGCGCGTGTCCCGGGTGCGCCCGCTGGTCACGGCGTACAGCCGCACGAGCGGACCGGCATCCTGATCGAATCGCGGTGCGTCCCAGGACATCAGCGTAACTGCTCGGTGTGCGAATCGAGTCCGGGACGACGCGGCGCGGCGGTGAGGAATGTACCGACCCGTTGGACGGTCTGGTTCATCTCGTAGGCGACCATGCCCAGATTGGCGGCGTCCTCCGTGAGCAGAGCCAGGCAGGCGTTCGGCCCGGCCGCGGTGACGAACAGGACGGCGCGGTCGAGTTCGATCACGGCCTGGCGGGCGCCGCCGCCATCGAACCGGTGGCCCGCGCTCCGGGCGAGGCTGTGCAGTGCCGAGGACATGGCCGCGAAGTGTTCGGCCTCCTCGACCGCCATGGCGGTCGAACGGCCGAGTAGCAGGCCATCGGTGGAGAGAACGACGGCGTGGCGCACGCCGACCAGCCGCTCGGCGAGGTCGTCCAGCAGCCAGTCGAGGTTGCGGACCTGGGAAGTGTTCATCGTGGGCCTTCATGGTCGTAGGGGGCGGATCGGTGGGGGTCGGATTCCGGAATCGGCTGGCGCCCTTGACGGGTCCCCGCCTCGATCGCGGACATCAAGTCCCGTGCCTGGTCGGCGGTGCGGTCCGGACCCCGGTGCCGACCGCCCGGGTGGGGATACGCGGAGGAGTCCTCGAGCGCGCCGTTCGCCAGTTCGGGCGCCAGGTTCGCCTGCCGCCGACGACGAGGTAGCTGTGGCCGGTCGTCCAGTGCCGGACCGGTGGCGCCCGGGCCCGGGGCTTCCGGCGCCGGAGCCGGCGGCAGCGAGGCGGGGGCCGAGTTCCACAGTGTGGCAGTGGAAGCGGGGTGATGACTCGGACTCGGCCAGGAACCGAGTGTCCGCTCTGTAGTCGTAGGCTGCGGTGCGATGGCCCGCGGTTCCAAAGGTGGGGTGACCGCGGGGGCCTGCCGTTCATCGCTGAACAATGCGGTCGGGAGCAAGACGATGGCACGGATGCCGCCGAAGGACGATTCGGTCAGTCGCACGGTTGCCTGGTGGCGCAGGGCCAGCCGCGCGACGACGAACAGGCCCAGCCTGGAGTCGCCGGTCAGGCTCGACAGGCTGAAATCCGGTGGGTTGCGGAGGGTTTCGTTCGCCAGCTCGCGTTCGTCCTCGGGCATGCCCAGCCCTTGGTCGCTGATGTCGACGGCGATGCCCTTCCCCACGACCTGCGCTGTGATCTCGACCTGGCATTCCGGCGGTGAGAACGCCGTGGCGTTGTCCACCAACTCGGCCAGCAGATGGATGAGATCGGCGACGGCACTGCCCGCGATCGAGACATCCGGAACGCGGGTGACGGTGACTCGCTGGTAGTGCTCGGTTTCCGCGACGGCGCTGCGGATGAGATCGATCAGTGGGACCGAGTCGCGCCACTGACGTCCGGGCTGGCCACCGCCGAGGATGATCAGGTTTTCGGCATTGCGGCGCGCTCGGGTCGCCAGGTGATCGAGCCGGAACAGCAGGTCGAGCTGTGCCGGATCCTCTTGGTGGCGTTCGGCTTTGTCGAGTGCGGCCAGCAACCGGTGGATGATGATCTGACTCCGATCGGCGATGTTGAGGAACACCGCGTTGAAGCCTGCCCGGGTCTTGGCTTCGGCGACGGCCGCCGCGATCGCCGCTGCCTGGGCGCGGTTGAAGGCATCCGCGACCTGCCCGATCTCGTCCCCGCCGAAGTCCAATCGGGCAGCTTCGTCGGTGGCGACCGGCAGCCCGTCACGGAGCCGGGTGGTGATCTCCGGCAGATGGTCGTCGGCCAGCGCGAGCGTCTCTTGCCGCAGGCGGCGCAGGCGCCGAATCAGTCGCGTGGCAAGGCGCGCGGCGAGCAGGAAGGCACCGATCGCGATCACCAGGATCGTGGTTCCGTTGACTAGCGCCTGGCGCAGCGCTCGCGCGCCGTCCTCCTGCGCCCAGTGCAGGGCATACCGATAGTGGGTCCGCCACAGGTCGAGCAGCGCGACACTGACCTGTGTTGCGGCACCCTCCCAGTTGGAAACCTCAAGTGGCAGCTTGGATTCCGCGGTCGAGCCGGAACCGCCGGCGGCAGCGAGATCGGGGCGATCGGCGATCGCGTCCTCCATCGCGCTCAGCCGCTGCCAGGAGGTTCCCGAGGTGAGGGCGTCCAGGGTGGAACGTTCGGCCTGGGGGAGATGCCCGCTGAGTGCGGCGAGTTCGCTGTGGTAGAAGCCGATGTCATAGGCGAATTGACGTTGGTTCTCCAGCGTCAGGTCGCCGCGTATCAGTGCTGCGGTGGCGAGCGCATTGCCTCGAGACATGGTTTCGGCCACTCGGAGTAGTCGTGCGGCCACTGCCAGCTCGGTACTGGTGTCGGGGGTGGGGGCGGCTCGGGCGAGAAGCTCGGTACTTCCGATGTAGGTACTGATGATGCTGCTGAAATATGTGTAGGCCTCGGCGACGGGGAGGGTGCCGGCATCGGCGCGTTGCCGGATGGCCGGAAGTTGGGCGGCCAGAGCTCTCCCCTTGGCGACATCGTCTTTCAGCAGACCACGATCGATATCGGTGAACGCCGCCCCGGCGGCGATGAGGGTCGCCACCGCCGCGTCGACCCGCGCGCGCTGTTTGGTGAGATCGGGTCGACGCCCCTCGTCACCCGAGATCGCCAGCAGGGTCAGGCGGCGTTCCTCCTGTATCTGGATCGTGAAATCGATGCCGGGTGCGCTGTCGCGGTCGACGCGGGTCGCCCAGTCCCGGTTGTCGGTGCCGCGGACGAGTAGGAGTCCCGCGATGATCGCCCCGGTAACGAGCAGGGCGAGGCTCGGTGCGAGTGCGATGGAGAGAATCCGGCCTCGAATGCCGATCTTGGCCTTGAACACCGGCTCAAAGTAGCGCATCAGACGTTATTTTTTTGATGATGGATTAAATTACTGGTGGGTAACTAGTAGATGTGGTGCGTTGCCGGCGTTTGACCATGCTCCATCTTGAATTTAACATCAATTAAAAACTATCCTCCGCCGACCGGATTCTCGGTCGGGCGAACTATGAACGGTGGTAGCCGATGCTTCCCGATGTCCTGTGCTCCCGACTGGCGCTACCTGTCGTCGCCGCCCCGATGTTCATCGTTTCTGGGCCGGAACTTGTTGTAGCGCAGTGTATCTCGGGTGTCATCGGATCCTTTCCGGCGCTCAATGCGCGACCGGTGAGCATGCTGGACGACTGGCTGGCCGAGATTTCCGAGCGACTGGCCGATCACGATGCGACAGCTGACGGCACGCGCAAGTCGGCGCCGTTCGCGGTGAACCTGATCGTGCACAAGACCAATGCCCGGATCGAGGATGACCTGGAACAGTGTGTGCGACACCGGGTGCCTCTGGTGATCACGTCACTCGGCGCCCGAGAGGATGTCAACGAGGCCGTGCACTCCTACGGCGGAATCGTGTTGCACGATGTGATCAATGATCGCTTCGCGCACAAAGCGATCGAGAAGGGCGCCGATGGCCTCGTCGCCGTCGCCGCGGGCGCCGGCGGTCATGCGGGCGCGCTGTCCCCCTTCGCGCTCGTGCAGGAAATTCGGCAGTGGTTCGATGGTCCGCTGCTGCTGTCCGGCGCCATCGCGCACGGACGATCGGTACTGGCAGCGCAGGCAGCAGGAGCTGATCTGGCCTATGTCGGATCGGCGTTCATCGCGGCCCAGGAAGCGAACGCCGCCCCCGAGTACAAGCAGTGCGTCGTCGAGAGCGCGGCATCCGACATCGTGTACTCGAACTACTTCACCGGCGTGCACGGCAACTTCCTTCGACGCAGCATCGCTGAAGCCGGCCTCGACCCCGACAGTCTGCCCGCGGCCGCGGGCCCCGCGTTCGGCTCCGGCGCGGACGAGTCGAAACCGAAGGCATGGAGCCAGATCTGGGGCTCGGGGCAGGGAATCGGCGTGATCGACAAGGTCGAGAGCACGGCGGCGATCGTGGAACGAATGCGGGCCGAATACGAACAGGCGGTGGACGCCATCACCGCCTCGGCATGGGTGAACGCTTGACGCACCATTCGGCGGACACCCTCGGGTGTCCGCCGAATGGCGATCGGGACTGCGGTGCAGTGGATTACGCGCTGAGCGCGTAGGTGCGCACGTTGCTCCGGTCGGTGTAGCTGACCCTGCCGAGCATCTCGAGGACGTCGAGGTGCGCGTGGATTTCGGTCACCGCGGACAATTGGTGGTCGATCGGCAATTCCTCGAGCCGGAGATTCCGGCGGGTCCATCGCAAGGCCCGGGCTACTTCGTAGGCTGTCGACGCTCCGGTGGCGACCTCGTCGCAGATCTCGTCCAACCGTCGTTGATGGTGGTGCAGCAGTTCGTCGATTCGGCTGTGACTACTGAGGGTCACCGGACCGTGCGACGGCAACACAGCCGAATCCGACAGCCGGTGCACCAGTTCGAGGGATGAGGTGTATGAGCGGAGCGGATGGGCCTCCGGTGCCCACTCGAAACCGATCGATGGCGTGATGTGCGGCAGGATGTGATCGCCGGAGAACAGCAACCGGCTGTCGGCGTGGTGGAACACGACGTGGCCACGGGTGTGCCCGGGTGTCGAAATCACTTCGAGCTCACCGCTGCGTAGCTGGATCCGATCGCCGTGGTCGAGCCAGCGGTCCGGCGGTCCGAACGAGATGCCCACTTCGTTCTCGGGGGCCGGCGTATGAGCGAGTTCCTTTGCCAGTTGCGGTGCGCCGCAGCGCGCGAGCAATGGCGCGTGATTGGGGAACCGCCCGGCATCGGTCCGGAAGCCCAGAATACTGTGGCGTTCCCCACTGCCCACCATCAGCTCACAGCCCAGTGTGCTGCGCCAGGCGTAGGCCTGGGAGTAGTGATCCCAGTGATGGTGGGTGGCAAGGCAAGTGGTGATGTCGCCGAGCGTGTAGCCCAGCCGGCGCAGCGCTTCGGCCATGGCGGCTTCGGTCCGCGGCCCATACCAGCCCGGGTCGATCACCACCAGCCCGTCCGGAGACTCCAGTACGTAGGCGTTGACGGTGCCGAGCCCGTCGAGGGGGAGGGGGAGGGGAATGCGGTAGATGCCGTCCGCGATCCGGTGGGCACCGGGTTCGGTCCAATCCTCGGGTTGATCGGTAACCAGCGACATCTGCGCCACTCCCTTTTCACTCTATGGGTTCATTACTTATCTACTCTAAATTAAAAAGCATTCGTCGATCCAGTGGCATGCGACACTTGCGGATAAGCCGACTTATGTTACGCTTCCGATGTGATCCGGGGCACACTCGGAGTTCACTCGTTCGGCTCGCGCGGCATCGGCTCGCGCACCTCCTGCGCTTCGGGACCGCGGGAGCGCTCCAAACGGGGAATTTAATCAAACATAGATACGACTTCTGTTCGATTGACCAGGAGTGAAGCGGGAAGGCTCGTTCATGGTGGGCAGTGCTGTGTCCGTCGGGAGATCGTCGCCGGGGCGCTGGGACGGTGTGGCGAAGAAGGCCGCGATTGTGCCGCGTGCGGTGGGGCAGTTCTTCGGAACCACGCTGGATACCTTGCGGATGGTGCCGCGGCGGCCGTTCCAGGTTCGCGAGTTCATCGAGCAGTCCTGGTTCGTCGCGGGCGTGTCGATCGTGCCGACGCTGCTGATCGCGATCCCGTTCTGCGTCATGGTGATCTTCCAGATCAATGTGCTGCTCAACGAGGTCGGCGCCATCGACCTGTCCGGCGCGGGGGCGGGCATGGCGGTCATCCGTGAGATCGGTCCGGTGGCAACCGTTCTGGTGGTCGCCGGCTGCGGCGCCACCGCCATCTGCGCCGATCTCGGCTCCCGCACCATCCGCGAGGAGATCGACGCCATGCGGGTGCTCGGCATCGATCCGCTGCAGCGCCTGGTGGTGCCGCGCGTGCTCGCCTCCACCATGGTGGCGCTGTTCCTCAATGGCCTGGTCACCGCGGTCGGCCTGACGGGCGGATATCTGTACGCGGTGTTTCTGCAGGGTGCGACTCCGGGACAGTTCATCACCGCGATTCCGATCCTCACCGGGATCCCGGATCTGCTGGTGAGCGAGTTGAAGGCCGGCGTGTTCGGTCTCCTCGCGGCGCTGGTCGCCTGCCACCTGGGGCTGCATGCGAAGGGCGGACCGAAGGGCGTCGGCGACGCGGTGAATCAGACCGTTGTCTTCAGCTTCGTGCTGCTGTTCCTCGCCAATTCCATCATCACCACCCTGTGGCTGAACTGAACGGACCAACGAGATGAGTACAACCAGCGATTATCGCGTCACTGACGCGTTGCGCCGGAAACGATTGGGGCACAGGGTCTTCAGCGCCGCTTCGGGCCCGGTCGAGGGGATCGCCGGGCTCGGCGATCAACTGTCGTTCCATTTGCACGGCATCGGATGGATCCCGCGGACGCTGCGCCGCTACCGCCGCGAGATGATCCGGTTGGTCGCCGAGGTCAGCCTGGGCACCGGAGCGCTGGCGGTCATCGGCGGCACGATCGTGATCGTCGGATTCCTCACCGCTGCGGCCGGTTACGAGGTCGGTCAGCAGGGCAGCAATTCGCTCGGCCGGGTCGGCATCGAAGCGCTGTCCGGCTTCATCTCCGCCTTCTTCAACACCCGCGAAGCCATTCCCGTCGTGGCCGGTGTCGCACTCACCGCCACGGTCGGCGCTGGGTTCACCGCGCAGCTGGGTGCGATGCGGGTCAGCGAAGAGATCGACGCGCTCGAAGTGATGTCGGTGCCCGCGGTGCCGTACCTGGTCACCACTCGCATTCTCGCCGGGCTGATCGCGATCGTGCCGCTGTACGCGATCGCGCTGTTCATGGGATATGCCTCGACGCAATTCGTCAGCATCGTGCTGTCGGGCCAGTCGAAGGGCACGTACACGCACTACTTCAACGTCTTCCTCGTGCCCAGCGACGTGATCTGGTCGCTGGTCAAGGTAATCGCGTTCGCTCTGGTGGTCATGTCCGTGCACTGCTACCACGGCTACCACGCCTCCGGGGGACCGGCGGGTGTCGGCGTGGCCGTGGGCCGCGCGGTGCGGGCCTCGCTGATCTCGATCATGATCATCGACCTCATCATCGGCATCGCCGTGTACGGCGGGATTCACGCGACGGTGCGGGTGTCCGGATGAAACTCGAAGTCTCGCGCCGCCGCGCACTGACCCTGGGCCTGAGCGCCCTGATCGCGTTCATCCTGGCTGTTTCGGGCGCAATCGCCTCCTGCAGTGGAACTTTCGTCTCGAGCACGCGCGTGTACCTGTATTCGGATCGAGCCGGATTGCTGATGGCGCCCGGATCGGATGTCAAGGTGCAGGGCGTGGTCGTCGGCCGCGTCAGCGCCATCGACCTCGACCACGACCGGGCGAAGCTCACCCTCGATCTCGAACCGAGTCAGGCTCGACGCCTGCCGGCCAACGTCGGCGCCGAAATCGCACCCACGACCTTGTTCGGGCGCAAATTCGTCACGCTGTTGCTGCCCGAGCAGCCGGCCGCGAACAAGCTGTCGGCCGGGGCCGTCATCGACGGGTCGAAGGTGACCGTGGAAATCAACGACATCTTCCAGACCCTGCTCTCCGTGCTGAAAACCCTGGAGCCGCAGAAGATCAACGCCACCCTGACCGCGCTGGGGACCGCGCTGGACGGACACGGCGGTCGATTCGGTGACCTCATGGTCGCCCTGGACCGCTACCTCGGCCAGTTCAACGACTCGATTCCGACTCTGCAGCGCGATGTTCCGCTGATCGCCGACAACCTCGACACCCTCGCCGCGGCGACTCCCGACCTGATGAATACGATTCACAATTTCTCGACCACCAGCTCCACGATCGTCGAGAAGCAGGCGAGTCTGAGCGCTTTCCTGCTCTCCTTCACCAATTTCGGCAATACCGGCAGTTCGTTCCTGGATTCCTCGGGGACTCCGCTCATCGGAGCGGTGCAAGCGCTGGAGCCGACGACCCGGGTACTCGGCGAGCAGGCCCCCTCGTATCCCTGCTTCCTGTCCGCTCTCAACGACGCTCGCAAGTATTTCGAGCGGGCGTTCGGCGGTGGGCGGCCGGGTCTGAACGCCCTGGGCACCATCTTGATGGGTGACCCGCCGTACACCTACGCGAAGGATCTTCCTGTGAACGGTGCCGACAACCCGCCCAGTTGTTATGGGTATCCCTTCGGGCCGAACAGTACGCCGGTCGGTCACACCGACTTCAACACCGGCACAACGGTGTACGGGCCGGTCCGGTCGCCCGAAGACCTGATCGGCAATCCCTTCGCGGCCCTGATCTACGGACTGACCCGATGACCGCCCGCCACGCCGGATTGAAGCTGGCGATCTTTCTGACCATCACCTCCATCGTGTCGGCGATGCTCGTCGTGGTCGTCGGAGACCTGCGCTTCGTGTCCACCCGCAGCTATCACGCGCTGTTCACCTCGGCCTCCGGCATGAAGGTCGGCGACGATGTGAAAGTCGCGGGAGTGCCTGTCGGCAAGGTGAAGTCGGTGGACTTCGCGCACGACAAGCTGGTCGAGATCGGATTCAGCGTCGACCGTGACGTCGAAGTGCTGCGCAGCTCCACGGTCGCGATCAAGTACAAGAACCTCATCGGCGATCGTTATCTCGAGGTCACGGCCCAACCGGATGGGTCCGGGCGCAGGTCGGAGAACGACCCGATTCCGGTGGCGCAGACCAAGCCCGCACTCGATATCGACAGCCTGGTCAACGGATTCAAGCCGCTGCTGCAGGGCCTGAATCCCGACGATGCCAACAAGCTGTCCGCCTCACTGATCTCGGTGCTGAACGGCCAGGAGCAGAGCATCGCCGACTTCATCCGGGAAGTGGGCACGCTCGGCAATACGCTCGCCGACCGCGACCAGGTCATCGGGGAGACGATCCAGAACCTGGACGTCGCGCTCGGAGCGATCCATAACACCGGCGACAAGTTCGATGATCTGGTGGTCGATCTGCAGTCGCTGGTCAGCGGTTTGAACAACGATCGCGCGACCATCACCACGGGATTGGACCAAATCGACGCGGGCGCAGGTGAACTCGCGCAACTGCTGGTGGACAACCGGCCCGCGATCGGCGGTGACATCGACGGACTGAAACAGCTGGCCGGCAACCTCAATGCCGACTCGAACACGTTGTCGCTGGTGCTGGGGAAGCTCCCCGCGACCTATCCGCTGATCACTCGGGTCGGCAGCTACGGCAGCTTCGTCAACTGGTTCGTGTGCGGCTTGGCGATCCGGTACCCCGCCATCGGCGGCGGCGACCAGGACACCCCGATGTTCGTCGCTCCCGCCGAAAGGTGCCAGGCCAAATGACGAAGCAGCAGAAGCAGACGCAGAAGAAGACGTTCTCCGAACGCAATCCGGTCCGGCTCGGACTCATCTGCACCGGGATCGTCTTCGTACTGCTCGTAGCGGTTTTCAACTACGACAACATTCCGTGGTTGCCGGGGCGCAGCACGATCGTGGCCGAGTTCTCCGATGCCAGCGGACTCGATACCGGTGATGCGGTGGAGATCTCGGGCATCAAGGTCGGCAAGGTCGATTCCATCGGGCTGGGCGGCGACCATGTCGACATCACGCTGAAGATCGACACGCACGGGCAGGCCCTGGGGGGCCGCACCACGGCCGCGATCAAGGTCGAGACCGCGCTCGGACGACGGTTCGTCGACCTGCGTCCCGATGGTGACGGCCTAACGGTGAAGCGAATTCCGCTGGAGCGCACGACATCCGGTTTCGACCTCACCCAGGCGTTGAACCAGCTCACCGACCGCTTGCAGGGCACGGACAAGAAGCAGCTGTCCGATGCGGTCGACAGCCTGTCGAAGGTGATGGACACCTTGCCCGACAATCTGAAGTCCTCGCTCGACGGCATGTCGCGGCTGTCGGCGACCATCGGTTCCCGTGACAGCGCGCTGCGCGAGCTGCTCGGGCATGCGAACTCGGTCACCGGTGTGCTCGCCGACCGCAATCAGAACCTCACCGCGCTGATGACCGACGGCGGCTCCCTGTTCGCGGCGCTCAACGACAGGGCCCAGGTGATCCGGACGCTGCTGACGAACGTCAAGGGCGTCAGCGACGAGCTGCACGGTCTGGTGCAGGACAACAAAGCCACCACGGCACCGATGCTCGCCGAACTCGACCGGGTCGTCGGCCTGCTCAATACGAACTACGACAACATCAACTCCGCGATTCTCGGGCTCCGCCCGTATGTCACGCAGCTCGGCGAGGCGGTCGCCAGCGGACCGTTTTTCGGTGCGCTGCTGCAGAACATCGCCCCCGCGAATCTCAACGGCCAGCAGCCTGGCAGTCCCGGACAAGGGAGCCACCGATGAAATCCTTGCGCGCGGGCATATCCCGCATCCCCATGCCAGGCCGAATCCTCGCCCTGCTCGTCGCGGTGGCCTTGGTGAGCACCGCGGCGACCTGGTGGATAACGAATGGTTCGACCGTGCGGATCACGGCCTTCTTCACCAACTCGGTGGGGCTGTACCCGGGCGACCGGGTGACGCTGCGTGGTGTTCGCGTCGGGGCGGTGGACTCGATCACCCCGGTGGGCGATCGCGTCCGGATCGAGCTGCACTTCGACACCGAGCATCCTGTCGCCGCAGACACCCACGCCGTCATCGTCGCGCCGACTCTGGTGTCGGGTCGCTACATTCAGCTCACGCCGAAGGCCGGTAACAGCCCCGCGCTCGCTGACGGTGCGGTGATTCCGCTCGAGCGGACCGCGGTGCCGATCGAATACGACGAGGTCAAGCGGCAGGTCACCGATCTGGCGACCCAGCTCGGGCCCAAGGCCGGAGACCACGCCGGCACACTGACCCGCTTCACCGATGCGACCGCGAAGGCGTTGCAGGGCAACGGCGCGACCCTGAACCAGACACTGGTGAACCTGTCGCAGGCGATGCAGACCCTGGCCGACGGCGGGCCGGAGCTGTTCGCCACGGTCCGGAATCTGCAGGTCGTCGTCTCGGCGCTGGCCGCCAATGACAACCAGGTCCAGGCCTTCGTCAATCAACTCGCTGGAGTGTCGAACCTGTTGAACGACAACCGCACTCAGGTGGCGGCCGCACTCCAGTCCCTCCAGGCGATGCTGCCCGAGATTCGAAGCTACGTCGCCGACAATCGCGACGCGTTGATCAAGAACGTCGGAAACCTGACCAACATCACCCAATTGCTGGTCAACCGGGAGGACGACCTGGCGGAGATCCTGCACCTGGCGCCGACCGCGATCGACAACTTCTACAACATCTACGACCCGCAGTCGCATTCGCTCACCGGAAATCTCGCGGTGCCGGACTTCCCGGATCCGGTCTCGCTGATCTGCGCTTTGCTGACCACGGTGCACGCGCCTCAGCAAGAATGCTCGCGCGCCAGTGCGCAGTTCGGTGACCTGTTCGGTGCCGCGGCCCGCGCGGCGATGGGTGGCGGGGCACCAGCGCCCGCACCGGCCGGCGGCGTGCCCGGCTTGCCGGCCGGTCTGCCACCGATTCCGGGTCTGTCCGACCTGCTCGTCCCGGGAGCCGGACGATGAAGACCTCCACCACAGTTCGTGCGGGCAGTGTTCTGCTCCTGACCGCGCTGTTGACGGCTGGTTGCCGTTTCGACGGGGTCAACTCGATCCCCTTGCCCGGTAACGCGATTCATCACGGTTCCTTCACGGTCCGAGTCGAATTGCGTGACACCCAGAATCTGGTGGCGAACTCGTTCGTGAAGGCGGACAACGTCACCGTCGGCACGATCGCCTCCATCGCGGTGCGCAACAACATCGCGGTCGCCACACTCGAGATCGACAAGGGTGTGCGCCTGCCCGCGACCGTGACGGCGCGGCTGGCGCAGACCAGTGTTCTCGGAGCCCAGTATCTCGAACTGACCACTCCGAAGGACAATGCCGGCGACCGGCAGCTGCGTGACGGGGATGTGATCCCGCTGTCCGCGAGCTCGGAATACCCGGCGACCGAAGAAGTCCTCGCGGCCCTGTCCCTCGTGCTCAATGGGAGTGGTCTGCAACAGATCCGGACGATAATGTCCGAGCTGAATCAGGGCCTGAGCGGCCATGAGGACGCCGTCAATCGGTCCTTCAGCCGACTGGCGACCTTCGTCAGCGGTTTGGACGCGCAACGGGACGACATCGTTCGCGCCATCGACAGTCTCGACGCGTTCGCCAAGGAACTCGCCGACCAGAAGGACACGCTGCGCACCGGCATCGAACAGATCCAGCCCGCGCTGAACATCCTCAACCAACAGAAGACCCAGCTGGTCACCATGCTCGATCGGGTCGGAGCCTTCGGGCAGCGCGCGGCGCAGGTACTGCGGTCCAGCCACGACGATCTGACCTCCGATCTGCACAACCTCCAACCGGTCCTCAGTCAGCTGGCCGCGGCCGGCTCCGATCTGACCGGATCGCTTCTCGTCGCCGCGACCTTCCCGTTTCCGGTCACGGTCGCCGACAAGGCCATCAAGGGCGACTACGTGAATCTGTTCCTCACGCTCGACCTGAGCGTGGAAACCATCCGCGACAAGATCATCGGCAGCATTCCGTTCAAGGACCTGGTTCCGATGTCCAACCGCGCCGTGAATCCACTGCTCGCACCGACCCAGACGGATGCCGCTGCTCAAGAGCCCGCGGCCCCGGACGCAGACCAGAGCGGAGGTCGGTGATGAAGACACGCCTGATCAAGGGACAGCTGATCGTCTTCACGGTGCTCGGGGTGATCAGCCTGGTCTACGGCGCCATCCACTACATCGGCGTCCAACGTGTCACCGGCATCGGAACCTACACGGTGACAGCCGATTTCGCTGAGGCCGGTGGAATCTACGAATCGGCGTCGGTGACCTACCGCGGCGTCGAGATCGGCCAGGTCACGGGAGTGGACCTCGACAACGGCACCGTCAAGGTTCGGATGCAGCTGCGCGACAGCTGGCACATTCCGTCCGCTGCGGCCGCTGCCATCAAGAGCACCTCGGCGATCGGCGAGCAGTACGTCGATCTGGTCCCGTCGGACGAACACGGGCCCTACCTGTCCGACGGCTCGGAAATCCCGCGGACGCGGACCACCGTGCCGATTCCGACCAGCGATGTGCTCGACAAGACCCAGACCCTGCTGGCGAGCGTGTCCACCGATTCGCTGCGCACCACCCTGGACGAGACCTTCCAGGCCGTGAACGGAACCGGTCCGGCGCTGGCCTCGTTGATCGAGTCCTCGGCGAAGTTCCTCGACCTCGCCCAGGCCGATATCGGCCCGACGGTGACGCTGCTGAACGACGCGGAACCCTTGCTCCACACCGGAAACTCGGTGCGTACCGAACTGCGTTCCGCGGTACACGATCTCGGCTCGTTCACCGACCAGCTCGCGCGCAGCGACGCCGACCTGCGCGGCGTGCTCGACCAAGGTCCTTCGGCGGCAGCCATTGTCACGGGCACCCTGGCCGATCTGAGCACACCGCTGCCCGCCCTGCTGTCCGATCTGCAAACGGTCGGCCAAGTACTGCGGGTGAATGTGGCCGGGCTGCGTCAGGTTCTGGTCGTCTATCCGGCACTGGCGGCCGCGGTCGACTACAGCGTGGTGGGCGGGGGATTCCAGACCGACGGCAATCTGCTCGCGCCGGCGGCGGCGCTGGACGTGAAGCTCGGCAACACGCTGAATCCGCCGCCGTGCACCGAAGGGTTCCAAGCCACTCAGCGCCGCGATCCGTCGGATACCGGTCCGGCCGACGTCCCGCAGAACAACTACTGCAAGATCGCTCCGGATGACCCGAAGGTCATTCGCGGCGCTCGCAACACGCCGTGTGCCGGCGATCCCTCCGTCCGGACGGCGGAAGTCGCGAACTGCCCGAAGGGGCTGCCTTCGACGTGGCCGGAAATGCTTGCGCACCCGGGGGATTCGGCGCCCGCCGCCGCCCCGCAGCCGCCGACGTCACCCATGCCGGCCGCGGCGCCACCAACGGCCGCGCCCGCGGCACTGACGGTGCCCTATGCCGAAGGTGACGGCACCTTCCGAGGCCCCGACGGCCTCACCTATGTACTCGGGCAGCCGGCTCCGAGCCTCGCCCACGGAGAGGAGAACCAGGGATGGCAATCACTGCTGATCAAGTAGCGGCCGATCGGGAAGATCAGGCTGCCGTCCTCAGCGATGAGGAACACGACGTCGACAGCGCGGCTTCGCCGCAGCGGCCGCGCAGGCGGGTTCTCGGCTGGGCGATAGTCCTGATAGCCGCCGCGGTACTGGTGCTGAACGGCGTGAATGCCGAACTGGGACTCGACGTCCGCGCCAACACCCGCGCGGACGACCGCGATCACGCGGTGCTGGCCGCCGCGAATCGCATTGCCGTGCAACTCGTCACGCTCAATCATTCCTCGGCCAAGCAGAACCTCGACGCTATCGCCGCCGACTCGACGGGCGCGTTCCGCGACCAGTGGGACAAGATCTCGGCCAACTTCGCCAGCGTGCTGGAGAACGGCAAGGTCGAATCCACCGGCGAGGTCAAGGCATCCGGTGTCGTCGACATCGACGACGCGCACGCCACCGTCCTGACCGCGGTCACCTCCACGGTCAAGAACACCGAAGCCCCCGAGGGACAGCAGCGGGTGTACCGCATGAAGATGACCCTCGACCACTCCGACGGCCACTGGCTCGTCTCGAACGTGGAGTTCGTCGCATGACCACCGACACCGCACTCGCCGACATCGTGGACGAGGAAGCCACCGCAGTTGTTGCCGAAGGCGAAGAGCAGAAAGAAGATTCGCCGGTCCATCGGCCTCGGGGGCTGGGTCGGTTCGCAATTCGCCGCCGTCTCGGGGGCGTGTTCCGGCTGAGTCGCACCGCCGCCATCGCGTCGACCGTGTTGCTCGGGCTGCTATTGGGCGGGACGACCGCTACCACGGTCCTGCTCGAGCGCAGCGTGTCCGATCATCGTGCTGTCGCCACGGCTGTGCGCGAGGCGCGCGACTCCGCGCAAAGCCGTGTCCCGAAGGTGCTTTCGTACGACTTCAACACCGTCGACAGCGAGTTCTCCACCACAACTCAGAATCTGACCGGCAAGTTCCGAGACGATTTCGGCAAGCTCGGCGCGAGCGTGATCATTCCTGCCGCTCATCGGGATTCGATCGTCACGAAAGCCACGATCGTCGGTACCGCGGTGGTCGCGGCCGGCCGAGACGAGGTGACGCTGCTGCTGTTCCTGAACCAGGAGACCACCAGCACCAAGTACCAGGGGCCGCGTCTGGATGGCAGTCGCGTCCGGGTGACCATGGCCCGCGATGCCGGCACCTGGCTTATTTCCGACATCACCCCCGTCTGACAGCCGCCCGGAGTGGCCACGAAAGGGAGAGTTCACGATGCGCAACGCTGATCTGGGCTGGCAGCGGTTCTTTATATGGAACGGCTTGTTCTTTGCCGTGTTCTGCGGTGTTGGACTGGAGGTCTTCATGCCCCAGCCGCCGCATTTCGACATTTCCGCGGTGGCCACGGCCGACTACTACGTGGCGCACTCCGCGGGCTTTCTCATCGGGATAACGCTCTGCGGTATCGCCATGGCTTTCTTGCTGGCGTGGTCTCTGCAACTGGGATACATGCTCTGGCAGGCGGATTGCGCCAGGATCGCCACCGTCGTGGCAATCGTCAGTCTGGCGGCCTCTCCGATCCTCCTCAGTTTCGATCTGGCGTTCTTCGCCGTTGCGGTGTATCGAGCGGGAGAGGCGAACCCGGATGTCACACAGGCCTTCAGTGACGTGGCCTGGATCGGCTCGATGTTGATCTGGCCTCAGCTGGGTTTCTCGATGCTTCTTGTCGGCATCCTGATTCTGCGGCAGCGCGGGCGGGCGGCGGTGTTTCCCGCGTGGCTGGGCTGGCTGAGCATCGTGGTTGCCGTTGTGGAGCCGGGTCAGGCCGGCATTATCTTCGCCAAGAATGGTCCGTTTGCTCCGGACGCCGTACTGACTTGGTACGCGGCTGTTTTCACGTGGGGCTTGTGGATCGTCGCTCTGACAGTGGTGATGCTTCGCCGACTGCCCTCGCAATCCCGTGACCGGGTCACTGGTCGAGCTGTTGTCGGCGTGGACTCGACCATCGCATGAGATGGGCGCTCTCTCGTGGCGTGTCGCACGCATGCCGGAACTCACGTGCACAGTCCCGAGTTTCGCTTGTTCCCGCAGAATTGAATCTAAATGAAAATCCACTCTGGCCGGGATGTCGGGTGGGGAAGAATCAAGGAGTTCGCTATGGGCGTCGAGGTCAGGACCGAAGGCATCACGAAGTCGTTCGGTTCGCAGCGTATTTGGCAGGACGTCACGCTGACGCTGCCGCCGGGGGAAGTCAGCGCATTGCTCGGCCCGTCGGGTACCGGTAAGTCGGTCTTCCTGAAGTCGTTGATCGGTCTGCTGCGCCCGGAGAAGGGCTCGATCTATATCGACGGCACCGACATCACCACCTGCTCGAACAAGGATCTCTACGAGATCCGCAAGCTGTTCGGTGTCCTGTTCCAGGACGGCGCGCTGTTCGG
>NZ_JBSGCB010000063.1:0-52231 GCF_053601595.1 Nocardia sp. NPDC004711 | reverse complement strand
GCCGCGATCGGCATCCCGCTGGGCGCCGCGGCCGGTCTGATCGGTGTCGGCGGGCCCGCCGCCATCGCGGTCGGCATCGGCCTGTTCAACCGCCTGAACGCACCGGACTCCACCCCGGCCAGCTAGCCGCTGAACGACTGCCGGACCGGGACCACCACGGTCCGGCCGGGCCGCGGCGGGCGGCGCGCCCGCCGCGGCGAGCAGCAGTGCCGGTGCAGGAGGCATTGCGTGACAACAGAATTCGGGCCGGATCGCTTGGGGGCGATCCGGCCCGAATTCGTTGGCGGTGCTGCCGGAAGGGTCCGGCAAAACCCGAATGCCCCACGGACATGTCCGTGGGGCAAGGGATTTCGTATCGAACTAGCGCGGGCGGCGCGACACGATGGAGTCGCGGATCAGCACGAAGGCGAGACCGGCTGCGAACAGCACCAGGAAGATGTAACCGACATTGCCGGTGCCCGAGGAGCTGCCCTGCTGGTTCTCGAACAGCATGGCCAGCAGGATCACGACGACGACCCAGCCGGCGGCGCGAGCGGTACGGCGCGACTCGCCGCTCCAGCCCCACGCGGCGGACGGAACCTCGGCGGTGTCGACCTTGGTGACAACCTCAGAGGGGTGCGCGGGTTCCAGTTCCGTGGCGGCCACTGTGGCTCCTTTACGGCTCGAATCGATTGCTGGCCAATATCGTGACATACGACCCAGCGTCGTAGCGAGCAGGGGGCAGGGGACAATGGATCCGTGTCCGACGTTGTGAGAGTTCTGCTGCTGGGCAGCACCGGTTCGATTGGTACGCAGGCACTGGAGGTGATCGCGGCCAACCCCGACCGCTTCGAAGTGGTGGGTCTCGCGGCGCGCGGGGGCAATGCGGACCTGCTGGCCCAGCAGATCGCGGCCACCGGGACCGGCAACGTGGCGGTGGCCGATCAGGCGGCGGCCGCGAAACTCGGTGTCGCGCTGTCGGGTCCGGACGCCGTGACCGAGCTGGTCCGGCGCACCGACGCGGACGTGGTGCTCAACGCGCTGGTCGGCTCGCTCGGCCTGGAGCCCACCCTCGCCACGCTGGAATCGGGGCGGCGACTCGCCCTGGCCAACAAGGAGTCTCTGGTGGCGGGCGGCTCGCTGGTGACCCGGGCGGCCAAGCCGGGACAGATCGTGCCCGTGGACTCCGAACATTCGGCGCTGGCCCAGTGCCTGCGCGGCGGCACCGCGGGCGAGGTCGCCAAACTGGTGCTCACCGCCTCCGGTGGACCCTTCCGCGGCTGGACCACCGAGATGCTGGAATCGGTGAATCCGGCCGAGGCCAAGACCCATCCGACCTGGTCCATGGGGCCGATGAACACGCTGAACTCGGCGTCGCTGGTGAACAAGGGCCTCGAGCTGATCGAGACGCACCTGCTGTTCGGCATCGACTACGACCGCATCGACGTCACCGTGCACCCGCAGTCCATCGTGCACTCCATGGTCACCTTCACCGACGGCTCGACCCTGGCCCAGGCCAGCCCGCCCGATATGAAGCTGCCCATCGCGCTCGCCCTGGGCTGGCCGGACCGCGTTCCCGGCGCGGCCGCCGCGTGCGACTTCTCCACCGCCTCCACCTGGACTTTCGAGCCGGTCGACAACACGGTCTTCCCGGCCGTCGAGCTGGCCCGCCAGGCCGGTAAGGCCGGCGGCTGCGTGACCGCGGTCTACAACGCCGCCAACGAGATCGCCGTGCAGGCCTTCCTCGACGGACTCATCCGATTCCCCGACATCGTGCGCACCGTCGCGCGCGTCGTCGAGTCCGCCGACCGCTGGAGCGCCGAACCCGGTAGCTTGGACGAGGTGCTCGCGGCCGATACGTGGGCGCGCGACACCGCACGCACGATCGTGCGCGGCTGACAGCAGGAGGGCTCGGAACCGGATGGTCTACGCGATCGGCTTCGTACTGTTCGCCCTCGGGATCACGGCCTCGGTCGCCCTGCACGAATGCGGCCACATGTGGACCGCGCAGGCCACGGGCATGAAGGTGCGGCGCTACTTCATCGGTTTCGGGCCCAAGGTCTTCTCCTGGCGGCGCGGCGAGACCGAGTACGGTCTCAAGGCGCTGCCGCTGGGCGGGTTCTGCGATATCGCGGGCATGACCGCCCTCGACGAGCTCGAACCCGAGGAGCTCGACCGGGCCATGTACCGGCAGGCCACCTGGAAGCGGCTGCTGGTGATGTCCGGCGGCATCCTGATGAACTTCCTCATCGGCTACCTGCTCATCGTGCTGCTCGCGGTGGGGTGGGGGCTGCCGCGTTTCGATCAGCCGCCGGCCACCCAGCTCGGGGCGATGAGCTGCGTGGCCAACATGGCTCCCGACCAGTCGCTGCTGCCCTGCACCGGGCAGGGCCCGGCCCAGCTCGCGGGTCTGCAGCGCGGCGACCGGGTGACCGCGGTCGCCGGCGTCCCGATCAAGACCTGGAACGACTTCCGCACCCAGACCGAGAAGCAGACCGGCACCTTCGAATACACCGTCGAGCGCGACGGCAAGACGCTGCCGATCCAGGTCACCCCGCAGATGGCAACGGTCTACACCGACAAGAACGGCACCCCGAAGACCGTCGCCAAGGTCGGCGTCGGCCAGGACTACTACGCGCCGGTCCAGCACAACATCCTCAGCGCGATTCCCGCATCGGGCGCGTTCACCGGCCAGATCGCGGTGCGCACCGTCGAATCCCTGGCCCAGATGCCCTCCAAGGTCGTCGACCTGTGGCACGCCGTCACCGGCGGCACCCGCGACCCCGAGACCCCCGTCAGCGTCTACGGCGCCTCCAAGATCGGCGGCGAGACCGCCGAACACGGCCTCTGGTCGATGTTCGTCCTGACCCTGGCCAGCCTGAACTTCTTCCTCGGCGCCTTCAACCTGCTCCCGCTGCTCCCCCTCGACGGCGGCCACATGGCCGTCGTCATCTACGAAAAGCTCCGCAACCTCTTCCGTAACCGCAAGGGCCTCCCCGACGGCGCCCCGGTCGACTACCTGAAGCTGCTCCCCGCAACCTACGTCGTAGTCGTCATGGGCGGCGCCTACATGATCCTCACCCTGGTCGCCGACATCGTCAATCCGGTGAAACTGTTCCCATAGCCGTTGGCGCGCTTGCGGATTCTATGGCGATCTCGCGCAGCAGGGTGCGGCAGAGCCGATCCGCCCGGCGGGTGGTTTCGGGCTGACGGTACTCCGGGGTCAGGGCCAGGACCTGTGCGCAGGCCGTATCCAGGTCGATCAGGTGGCCGACCGAGACGTAGACCGGTTTGACGTTGGTGCGGGTGCGAAGGGCGCGGCCGACCGGGTCGCCGTCGATGGTGATGACGGTGGAGGCGCCGCGCTCGGGAGCGGGCTCCTCGAAGTCGCCCCAGGCGTTCTTGGCGACTCCGATGGTCGGCACGCCGGTCAGGAGGCCGAGGTGGCAGGCGAAGCCGAAGCGTCGCGGGTGGGCCAGGCCCTGGGAATCGCAGACGAGCAGATCCGGTGTGACGGTGAGGTTTTCGAGTGCCGCCAGGGTGGTGGGGAGCTCCCGGAAGGCGAGCAGGCCCGGCACGTACGGGAAATCGGTGGTGCCGCGCGCGGTGGCGGTCTCGACGGTCTCGAGCGTGGTGGCGTCCAGCACCACAATGGCGGCCGCCACATTGCCGTCGTCGTCATAGGCCGAGTCAAGCCCCGCGATCGTCCGGAATTCCGGGGGCCGGGGGTTGGCGGCGATCACCCGGGCGCGCAGCCGATCTTGCAGTGCCACTGCCTCTTCCGGTGTCGCCGGCCACGGATCTGGATTCGCTACCTTCACTTTTCGGAGCGTAAACCTTCGCGTCGATTGCAACGAATATGAACCGTAGGCCCCGGGCCGATTCCGAGTCCTGTAGCCGGCGCGGGTACCCTTGTCGCCGCCGTCACAGGGCGACCGGTATTCGAGTCTCGGTAAGCTCGGAGCCGGTAAGGGTGAGGACTTAGTCGAAAGTAGGCAGCCGATCGTGAGCAGTGCCATCGCTTTGGGGATGCCGGCCGCACCGGCGGCCGTCCTCGCACCACGGCGCAAGACGCGCCAGCTGATGGTGGGCAATGTCGGAGTGGGGAGTGAGTTCCCCGTCTCGGTCCAGTCGATGACCACCACCAAGACCCATGACGTCAACGCCACCCTGCAGCAGATCGCGGAGCTGACCGCGTCGGGCTGCGACATCGTGCGTGTGGCCTGCCCGCGTCAGGAGGACGCGGACGCGCTGGCGACCATCGCCCGCAAGTCGCAGATCCCGGTGATCGCCGACATCCACTTCCAGCCGCGCTACATCTTTGCCGCCATCGACGCGGGCTGTGCCGCGGTGCGCGTCAACCCGGGCAACATCAAGGAGTTCGACGGCCGCGTCAAGGAGGTCGCCAAGGCGGCCGGTGACGCGGGCATTCCGATCCGGATCGGCGTCAACGCCGGCTCCCTGGACAAGCGGATGCTGGAGAAGTACGGCAAGGCCACCCCCGAGGCGCTGGTCGAGTCCGCGCTGTGGGAGGCGGGCCTGTTCGAGGAGCACGGCTTCGGCAATATCAAGATCTCGGTCAAGCACAACGACCCGGTGATCATGGTCGAGGCCTACCGCCAGCTCGCCGCGCAGTGCGACTACCCGCTGCACCTGGGTGTGACCGAGGCCGGCCCGGCTTTCCAGGGCACCATCAAGTCGGCCGTCGCGTTCGGCTCCCTGCTGAGCGAGGGCATCGGCGACACCATCCGCGTCTCCCTCTCTGCCCCGCCCGCCGAGGAGATCAAGGTCGGCACCCAGATCCTCCAGTCCCTCAACCTGCGCCCCCGCAAGCTGGAGATCGTCTCCTGCCCGTCGTGCGGCCGCGCCCAGGTCGACGTCTACACCCTCGCCGACCAGGTCACCGCGGGTCTCGAAGGCATGGAGGTCCCCCTCCGCGTGGCCGTCATGGGCTGCGTCGTGAACGGCCCCGGTGAGGCCCGCGAGGCCGACCTCGGCGTTGCCTCCGGCAACGGCAAGGGCCAGATCTTCGTCAAGGGCGAGGTCATCAAGACCGTCCCCGAGCACCTCATCGTCGAGACCCTCATCGAGGAGGCCATGCGCCTCGCCGAGGAAATGGGCGACACCACCGAATCCGGCGCTCCGGTCGTCACCGCCGGCTAGCCACACCTCAACCCGGCCCGGTCCGCATCGGCATCACCGCCGCTGCCGCCCGGGCCGTTCGTCGTTCGCGCCTCGGCCCGGGACCCGTACCGGCCGCCGCGTTCCGGAGTGATGTGGGGCGGATGTCGTACCGAGGGGTTGGATTGGGTTGGGGGTTGGGGCTTTTGCCTGATGGGTGGGCGGTTGGGGACAATCGTGCGGCGCGGGGCGGGAAGTTCTGGCAGGCTGTGAGCGTGCGGAGTGTGCTGGAGCCGACTCGCAGGGGCCGGACGTCCGGGACCCGTCAGCTCGCGAACCGCGATCTGACGCAGGTCTTGCGTGTGCTCGACACCGATCCGGTGGCGACCTGTATGGTCGCCGCGCGCCTGCAGGAGTACGGGCTGGACCCGCGCGGGGTGTACGGCGAACTGTGGACCCGGGGTGGGCCGGCGGAGTCGCTGTGTTTCTCGGGCGCGAATCTGGTTCCGCTGCGCGGTGGTCGCGACGATATGAAGGCCTTCGCGGAGCGTGCGATCAAGGGCCCGCGCCTGTGCTCGTCGGTGGTGGGGCGGCGTGAGCTGGCTCTGCCGCTGTGGGAGTTGCTGGCCGAGCACTGGGGGACGCCGCGGGAGGTGCGCGAGGATCAGCCGCTGCTCGCGCTGGAACGGCCCGCGAATATTGCGCCGGATTTGCGGGTGCGCCGGGTGCGGCCCGAGGAGATCGACCGGTATCTGGTCGCGGCGGTCGCCATGTTCACCGAGGAGATCGGGATCGATCCGCGCACGGGCGACGGCGGGCGCAGTTATCGCCGCCGGGTGTCGGGGCTCATCGAATCCGGCCGGGCCTGGGCACGATTCGAGGACGGTGAGGTCGTCTTCAAGGCGGAAGTCGGCGCGTTGTCGCGACGCACCGGACAAATTCAGGGCGTATGGGTCCATCCGGACAAGCGCGGCCAGGGTTACGGCACGGCGGGGACCGCGGCCGTGGCCAATGTGGTGGTCTCCTCCGGGCGCACGGCCAGCCTATATGTCAACTGCTACAACAAAATTGCGCGCCGTGCGTACAGCAAGGTGGGGTTCCGTCAGGTCGCCACCTTTGCGACCGTGCTGCTGGATTGAGCCACACTCTGTGATGTGAGCATGAAATCCGTTCCGGTGCAGTGTGTCGCGCCGGTTTGCCAGTAGTTGGCTCTAGCATCTGACTCGATGTCAACACGGGTCTTCATCACGCTGATCGCCGCCGCGGTCGCCCTCCCGGTCACCGTCGCCGCGGCCGGTTGCTCGTCGGGTCCGCAGGGCCCCGCGCAGGCGGCCGAGGCCTTCGTCTCCGCCTTCGCCGACCACGAGGTGCAGGCGGCGGCCGACCGCACCAGCCAGCCCGAAAAGGCCGGTGCCGCACTGGCTTCGGCGTGGGACCAGCTGCAGGCGGAGAAGCTGGTGGCCACCACCGGCGCCGCCCGCGTCACCGGTGACACCGCCATCGTCGACTACACCTACGAATGGCATCTGCCCAAGGACCGCGTCTGGACATACCAGGGCCAGCTGCAGATGGGCCGCGCCAACGGGCAGTGGCAGGTGCGCTGGTCCTCCGCCGACATCCACCCGCAGCTGGGCAATACCCAGACGCTGCAACTGCGTTCGAATCCCGCGCCCCGGGCGCGGGTGAACGAACGCTCGGGCAGTGACGTGATGGTGCCGGGCACGCTGTACCGGGTGCTGTTCAAACCGTCGGCATCGTCCGATCCGACCAGGGTCTCCGCGGCGCTGGCGAACGCCCTGCATCGCTTCGACGCGCATCTCACCCCGGACTCGCTGTTGCGCGCGGCCGGCAAGGCCGACGGCGCCTACACCGCGGCGCTGCTCTCGGAATGGGAGTTCGGCGAGGTGAATTCGCAGCTGCTGGGGCTGTCCGGGGTCACCTTCAGCAAGGAATTCGATCTGGTCCCCACCGACCGCCACTTCGCCCCCGACCTGATGACCCAGGTCCGCACGACCGTCATCGACGAGGTGGACGGCAAGGCGGGCTGGAGCGTGGTGACCGTGAATGCCAATGGCGTCGACACCGATGTGCTGCAGGAGGTCGATCCCCAGACCTCCCCGTCGTTCTCGCTCAGCGTCGACCGCTACATCCAGAACGCCGCCCAGAGCGCGGTGGATGCCCGCACCGAGCAGACCATGATGGTGGTGCTGCAACCGTCCACCGGCGCGGTGCTGGCCATCGCCCAGAACGAGGCGGCCGATGCCGACGGCCCGGTGGCGGCGATCGGCCTCTATCCGCCGGGCTCGACCTTCAAGACGGTGACCGCCGCCGCGACCATGACCGCCGGCCACGCCACCCCGGACACCGTGGTGCCGTGCCCGAGTCGAATCGTGGTGGGGGAGCGCACGATTCCCAACTACGACCTGTTCAGCGTCGGCAACGTGGCCATGGCGACCGCCTATGAGCGTTCCTGCAACACGTCGTTCGCCAAGCTCGCCTCGGAGCTGGGTGGCCAGGATCTGCGCACGGCCGCGGCCGCGCTGGGGCTGGGTCCGGACTACACGATGGCGGGCCTGCCGACGGTGTCGGGTTCGGTGCCGGCCGACGATGATCCGGTGCAGCGCGCCGAGGACGGCATCGGTCAGGGCAAGGTGCTGGCCAGCCCGTTCGGCATGGCGATGGTGGCGGCGACGGTGGCGCACGGTTCGACGCCTGTGCCGTATCTGATCGCGGGCCATCCGACCCAGGTGTCGGGTGATCGGCCGAAGTTGAAGCCGGAGATCATCGACGGGTTGCGGTTGATGATGCGCAAGGTGGTGCTCGGCGGTACGGCCGAGCGCATCGTGGATCAGGGTGAGGTCTACGGGAAGACCGGTGAGGCCGAGGTGGACGGCGGTTCGCACTCGTGGTTCATCGGCTACCGCGGTGATCTGGCCTGGGCGACCCTGCTGGTGCGCGGTGGCAGTTCGGACAATGCGGTGGTGGTGACGCGGGACATGCTCGCGGCGCTGCCTCCGGGCTACTGAGGACGACCGCCCGGCGGGGTCAGCGCTCGCTGTAGGTGTCGAGTCGCGAGCAGGCGACGGGATGGATCGCGCCGAAGTTGTCGGTCACGAAGCGTTGGTCGGCAAGGGCTTGGACGGGTGGTCCGTCACTGGACGCGTCGCCGAGGATCTCGGTGACGCCCGCACCGGCGAGGATCATGCCTGCGGTGGTGATCAGCAGAAGGGCCGAGCGCTTCATGTCCCTCTCCCTTGTTTGGGGATGAGTTGGGAGACCCGAACGTTCGCCGCTATCGGCGAACACGGTGGTGATCCGATGCTCATTAAGGGTTGGCTGACTGTTTGCCAATGGAAGAAACGGTAATCGGTCACTTATGCCGAGGCAACCCGCAAGTGTGCTGCCGCATTCCGGTTGGACGGAGATGCGGCAGGTTACGGGCCGGGTTGGAGTCCGAAGTTCCCTGTCAGTTTTGCCGCTGCATGGTTGCCGCGAGGTGATGGGTCAGCGGTTGCTCGACTGCGGCCATGCGCAGCGAGTACTCGAGGGTGTCGCCCGTGACGGTGATGGTGCGGCCCAGCGCGGTCACCGATTTCGCGGTGCTGCTGAGGCCGATCGAGGTGGAGTCGAGTTCCAGGCGCAGCTCGCCGTCCTCGGTCACCAGGCTGCCCTCGCAGATCTCGGTGATACCGGTGGGATGGGCCAGGATGAGCTCGATGCGGCCGGGGCTGATCGCCCGCAGGTATCCGGCCTCGCTGTGCATGGCCCGGCTGCCGTCGGCGGCGCGGGTGCGCTGCCGGTAGGTGAGGAAGGGGCGGCCGACGTGGCCGAAGTGCACTTCCTCGAGGTACTCGAACGGTTCGATGGTCGGGTATTCGCCGCGGCCGCGGCCGCGCCAGCTGCCCAGCAGCGGGGCCAGGTGGGCGATATCGGGGTGCGGCGCGACGGTGGTTTCGGGTTCGAGCACGGCGGACAGCTTAATCGGCCGACCCGTAGCTGCGGGAGGTAGCCGCGCCTGGGCGCCGACATTCCCGGATAGGGGTATTGATCTCAGCGGCGGCTGGCCCGGCGGTAGCCGTAGGCGGAGGGGATGGCGAACACGATGATCAGGCCGGCGGTCCAGGCGAGGGTCCGCGTCAGCGGGCCCGCCACCGGTCCGCCCTCGGCCAGCGCACGCATGGTGTCGACGGCGACCGACATGGGCTGATCGCGGACCACGGGCTGAATCCACTGGGGGTAGGCCGGGAGCGGCACGAATCCGGTGCTGAAGAACATGAGCAGTGACGACAGCAGTGCGACGGCCTCGACCAGGGTGGACTTGGCGGTGAACACGGCGATGGCGGTGACCATGGTGGCGAAGGCCAGCCCGAACAGCACCGGAATCCACAGGAAGGCGAAGGCCTGCAACGGTCCCTGCCGGAAGCGGAAGCCGAGCGCGGTGCCGAAGCAGATGATCACGACGGTTCCGGCGAAGATGCGGCAGCCCTCGGCGATGATGCGCGCGGCGAGCCCGGATGCGCGGTGCACCGGCAGCACCCAGAAGCGGGACAGGATGCCCGCCTCCCGTTCCCGGCCGAGCATGACGCCGCTGGCCACGGTTCCGGAGAGCGCGCCGACCAGGGTCACCATGGGGGTGGATCCGTAGAGGGCGCTGTGGCCGGAGAACTTCTGGATCTGTGAGCCCACCACGATGTCGAGCATGAGCAGCAGCAGGCACGGCACGATGAGGGTTTCGAGCAGCGTGATGGGGTCGCGGACCCAGCGCAGCAGCAAGCGCTGGGTCTGAATCCAGGTGTGCCGCAGCAGAGCTGGGGCCGAGCCTTCGCCGAAGACGATGGTGTCGGCGAGTTCGGGGTGGTCGAGGGTGGCCATATCAGGACCTCTTCAGGTTCTGCCGGGCGATGAAGTAGCAGGCCAGCGCGGTGCTGCCCACGAGCCACAGCAGCGGCGGCATCATGAGGGACCAGGTCACCGGGTGGGCCTTGCCGAGGGTGTCGCCGCCGAACGCGCGCAGTCCCTCGGCGAATTGGGAGACCGGCTGGTTGCGGACGAAGAACTGGACCCAGTGCGGGAATTGGTGGGCGGGGGCGAGACCGGTGGAGAGCATGCCGAGGATGAGCGGCGGCAGTACCAGCACCTGGGTGGTGGCCTCGGGGCTGTGGGTGGCGGTGCCGATGGCGTCCGCGCCGAGACAGAACGCGATGCCGATGGCCAGTCCGAGAGCCAGGAAGCCCAGGGTGTGCACCGTGCCGCCGACGAAGCGGAACCCGATCACGTGGGTGCTGACCACGGCCGAGGCGAGCCCGATGAGCAGCCGGAACACATTGGAGGACATGCGCGCCGCGGCGGGGACGAGCGGGTGCATGGGCATGGCGTCGAAGCGCCGGTCGAGGCCGGAGACCGCGTCGGTGGCGGCGCGGAAGGCGGCGGAGACCGCGGTGAAGGCACACGCCTGCAGGATGACGATCGGCGCCATGAACTGCGCGTAGCTGCTGAATCCCAGTCCGGCGAAGGACATCACGCGGTTGAGCGGGATGTAGAAGCTGGCGGTGAAGGTGATGGGTGCCAGGATGGCGGTGATGATTTCGCCGGTTTTGACCGAGGGCACGATGAGCCGCACCGTGAGCACCCACCACTGGGCGAGGGTGGCGGGGGTGGCGCGGACGTTGGTGAGCCACCCGGCGGGTGCGGCCTCGACGGCGGTCATGCCCGGGTCCGATCCTCGGCGCTGAAGCCCCCGTCCGTCGTCCGGAACCGGACCGACGGCGAATCATCTTCGGCCTCTTCGGATTTGGCGATGTGCCCGGTGAGCTCGAGGAAGACGTCGTCGAGGGAGGGGCGCCGCAGCGCGATGTCGACGAGTTCCATTCCGGCCGTGTCGAGCCGGCGCAGCGCCTCGGCGAGGGTCTTGGCGCCCTCCGGCGCGGGGATGGCGATCCGGTCCGAATCCCCGGTCAGCGCTTCGCGATTGGCGGCGGGCAGCAGGTCGCCGAGGGCGCGGGCGATGGCGGGCAGGTCCTCGATGCGCAGCGGCACGATCTCGCAGTAGCTGCCGCCGGTGCGGGCCTTGAGTTCGTCGGCGGTGCCGTCGGCGATGACCAGGCCGTGGTCGATGACGATGATGCGGTCGCAGAGCGCGTCGGCCTCTTCGAGGTACTGCGTGGTGAGCAGGGTGGTGATGCCGTGTTTGCGGAAGCCGCCGACCAGGTCCCAGACGCCCTGCCGGCTGCGCGGATCCAGGCCGGTGGTGGGTTCGTCGAGGAAGACCACCTCGGGCCGCACCACGAGTCCGCAGGCGATGTCGATGCGCCGTCGCATGCCGCCGGAGTAGGTGCCGACGCGGCGTCCGGCGGCCTGCACCAGGTCGAATTCCTCGACGAGTTCGTCGGCGCGGGCGCGGGCGGCGCGTTTGCGCAGGCCCATGAGGCGGCCGAACATGACGAGGTTCTCGTACCCGGACAGGGCGTCGTCGAGGGCGGCGAACTGCCCGGTCAGCATGATGGATCGGCGGACCGCGGCGGCGTCGGTGACGACGTCGTGCCCGGCGACCAGGGCGCGCCCGCTGTCGGGCGCGATGAGGGTGGACAGGATATTGACCGTGGTGGTCTTGCCCGCGCCATTGGGTCCGAGGATGCCGAGTACCTCGCCGGGCGCGGCCTTGAAGGTGATGCCGCGCAGCGCCCGGACCGCGCCGAAGGATTTCTCGACGTCTTCGACGACCACGCCGTCGACGCCGGTGTGCACGCTGCTCGGGGGTGCGACCGTCCTGGTTTCCACGTTTGTTGTATCGGGTTTGCCACTGTCGATGTTCACGGCGTCCCTCCCAGGTGTGCGTCGAGAATGCGTGCGATGGCCGCGAGCGCGTGCGGTGCGGTGAGTTCGTCGTGGCTGACGTCGATGTCGTGGTTGCTGATGGTCCCGGTGATCCAGGGTCGCCAGCCGGCGGGTCCGAAGATGTCGGAGGTGTGCACGGTGGCGCTGAAATACAGTGCGTCGCCATGGAATACGGGCCGCTGGTAGCCGGTGCGGGTGGCGGCGGAGGCGTTGTAGGAGGCGGCCATGCGTTCCAGGGTCTGCGCGTCGACCAGGCTGACGCCGCTCATGCGGTCGCGGATCATGGCCGCTGCCTGTCCGGCGCTGGTGTCGGCGGGGATGTCGGTGATCCCGAAGACCGAGCCGAAAGCCGCGACGAAGGAGCCGGCGGTGAGCTTGTCGATGCTGTCACCGTCGATATCGGTGCTGTCCGCGTCGAGCAGGGCCAGGGTGCCGACCTCGTCTCCGGTTGCCGCTAGCTGGGCGGCCATTGCGTGGGCGATCAGGCCGCCGAAGGACCATCCGAGCAGATGATAGGGGCCGCGCGGTTGCAGTCGGCGAATTTCGGCCACGTAGCGCGCGGCGAATTCGGCGATGCTGCGGGCGTGCGGTTCGCCGGACAGGTCCGGGGCCTGCAGGCCGTAGATGGGACGACCGGGGTTCAACACGTCGGCCAGGCCGAGGTAGGTCCAGGCGATGCCGGAGGACGGATGGATGCAGAACAGGGCGGGCTCGTCGCCGCCGGGCCGGATCGGCAGCACCACGTCCAGGCCGAGTCCCGGCGTCGAATCCGCCCGGATGGCAGCGAGTTCGGCCGCGGCCTGCTGGTCGCGCAGATACTGGCGCTCGGCCTCGGCGGCGAGCTCGGCGGCCGGTGAGGTGGCGAAATAGGCTGCGGCGGCGAGCGCGTCGGTCCACAGGTGGGCCAGCATGGTGATCTCGTGGCGGGGCAGCAGGGTTTCGGGGAAGGTGAAGGCGGCCTGTAGACGGTCCCCGGCCACGACGGCATTGATCTCGATCTCGGCGGTGACGGGCACGTCGGCGTGCTCGGTGGCGTGCAGGTCGCCGAACTCGTCGGTGGGCAGCCAGCCGAGATCTTCGAGCCCGGCCGGAATGTCGGCGGTGGCGTAGCGGCCGAGGTAGTTGAACCCGATGCGGCCGGGCACCCGGTCGGGCAGTTCGGCGGCGGTCTCGGGGTTGAGGTAGCGCAGCATGCCGTAGCCGATGCCCTTGTCCGGCACGGACATCAGCTGGTGTTTGACCGCCCGGATGGCCGTGCCCATGGCCGGTCCGCCGGCGAAGGCGTCGCGAATCGGGATGTCGGACAGGGCGAGTCGCACCGGGTACACGGTGGTGAACCAGCCGATGGTGCGCGACAGATCGGCTCCCGGAACGATTTCCTGCTGTCGCCCGTGCCCTTCGAGCCGGATCAGCACCGCCGCGCCGGGTTCCATGCGCCAGCGCATGACGGCCAGCGTGAGCGCGGCCAGCAGGGTGTCCTCGACGGTGCCGTCGAACAGTGCGGGCAGGGTGGTGAGCAGGGCGGTGGTGACGTCGGCGTCGAGTTCGATCTCGACGGTGCGGACGGCCGGCACCCGGTCGACGGCGGGATCGAGCGCGCGCGGCCCGATCGGCGGGTCGGGGGTGGCGGCCACCTCGCGCCAGTAATCCAGTTCGGCCGTGCGGGTTTCGCATTGCGCGGCCTCCTCGAGCGCGTGCGCCCAGCGGCGCAGGGAGGTGCCGGTCGCCGGCAGGATCGGTGGCGTGTCCCCGCTGATCTGCGCCCAGGCGGCGATCAGGTCCGGAATGAGGATGCGCCAGGACACGCCGTCGATGACCAGGTGGTGGGCGACCAGGATGAGGCGGCCGCGGCGGTCGGCGGGGCTGCCCGGGGCCGGGTCCAGCCACACCAGCTGCAGGACGGTCCCGGTGGCCGGGTCGAGGCGGCCGAGCGCGGAATCCAGTTCGGTGACGGCGTATTCGCGCAGGTCTACCGCATCGGCGGTGTCGAATTCGATGCGATGCAGGAGCGTGTCGACATCGACTGCGCCGGGTTCGCGGATGCTCATCCGCCAGTCGCCGTCCGCGTAGGCGAGCTGGGCGCGCAGGGCGTCGTGGTGGTCCACGACGGCGGTGACGGTGGCGACGAGCTGCTCGCGCCCGATGCCCTGCGGCAGTTCCAGCACCGCGGTCTGCGCGAATCTGCGGTGGTCGCCGCCGCGTTCGAGCATCCAGCGCACGATGGGGGTGAGCGGCAGCTCGCCGACTCCGCCGCCGGGCAGCTCCGCGAGGACGACGGTCTCGCCCGCGGCCGCCGCGAGCGCGGCCAGCGCTGCGACGGTGCGATGCTCGAAGATCTGCAATGGCGTGAGTTCGATGCCGCGCAGCCGGGCGCGGGAGACCAGCTGGATGGCGAGAATGCTGTCGCCGCCGAGGGCGAAGAACGAGTCGTGCACGCCGACCCGGTCGCGGCCGAGCAGTTCGGCGACGAGTTCGGCGAGCACGGTTTCCAGCTCGGTGCTCGGTGCCCGGTATTCGGTCGCCGCCTCGAACACCGGCGCCGGCAGCGCCTTGCGGTCGAGCTTGCCGACGGCATTGAGCGGGATGGCGTCGAGCACCACGAACGCGGTCGGCACCATATAACCGGGCAGCCGGTCGGCGGCGTGGGCGCGCACGGCGGCCAGGTCGACCTCGCACCCCGGCTCCGGCAGCAGATACGCCGCGAGCGCGGTGGCGCCGCCGGGTCCGGGAACGCCCAGGGTGACGGCGAATTCGACGCCCTCGGCGGCGGACAGCGCGGCATCGATCTCGCCGAGTTCGATGCGCTGGCCGCGCACCTTGACCTGGAAGTCGGTGCGGCCCAGGTATTCCAGGCGCAGTTCGTCGAGGTAGCCGGTCCAGCGCACCAGATCGCCGGTGCGGTAGAGCCGTTCACCGGGCCGCCCGTACGGGTCGGCGACGAAGCGGGCCGCGGTGAGACCGGGTCGCGCGTGATAGCCGCGCGCCAGGGCCGGTCCGGCCAGGTACAGCTCCCCGGCCACACCCATCGGCACCGGGCGCAGGCGATCGTCGAGGACGAGGGTGCCCGCACCTCGGATCGGAGTGCCGATGGTGACCGGCTGCCCGGCGGTCAAGGGTTCGGAAGCCGTTGCCCAGATGGTGAATTCGGTGGGCCCGTAGAGGTTGATCAGTGTGCGCCCGCTCGACCACCGGGCCACCAGGTCCGGGCCGATGGCCTCGCCGGCCACTGCCAGCACCCGCACGCTGGACACCGCCTCCGGGTCCAGGGTCGCCAATGCCGACGGCGTGATCACCAGGTGCGTGACACCCTGCGCCGCAATGAGATCCGACAGCGCCTCGCCGCCGAACACCTCGGGCGGGGCGACCACGGCGGTGCCGCCGGACCCGAAGGCCATGAGCGCCTCGAAGGCCGAGGCGTCGAAACTCGGTGAGGCGACCTGGAGTACGCGGCAGTGCTCACCCAGGCCCAGCAGTTCCCGCTGGGCCCGCACGAGGTCGGCGATGCCTCGATGCGAGACGGAGACGCCCTTGGGTGTGCCGGTGGACCCGGAGGTGTAGATGAGCCATGCGGGCTGATCAGGGTACGTGGTCATGGCACGGATCCGGCTCTGCCCCACTGCGATCCGCACGCTGGAGGCGGCGGGATCGTCGAGTACCAGCCAGCCGACGGTGTCGGGCAGCAGCGGCCGGTGGGCGCTGGTGGTGAGCCCGAGCACCGCACGCGAGTCGGCCAGCATGTGATCGATGCGGTCCAGGGGGTGACGCGGGTCGATGGGCAGGAAGGCCGCCCCGGCCTTGGCGCAGGCCCAGATCGCGGTGATCAGTTCGACGCCGCGCGAGAGGGCCAGCGCCACAATTGTTTCCGATCCCGCTCCGGCGGCCGAGAGCTGCATGGCCAGCCGCTGGGAGGCGGTGTCCAGCTCGCGATAGGACACCGCGCGCCCGTCGGCGATGATGGCCGGGCACAGGCGGTGGGCGGTGGCGGCGGCCCGGAAAACCTGGGCGAGTGTGGTGATCCGTTGGTGGCTCGGGCCGCGCAGCGGCACCAGGGCGGTCCGTTCGGCGGCGTCGAGCAGGTCGATATCCGACAGCCGGACCCCGGGGTCGGCGGTGACGGCGGTGAGGATCCGCTGCCACCGGGTCACCAGCCGCGCGGCGGTGGCCTCGTCGAACAGGTCGGTGGCGAAGGTGAGCGTGCCGTCGAGCCCGGCGGCCTCGGTGCCGGGCAGCGGGGTGCGCAGATCGAAGGTCAGGTCGAACTGCGAGGCGTCCCGCTCGATGGGCTCGACCGTCACCCGCAGACCGGGGAATTCGACGGTCGGTGGCTGGAAGTTCTGCAGCGACAACGACACCTGGAACAGCGGATGCTGGGCTGTCGACCGCGGCGGGTCCAGAACCTGCACCAGCCGCTCGAACGGCACCTCCGCGTGCGCGAAGGCGTCCAGATCGGTGGCCCGCACCTGCGCCAGGAACTCCCGGAACCCGGTGGCGGGATCCACCGGTGTGCGCAGGGCGAGCGTATTCACGAACATGCCGACCAGGTCGTCGAGGGCCGCCTCGCCGCGCCCGGCCACGGCGGTCCCGATCAGAATGTCGGGCGTGCCGGACAGCCGCGACAGCAGCACCGCCAGCGTCGCATGCAACACCATGAACAGGCTGGTGTCGGTCGCGGCCGCCAATTCGGTGAGCGCAGCGTGCAATCCGGCGTCGAGCCGGAACTCCAGATCCATGCTCCGCAGGCTCTGCACCGCCGGTCGCGGCCGGTCGGTCGGCAGCTCCAGCACGTCGGGCGTCGCCGCCAGCCGTTCCTTCCAGTACCGAATCTGCTGTGCGGCACGCGATTCCGGATCGGCCTCGTCGCCCAGTAGTTCCCGCTGCCAGATCGAATAGTCGGCGTACTGCACCCGCAACGGCGGCCGCTCGGCTTCCGCGCCGCCACTGCGCGCGAGATACGCCGTCACCAGGTCGGTGGCCAGCGGTGCCATGGAGGCCCCGTCCGCGCTGATGTGGTGCACCACCAGCACCACCACGTGCACCTCGGCCGGGCCGGTCAGCCGGAGCACACGGACCCGCAGCGGGGCTTCGCGGGTGAGATCGAAACCCGCCCCCGTGCTTTCGGCAATGGCCGCGCGCAGGTCCGGGCCGTAGTCCGTCTCGGCGAAGCTGATCTGCGGCGCGGCCGCTTCGGCGCCGAGCACCACTTGCCGGGGGCCGTCCGCGTCGGCGGGGTAGATGGTGCGCAGCGATTCGTGCCGGGCGACCACGTCGGCGACCGCCGCGCGCAGGGCCGCAGTATCCAGCTCGCCGGTCAGGCGCAGGGCCGCGGTGATGTTGTAGGCGGCGGAGCCCGGGTCCAGGCGATTGAGGACCCACATCCGTTGTTGCGCCGGGGACAACGGGATTCGGTCCGGGCGGATGCGCGGGGCCAGTACCGGCAGCCCGGGAGTCTCGGTGCCGGGGACGATGCGGGACGACAGTTGCGCGACGGTGGGCGCGTCGAAGAGGTCGCGCAGGGCGATGGTCGCGCCGAGGGCGGCGTTCACCCGGGCCACCACGCGGGTGGCGGTGAGCGAGTTGCCGCCGAGGTCGAAGAAGGAGCGGTCGATGCTGACGCGCTCGGCGTCGAGGACGTCGGCGAAGACCTGGGCGACGGCCGTTTCGACGGCGGTGCGCGGGGCCAGGTAGCGCTGGTCGAGGGTCGCGAAATCCGGTGCGGGCAGCGCATTCCGGTCGAGCTTGCCGACCGGGGTCAGCGGCACATCGTCGAGTGCGATCAGGTAGCTCGGCACCATGTAGCCCGGCAGCGCGGCGGCGACGCGGGTGCGCAGCAGTTCGGTGTCGAGGGTGTGCCCGGCCGCGGCGACCACGTAGGAGACCAGCACCGTCTGCCCGCCCGGGCCGGGGCAGCCCAGGGTGGCGGCGTAGTCGACCTGCTCGTCGGCGGCGAGCACCGCGTCGATCTCGCCGAGTTCGATGCGCAGGCCGCGGATCTTGACCTGGAAGTCGCTGCGGCCCAGGTATTCCAGCTCCAGCTGTGCGCCGTCGGGTGTCTTGACCTCCACCCAGCGCACCATGTCGCCGGTGCGGTACATGCGCGCGCCGGGCGCGGCATACGGGTTGGCGACGAAACGGGCGGCGGTGAGCCCGAATCGGTTGAAGTAGCCGCGCGCCAGTGCGGGCCCGGCCAGATACAGCTCCCCGGTCACCCCGATGGGCACCGGCCGCAGCCAGCCGTCGAGTACCAGGGCGGCCGCGCCGCGAATGGGCGCACCGATGGTGATCGGCTCGCCCGCCAGCAGCTCACCCGGTCCGGTGGCCCACACGCTGAATTCGGTGGGGCCGTACAGGTTCACCAGGCGCCGCCCGGCGGACCAGGTGGCCACCAGTTCGGGCCCGGCCGCCTCACCGGCCACCGAGAGGCAGCCGAGTTCGTCGAGTCCCGCCGGATTCATGGTGGCCAGTACCGACGGCGTGATGACCGCGTGTGTCACCCCTTCGGTGCGCAGCAGTTCCTCGAGTGCGCTGCCGCCGTACACATCCGGCGGTGAGATGACCAGCCGCCCGCCCGCGCCGTGCGCCATGAGCAGTTCGTGCACCGAGGCGTCGAAGCTGGGGGAGGCCACCTGCAGGGTGCTGGAGGTCTCGTCCAGGTCCAGCAGACTCTGCTGCGAGGCAACGAGATTGGCGAGTCCACGATGGCTCAGCAGCACCGCCTTGGGCTTGCCGGTCGAGCCGGAGGTGTAGATGAGGTAGGCGGTCTGGGCCAGGTTTATGGGCCCGCCGCGTTCGGCGTCGGTGATGTGCGCGTCGGACACCGTCATGACCCGGCGGATGGTGTTGAGGTCGTCGAGCAGCAGCCAGTCGATACTGCCGGGCAGGGTCTCGCCGACCGCGCACACCGTCACCCCGATGGGCGCGCGGGAGTCGCTCAGGATGTGCTCGATGCGCTCGACCGGATAGCTGGGGTCCAGCGGCAGGAACGCCGCCCCGGTCTTGGCCAGCGCCCACACCGCCACCACGGATTCCACCGACCGGGTCAGGGCCAGCACCACGAAGCTCTCGCGGCCGACCCCGCGCCGCAACAGGACTCGCGCGAAGCGGTTGGACCAGGCATCGAGGTCGCGGTAGGTCATGCTGAGGGCGCCCGAGCTGAGGGCGATGCCGTCCGGATTGACACGCGCGCCCGCGGCCAGGATGTCGGGCAGGGTGCGCAGGGGGCTGGGCGTGCCGCCGCGGACGGGCAGCAGCTGGGTGCGTTCGATGGGATCGCAGTGCTGCAGTTGCGCGGTGCGGCGCTCGGGATGGTCGGCGATCTGGTCGAGCAGCAGCACGAACCGGTCGAGCAGCCGGCGCGCGGCGGCCTCGGGCAGCTCATCGGCCATGAATTTGACGGTGATGGTGAGGCTTTCGCTGCCGTCGGCGGCGCGCTGCGGGATCACCATGAGGTTCAGTGGGTAGGGGGTGGCGTCGGTGCCGGACACGTCGAGGATCCGCATGCCCGCGATATCCAGTGCGCGCGAGAGGGTTTCGCGGTCGATGGGATAGGACTCGAAGACGGTGAGGGTGTCGAACAGCTCGGGCAGCCCGACCGCCCGGTGGATGGCGGCCAGCCCGACGTGCTGGTGGTCCAGCAGCCGCGCCTGCTCGGCCTGCACCCGGGCCAGCAGATCGCCCACGCGCTCACCGGGATCCAGCCGCACCCGCACCGGCAGGGTGTTGATGAACAGCCCCACCATCTCCTCGACCCCGGCGAGCTGCGGCGGCCGCCCGGAGACGGTGCCGCCGAACACCACGTCGGTGCGGCCGGTGAGCATGGTCAGCAGCAGCGCCCACGCGGCCTGCACGGCGGTGTTCACCGTGGCCCCGGCGCTGCGCACGGTGTCGGTGAGCCGTTCCAGTCGCGCCGAGGTGAATTCGGCCGAGACCATGCCGGATTCGGTCGAGGTGATGCCCGCGAGGGTGGGCACCGCGCGGGTCGGTGCGTCGACCCCGGCCAGCGCCTCGGTCCAGGCCGCCAGGGACGCGGCGTCGTCCTGCTGATCGAGCCAGGCCAGGAATTCGCGATACGAGTGTGCCGGAGCCTGCGCGATCTCGTGCCCGGTGACCGCGGCCAGGTAGCCGGCCAGCAGCTCGCGCACCACCAGCGGCGTGGACCAGCCGTCCAGGGCCAGATGGTGATTGGTCATGAGCAGCGTGTACGCCTCGGGTTCGGTGCGTACCAGGCTGAAGCGCAGCAGCGGCGGCCGGGCGAGGTCGAAGCGGGTGCCCGCGTCCACGGCGATGAGCCGGGCCAGCTCCCGCTGCCGTTCGGCCGGTTCCTCGATGGTGGTGAGATCGATGTCCTGCCAGGGGATCTCGGCCTCCCCGAGCACCAGCTGCCGGGGGCCGTCGGCGGTCTCGACGTAGGCCACCCGGAGCACCTCGTGCCGAGCCGTCAGCGCCGCCGCGGCCGTGCGCAGCCGCCCGGCATCGACCCGGCCGGCCAGCGACAGCCGGGTCTGGACGGTGTACCCGTCGGCGGTGTCGGTGTCGTAGCGGGCGTGGAAGAGCAGGCCGTACTGCAGCGGCGACAGTGGCCAGACCTCGGTGAGGTCCGGGTATTCCCGCTCCCAGGCGTCGATCTGCGCCTGATCCACCGTGACCAGCGGGAAGTCCGAGGGCGTGTGCCCGCCGGCTCCGGTGTGCCGGGCATGGGCCACCAGCGCGGTGACCGCCCGCCCCCACAGCCGCGCGAACTCCCGCACCTGCCCGGGCGTGAGCAGCCGCGACGCGTAGGCCCAGGTCACCTCGAGGCCGGCGGCGGTGTGGAAGGCATTGATGTCGACGACCGCCGCCAGCGGTGCGCGATCGTCCTGGGTGGCGGCGAATCTGACCGGCACCCACGGGGTTTCCGCGCCGCCCGGATGTTCCACCCCCGCGCCCGTGCGGCCGAGATAGTTGAAACTGATCTGCGGCGTGGGCGAATCGTCGAGCCGGTTGGGTCCCGTGCCGAGGTAGCGCAGCATGCCGAAGCCGACGCCCTTGTCGGGAATCGCCCGCAGCTGCTCCTTCACCGCCTTCAGTGCCGCGCCCGCCGCGGGCCCGCCCCGGAAGGCGTCGTCGAGGTCGAGGTCGCCGAGGTCGAGCGCCACCGGGAACACGCTGGTGAACCAGCCGATGGTGCGTGAGATGTCCGCACCCGGCAGCACCGATTCCTCGCGTCCGTGCCCCTCCACGGTGAGCAGCGTCCGGCGGGTGCGCCGCCAGCGGCTCGCCGCCAGCGCCAGCGCGGTGAGCAGGGCGTCGTCGAGTCCGCAGTGGAAGCGCGCCGGAATGAGTTCCTGTGCGGCCGTGGCGGTATCGCTGTCGATGACGGTCCGCAGCTGGCCCATGGTGGCCACGGTGTCGAGCTCCGGATCCAGGGCCCGGGTGCCCAGCCGCGGGTCCGGTGTGGTGAGGATCCGCCGCCATTGCGGGATCTCGGCCGCGCGCGCCGGGGTCTGCTCGACCTGCCCGTGCGCCCAGCGCCGGAAAGAGGTCCCCACCGGCGCGAGCGGTCCGCCCGCCCAGGCGGTGGCCAGATCCGGCAGCAGGATGCGCCAGGACACGCCGTCGGTGACCAGGTGGTGCAGCACCGCCCACAGCAGTGGCGGGGCGTCCTCGCGGTCGATGAGCACGAAGCGGGCCACGATGCCGGCGGCGGGATCCAGCAGGTCGGCCGCGCGCTGCAGTGCATCCTCGCCGTCGGTGCCGGGTGCGGCGGTCACGGTTTCGATGAGGGCCCCGGCCTCGATCGTGCCGGGCGCGCCGACCCGCCACTCCCACGGGCCGCTGCCGTTCGCGGGCCGGTGGGTGAGGGTGCTGCGCAGCAGGTCGTGCCGGTCGAGCAGGGCCTGCACCGCGGCCGTGAGCCGGGATCGGCCGGCTTCGCCGGAGGCGAAAGTGTGTTCAGCGCCGGAGGCGAAAGTGTCTTCAGCGCCGGAGGCGGAAATGTCTTCAGCGCGGGGGAGCGGAATCAGCACGGCCTGAGCGAATCTGGGCCAGGTCTCGCCCTGCTCGAGCATGGCATGCACGATCGGGGTGAGCGGCACCGGGCCCACCGCGCCGCCGGGCAATTCCTGGACCACCGGGCCGGTCACCTCGGTGGCGACGACGGCCAGCGCCGCGACGGTCTTGTGCTCGAACACATCCCGGGCCCGCAGCCCGAGTCCGGCCGCCTTGGCGCGCGCCACCAGCTGGATGGCCACGATGCTGTCGCCGCCGAGGGCGAAGAAATTGTCGTCCGCCGCAACCGATTCCACCCCGAGCACCGCGGCGAAGACCTCCGCGAGCGCCCGTTCCCGCTCGGTGGCGGGCGCGCGACCGGCGCGGGGGCCGGATCCGAAATCGGGTCTGGGCAGCGCGCGGCGATCCACCTTGCCCGCCGGGGTGAGCGGCAGCGAGTGCAGCACCATCACGACCGATGGCACCATGTGCGCCGGAAGTGACTGGGCCACGGTGGCTTTCACCTGCTCCGGCGCGACCACCGAATCGGCCGCCAGCACATAGGACACCAGCGCGGTGGCACCGCCGGGCGTGGTCGCGCCCACCGTGACCGCCATCTCGACCCCCGGATACCGCGCCACCGCGGCGTCCACCTCGCCGAGTTCGATACGGAAGCCGCGCACCTTCACCTGGGTGTCGCCGCGGCCCAGGTACTCCAGTTCCCAGCGGCCGCCGCGCCGGCGCCACCGCACCAGGTCGCCGGTGCGGTACATGCGCGCGCCCGAGTCGAACGGGCTGGCCACGAAACGCTCGGCGCTCAGGCCGATGCGCTGGTGGTAGCCGCGGGCCAGACCCGGCCCGCACAAATACAGTTCACCCGTCACGCCCGGCGGCACCGGACGCAGCCACGGATCGAGGACGACCGCACCCATGCCCCGCGAGGGCGCGCCGATCGTAATGGGATCGCCGGGGGCGAGCGGGGCGCTCAGGGTGGCGGTGACGGTGGCCTCGGTCGGGCCGTAGCCATTGATGACACACCGCCCGGCCCAGCGGACCGGCAGCTCGGGCGGGCAGGAGTCGCCGCCCACCACCACGGTGCGCAGCCGCGGCAGCGTGTCCGGTTCCAGCGAACCCGCCACGGCCGGTGTCACATTCAGGTGGGTGACCTCCAGGTGCCGCAGCACCCGCGCCAGCTCGTCGCCCGCGTAGGCGGCCGGCGGCACCACGGCCACCGTCGCGCCGACCGCGAGGGCGACCAGCAGTTCCTCCACCGAGATGTCGAAACTCGGCGAGACCGCGTGCGCCACCACGGCATCCGGTCCGACGCCGAATGCGGCGCCCGAACCGGTGACCAGATTCGTCAGGCCGCGATGGGTGACGGCGACGCCCTTGGGCAGCCCGGTCGAGCCGGAGGTGTAGATGAGATAGGCGACCTGGTCCAGGTGCAGGGGCGCGCGCCGGTCGGCGTCGGTGATCGGACCGGAATCGCTTGCGGCGATGAGTTTCTCGGTGGCCGGGTCGTCCAGCACCAGCCACTCGACCCGATCCGGCAGGGCCGCCCGGGAACCCGCCACCGTCACGCCCGCGACCACGCCGCTGTCGGTGAGCATGTGCTCGATGCGGTCGACCGGATAGCCGGGGTCGACGGGCACGAACGCCGCGCCGGTCTGGGCGACCGCGCACATGGCCAGCACCGACTCCGCGGAACGCGGGATCGAGATCGCCACCGTGCGTTCCGGTCCGGCCCCCGCCGCGATCAGCACCCGGGCCAGCCGATCGGTGTACTCGGTGAGCTCACGGTAGGTGAACGCGGTGCCGTCCACCCGCAGGGCGATGGCCGACGGGTCCCGGCCCGCCCCCGCCGCGAGGATCTCGGGCAGCGTGCGCGGACCGGCGCCGTCGCGGCCCTGTGCGGGGGCCAGTTCGGCGCGTTCGGTTTCGGAGAGCGCGGTCACCGCCGCCAGCGGTTGTTCGGCGCCACCGGCCAGGAAGCGGTGCAGGAACTCCAGGAAGCGCGCGTGCAGCACCGCGAGTTCGGGCTCGTCGTAGCGGTTCGGATTGGCCTGGAAGTCGATGTGCGTGCGTTCCGCGCCGCCGCCCGGATAGACGTTCACGAACAGGTCGTCGATGAGGCCCGAGGTCAGCACGTGCAGCTGCCCGGTGACCCCGCCCAGGCGGATGCGGGTGTCGGCGAGCATGAGATTGACCGTCGGGCCGAAGCCCGCGACCTCGTCCATGGCCCAGCCGAGGTCGCGGATGATGTCCTCCTGCCGGTACCGCTGGCGGCGCAGCGCGGCGGTGAGCTCACCCTGGGTGGCGCGGACGAGATCGCCGACCGTGGCGGTGGGGGAGGGACGTAGCCGCAGCGGCACCACATTGGCGACCATGCCGCCGGAGCGGCGCAGGACGGCGGTGGTGCGGCCGGACACCGGCAGGCTCAGCACGATCTCGCCCGCCCCGGTCATGGCGCCGACGTAGGCGGCGAAGGCGGCCACCACGACCGGCGCCGGACTGGTGGACAGGGCGGTGGTGAGCGAATCCAGCAGGGCCGCCGTGGATTCCGGCAGTGTGCCGCTGAGCAGGCGGGGGTGGGCGTCGACCGCGCCGGTGCGCTTGCCCAGCAGCGCCGGTTCGGGCAGGCCCGCCAGATGCGCGCGCCAGTACTCCCGGTCGGCCTGGAGCTTGTCCGAATCCCGGTATGCCGCATCGGCTTCCACGATGCGCTGCAACGGCTCGGCCCGGCCGGGCGGAATCTCGTGCCCGGCGGCGGCCTCGTTGTAGATCTCGGAGGTGCGCTGCAGCATGGTGAGCGCGCCGACGCCGTCGATCAGGATGTGGTGGAACCGCGAGTACCAGTACCAGTGGTCCGGGCCCAGGCGCAGCATGGCGATCAGGCACAGCCGGTCGCGGGTCAGGTCCAGTGGCGCGGTGTATTCGGCGTGCATCCATGCCCGGGCGGCGGCCACCGGATCGGGCGCGTCGCTCAGGTCGACGGTGTCGATCGTGTCGTCGAGCGTGGTGTCCACGAGCTGCCGGGGCAGCTCGTCGATTTCTGTCAGGCGCAGGTATCCGGTGCCGAACTCGCGCCCGGCGCGGCGGATCGCGTCGGCGAGCAGTTGCACGTCGACGGGGCCGGTGAGCTCCACGTACTGGGCGATCGAGACGGGCGTGTCACCCGCCAGCTGCTGGGCGAACCAGATGCCGCGCTGGGCCGCCGAGAGAGCGAAGGCCGCGGACGAATCAGGGGTGGATGTGGACAGGGTGCTGAAAACCATTCTGAAACATCCTGCGGGCGAGATTGATTCGGTACGGTCAGGCTGCGGCCTCCCGTGCCGGCGGCAGTTCCGCCGCGGTGAGCGGGGCGTCCGAACCGGTGAGGTACTGCACCAGCGTGGAGCGGTCGTCGAGCACCAGCCAGCGGCTCGGATCGGTGATCCGCTCCCGGCCGTCCTTGGTGGTGACGCCGAAATCGGCACGGGCCACCGTGGTTTCGGTGGTGAGCGGCACCGGAATCGCGCCGATCTTGGTGATGGCCAGACGGGACACCGCGGCCTCCAGCTGCGGAGTCTCCGCGATCGCGATGCGGGCCCCCGGGTGGGCTCCGAGCCGCAGCAGCATGCGCGCGAGGCGGTTGCTCCAGCGATCCAGTTCGGCGTAGCTCAGTTCGCAGTCGGCGGCGGTCATCGCGATGGCGGCGGGCGATTCGACCGGCTTGCACATCGAACATCATCCTCTCGGAGGGGCGCTTGCGGTGGCGTTCGGTATGTATCTACTGTCGCCGCCGCGCGCCGCGGCCGATAGCGACCACAGTGCTGCCGAAACCCGCTCCGAGGGTGCGGATGAACCCACCCTGGGGTGGGTGGAAGATCAGCCGCCCAGGCCCTCCATGGTCTGGGAGATCATGGCGATGGAGTCGCGCGGGCTCAGCGCCATGGCCCGGAGCTGGTCGAACATCACGCCGTAGCGGCGCACCTCCGGGTGGCCCTCGATCAGTTCGTCACTGGCGATGCCCTCCACGTAGACCAGCTCCGGGTCCGCGGGGTCCGGGAAGTCCAGCAGCGTGAAGGAGCCCAGCATGCCCGGGTGCGCGCCGGCGTCGAAGGGCAGGATCTGCAGGATCACATTGCGCTTCTCGGTGTGCTCCAGCAGCAGGGTGAATTGCTGGAACATCACCTCCGGGCCGCCCACCAGCCGGCGGATGACGGCCTCGTCCAGCACCACCCACAGCTCCAGCGGATCGTCCTTGGTGAGCACCTTGGCCCGCTCCTGGCGCGCCCGGATGCGTTGCTCGATAACCTGATCCGAGATCTTGGGCATGGTGGTCTGGTACACCGCGTTCGCGTACGCCTCGGTCTGTAGCAGGCCGGGGACATAGGTGGACTGGAAGAACCGAGCCGAGAGCGCCTCGGCTTCGAAGTTGATGTAGGCGCCGTAGACCTCCGACACCGCATCCTCGAAAGACCGTGCCATGCCTGGGCGGAGCGCATCCACCAGCAACTGCAAGGCATCTGAACGTTGCGGCTCGCCGATGCCGTAGAGGTCCAGCATGGCCGTCAGGGTGCGGCGCTGGGGCCTGGCCTGTGCGGTTTCGATGCGGTAGAGGGTGGTCACGTTGATGCCGGTCTTCGCGCTGACCACTTCTTTGCTGAGCTGCGCATTCTCGCGCATCTCGTGCAGCATCGCGGCGAGCCGCCGCAAACGGACGGTGAGCACGGTGCGCTTGCCTGCCATGACAACCCTTTCCCTTGTCGCACTTGCTAGAACGCAGTATTGCGTTCTTGCATTTGTAAGAGCATGATCCAGCTAGCCTATTCGTGAACAACCGATCCGATGACCGGTATAGCTGAATCCGGAGACCAATCATGTTGGTGCGATTAGTGATGCTGTCGGGTGCGTATAGGGAGTCTCGATGACCATGTCGATAGCCGGCGTCCTGCCGACCGCTCCGCAATTGCTCTGTGCCTTCCAGGGGAGGCGATTTCAAGATCGAGTGTTGCTACGGTCGGCGCACGCTCTCGCCGAACTGCACGAACGTCGCGGCCAGCTACGGGATCCCATGATGATCAACGAGATCGATTGTCGCCGCAGCGAACTCGTTGACGATATCAATGATTGGGTGGAACAGGAACTGCCGCAACACCGCAACGGCGCCACGCTGCACACCGAGAGCCTGGGCGCGGTCGTCGACCGTATGGCCCGGAGCTGGGTGGAGGCCAATCAGGTGATCGATCACGAGGGCGCGGCCAGTGACAACACCCATAAACACTGGTACCACCTGGCCGAACTGGTGGACGGCTACACTGATCTCGTAATCGACGTGGCCGGTGGCCGCCGCCGTTTACCAGAACAATGATTCCAAATGCATTGACACAATTGATGTATTGCCACCGAATCGTTGATCGTCAGCGGTGACGTCAGCCGAGTCGTGTTATCGGACCAATAGGTCGCTCGAACCGTAGGACGTCGCCCGCCCGAGACGGCGGGCGCAACGGGGCGCCCCGCCCGGCGTGCCGCGTGGTCGACTGGCGCGGCACGCCCGCCTGGATAAATCGCGGAGCGCCCCAAAACCATCCGTGCGGTTTTTGTTCACGCCATGTTTCATTCACATGGCGGCGGATTCACAAAATTGCGGGTGTAATACGGCGTTTCACATTTCGAGGGAGGGAGTTCGTCATGAACACGGGCGAGGGCACGGCCACCGAGCTCTACCGGCGGGCCCAGGACGGCACATTCCGCCTGGAGGTGGGGGCGGCGCGAACCTGCGCCGCACACTTCCTGCGGTTCGCAGACGCACTGGACCCGCAAATCGAGCGCAGCCACGATACCCATACTCTCACCGGCTTCGGGGATTTCGACTCCGCCCACCAACTCCGGCGCGGTTTCGAACACAAGGGCCGCCAGCTCACCGAGGCCCTGAGCGCCCTGCAGCACTCCGCCCTCGACATGGCCGCCGCCTGCCTGCTGGCCGCCGGCCTGATCGAGGACACCGACGCCACCTACTCGCGCACCCTGCTGGCCGCCACCGCCGGCCTCTGAGACTTCGGGTCTTGTTGATCCCTCACCCGGAGAAGGTTGGGCCGGTATCCGCCGAACGGGTACCGGCCCAATTCTTGTCGCACACCACATCCGAAGGCACCTGCAGCACCGCGAAGATCGCCCCTACCACCAGGAACTGCACCGGCAGCCACCCGTTGGCGCACACCGCGAACTGCGGCAGCACCGCCGCGAAGAACACCACCGTCTTCGGATTCGTCGCCCCTACCACCCCGAATGCCACCACATGCGACAGGCGCTATCACCCCGAGGTAATGGCCCGCAACGGCCGTGAGTGCCGAAAACCGTTGCCCCGCTGATGATCATCCATCGAGCTCCTCCGATAGCAGCCACGCTCGACCGCCGCCCGGCAGCCACGCTCTCCACTCCGAGGCCTGCGCGTGCACACGGATCAACTGGTCCCGCAGACGCCCCGCCGCAGAAACTTGCAGACATCCCGTGGTGGCGTCGCCGATCCAGGTCGTATTTCACCTGATCAGTGGCCGATTGTCAGACATCCGAGGTAGTGTGGATGTCATGAGCGCTGCCTATGACGTGGTCCCATTCAGCGATTTGCTACACAAGCCGGCGGTGACCGCCGGCCGGTTGGATCGGGTTCGCGCGCTGCGGTTGCGGCGGCGCGACGCCGGTGATCTGGCGCTGATGCGGGTGGAGCAGTTGGATGCCGAGGGAGCGGTCGTCGATTTCACGTCCCGGCTGCTGGCCGGGCTGGTCCGGCGTCTGGGTGCGGACGCGGTCCGGGAGGTGCTGCCCGACGCGTTGCCGTGGGTGACATTCCTGCCGGATTCGGATGTCGATCGGTTTGTGGCCGAGCTGGTATCGGTGGCGCAGGGTGCCGCGTCGCTGGAGAACCTGGCCCCCCTCGCCACCCTGCTGAATCAATGGCGGCACACCGCGGAAATCCATGCGGACCCCGCCCTGCTGGCGCTCCTGACTCGCGAGCCCGAAGGCGATCTGGGTGCGGTCGAACCGCCGGACCTCCCCGGGGGTGACGAGTGAGTCCCAAGCGAGGTGATCGCGCTGCCCCGCCTGCCATCGACCCGGAATATGAAATTCGTTTCGCTACAACCGAAGCCGTTGCCGGATGGGAGGACCTCACTCGACAGGCCGCGGCCAACCTGCGCCGTGCATTCGACACGATCCGCGACGATCCGCGGTCCACCGCGAATCCGGACCGGCACCACCGTCTCAAGGGCGCACTGGGATCAGCACTGTGGAAGGGGGCTACCTTGGAGCGCTGGCAGTACGAGGTGACCGGCGGTGGCCGCATCTGGTACCTGATCGACGACGACAAACGAACCGTGTGGATCATGCACGCCGGCACGGGTCATCCCAAGCTCACCGATTGAGATGGGTTGGGGTCAGCGGTCTTTCCAGTAGTTGTCGGGGCCTACCAGGTTGAGGATGGTGCGGGAGGGGGCCTCGAGGTTGGGTTCGAGGGAGGCGTCGACTGCGAGGTTGATATAGAGGGAGTAGGACTCGTAGAGGTAGCGGTATTCCTGGCTGCCCCAGCTGGAGTAGGTGGCCTTGAAGAGGGTGTCGGTGTTGGCCTGGCAGACGCTGGAGCCGACGCCCTGGGTGGGGCACCAGACGTCCCAGATCTGGTCCTGGCCCTTGAGGCCGTTGTAGAGGGTTTCGGCCTCGGTGTTGGAGGGGAAGGCGAAGACCTCGATGGAGGTCAGGATCTTCTCGGAGGCGTCGAGGTAGACGCCGGTCATCATCTGCTGGCACTTGTTGTTCTGCAGCGCCGTCTTCACGTTCTGCGACATATTGCTGGAGACGCAGTCCTTGGGGCCGAAGGAGTGACGGGTGAACACCACGCCCTTGCTGTCGGTGAAGCTCTGCGGCAGTAGGGCGTCCGCCGTGAACGGGGTCTTGTCGGTGGACTGCTTGTTGAGGGTGTTCTTGTCGAAGCCCGCGGTGGTGCTCGTCGGCGGGGCCGTCGTGGTGGTGGTCGTGGAGGTGCCGGCGGCCGAGTTCTTGCTGGAGTCCTTGCCGGTGAGCACCACCGCGCCCACCGCGATGGCGATGACCAGTACCACCAGCAGGGCGCCGAGGATCACCTTGAGTGCCGTGTTCGCTGAATTGGACTGCGGTGCAGTCGAATACGCCACCGGCTGCTGCGGGGCGGACCAACCGCTCGGTGGGCTCGGCGTGGTCGGCGCGCCGAACGCCACCGTCGGCATGGCGGGCGCACTGGCCGGCTGTCCGGCGTGCCGATCCAGCACCGCCAGCGCCTCGGGCACATAGTTCGCACCGTCGGGCGTCAGATACACCGCCCGCAGGGTGTCACTCCACTCCGTCGCGGAGGGCCGGGCATCCGGCCCGAATCCGCCATTGCCGAAGGCCCGGTCGAACAGCGCCCGCACCCGCGGGTCGAGATCGGCGGGCACCCCGGACGGCTGCCACGGCGCACCGGGCGCCCCCGCCCCGGCATCCGGCAGCAACGTCCGATACACCAGCACCGCCAGGTCGTACCGATCCTTGAACCGGTCGTGGGTCGCTTCGAGCGTCGTCGGCCCGGCCGTGTCGATGACGTACACCAGCGGCGCGGCCGGCTGCCACAGCACGTTCCTGGCGGACAGGTCCCCGTGCACGAATTGCCGCTCCTCGAGCACCCGCGCGATGTCGCTCAGCCGGATCGCCAGCCCGGCCCGGAAATACGACGCCACCTGCCCGGGCGCGGCCCACAGCTGATCCAGCGTGCGCGGCCGCCCGTCCGGCTGCAGGAAGTCCATGGGGATCAGCGGCAGCACGGTCCCGGCCAGCATCCCCTCGTGCAGCACCAGATCGATCGGCCAGTTCACCGCCTCGGCGGCGTCCCCGGTGGATCCGCCCGCAGCCTCGGCGGCGAGGACGGTCTGCCGCCCGAAGAGCATGGCCTGCCGGGCTGATTCGATGACGTCGGGACCGGTGACCGGGGTCCGGTACAGCTTGTAGAGCCGCTGCTGCCCGCGCGGATCCCGGCACAGGTACTGCACCGACCGGTTGCCCCCGGTATAGAACGGTTCGCTGTCCACGTCATAGGACTCACCGGACAACCCTGCTACGACCACCATCGAACTACCCCCGCCCGAGCAGTAACTCCGACAACGCGAACGAACGCGACAACGCGGCGAGCCTAACCGTTCAACTGTCCGCCACGCCCGGCAATAAACGCAAGACACCGCTGACCGTCCCCTCACTGGCAGCGGTCAGCGGTGTGGTGCGGTCGACCCGAAAGCTGACCCGGCAGTCAGCGCAGCGCCGCACGACCTTTCAAGCGGCCCAGGATCACCAGGGCGAGGAGCGTGACCAGCACCAGCAGCGTGGTACTGGCCGCGGCATCGAAGACTTCGCCGCGGTCGGTGGCCGCGAAAATGGCCACCGGCAGGGTTTTCCAGGTCGCGGGGTAGACCATGATGGTCGCCCCCAGCTCACCCATGGACAGTGCGATGGCCAGCCCCGCCGCCGCGCCGAGCGCGGGCAGCAGCAGCGGCAGCGTGATCCGGAACAGGACCCGCGCCGGTCCGGCGCCGAGCGATTCGGCGGCCTGCCGATAGCCGGGGTCGAGCCGGTCCAGCGCCGCGGAGACCCCGCTGAAGGCGTAGGCCAGCACGAGCACCGTATGCGCCAGGATCACGATCCATTTGGTGCCGCCCAGCAGCAGCGGCCGCTCGTTGAAGGTGATGAGCACGCCCAGGCCGATCGCCACCGATGGCACCGCGACCGGCACATGGAACACCGCGTCGGTGAGCCGCCGCAGCCAGCCGGGCGCCTCCATCGACGCCAGCGCCGCCCAGGTGCCCAGCGCCAGCGAGAGCAGACCCGCCAGCAGCGCGGTCTGCAGGCTCACCGACAGGCTCGCGGACTCCTCACCCGACAGCGCCCGGGAGAAGTTCGCGAACCCCAGCTGCGAGGGCAGCGGCCCGTTCCAGCGTCCGGCCAGTGCCGCCGCCACCACGGTCGCGATGGGTGCCACGAACACCACGGCCACCACGACCCCGAACACGGCGAGCACCGCGGCCCGCCCGCGCCTGGTCCACACCAGCATGGTTCAGCTCTCCTTCCGCGCACCGGTGAGGCGCGCGAACAGCAGTCGGTATCCGAGATACAGGCCGAGCGACAGCAATACCTGCACCGAGGCCAGCACCGCGGCCCCCGGCAGATCGAAGGTGACGATGCCGCGCGTGTAGATCAGCGCGGGCAGCGTGATGACACCCTTGGCCCCGGTGAACAGCACGATGCCGAATTCGTTGAGGGTCAACAGGAGCGTGAGGCTGCCGCCTGCCGCCAGCGCGGGCCAGGCCTCCGGCATCACCACCTGCGCCAGCACCCGCCACGGCGAGGCGCCCAGACTGGAGGCCACATCCAGCTGTTCGCGCGGCAGCTGCGCGAACGCTGCCAGCAGCGGCCGCACCACGAACGGCGTGAAGAAGGTGACCTCGGCGAGGATCACGCCCCAGGGCGTGCTGAGGAAGTTCACTACCGGCCGCGTACCACCGGTGATCTGGTTGATGAGCGCGTTCACCGCCCCCGCTGTCCCGTACAGGAACGTGAAGGCCAGTGTCACGAGGAAGGACGGCAGGGTCAGCACCGAGTCGATGAGCCGACCCACCAGTTGCGCACCGGGAAACGGCACGAATGCCAGCACGATTGCCAGGAATGTCCCCAGCAGCAGGCAGCCGATGGTCGAGCTGACCGCGATGGTCACGGTGCGCATCAGCGCATTCCGGAACGACTCTTCGGCCAGCACCGCCGACCAGGTCCCGACCCCTCGCCCGGACTTGGTCTTGGTCGATTCCAAGAGCACCCGCACGATCGGATACGCCGCGATCAGCAGCACCGTCAGCACCGGCGGCAGTGTCCACAGCACCGGCCGCCATGACCGTCCCGGCTCGCGAGTCCCGGGAGCCTCTGCCGCGGAAGGAGATTCGAGCAGGGCGGTCACGACGGCCTCCCGTCCCGCATCGCGGCCGACCCGGCGAACCGCTCGGACCCCTCGTCGGCGGTCACCGCGCGCCGTCCCGACACCGTCCGCCGTTCTTCCCGCAGCGGACTCGATGTCACTGCGGCATAGTCGAATTCACCCGTGGCTCGACGGGTCGGCGGGGCGGTCATGCGCGGACCTCGCCGTCGGCGGCGGAGTCGGTGCCGATGCCCGGCGGGATGAGCACCCCGGCCGGGTCGGGGAAGCGTACGCCGATGTGGTCGCCGGGCGCGATCTCGGTGTGGCCCAGGACATCCGCGGTGAGTTCGGCGGGGATGCCCGCCACATCGAGGTGCAGCCGGGTCGAGGCGCCCTTCCAGACGCTGGTGATCACGGTGGCGCGCAGCGCATCTCGTTCGGTGAGCGGCACGATGCGCACGGTATGCGGCCGGACGCACAACTGGGCGTCGGCATTCGGTGCCCAGTCCGGGCGTCCCACGCCGGGCGGCGGCGCGTCCGTGCGCAGCGTGTGCTCGCCGACGGTCACCAGGGCGGCGGTGCCGGAGACGTGTTTGACCGTGCAGGCCAGCAGATTCGCGCCGCCCAGGAAGGATGCGGTGAATTCGGTGGCGGGTTGCTGCCACAGTGTGTGCGCGGTATCGATGTCGACCAGCCGCGCGTCGCGCATGACCGCGATGCGGTCGGCCAGCGCGAGCGCCTCGGCCTGGTCGTGGGTCACGTACAGCATCGCCGTGTCCGGCAAGGCCTTTCGCAGCTGCTGCAGCTCGCCGAGCATGTTCTGGCGCAATTGCGCGTCCAGCGCCGCGAGGGGCTCGTCGAGCAGCAGCACCCGGGGGCGGATGGCGAGCGCCCGCGCGATGGCGACGCGCTGCTGCTGCCCGCCGGACAGCTCCCGCGGCAGCCGCTTGGCGTAGGCGCCCATGCCGACCATGTCCAGGGCCTCGGTCACCCGGGCCCCGATCTCGTTGCGCGGCACGCGATGTGCCTTCAGTCCGAAGGCCACATTGTCGTGCACCCGCATGTGCGGGAACAGCGCGTAGGACTGCACCACCACCCCGATGCCGCGCTTGGCGGGGGAGAGGTCGGTGACGTCGCGGCCGGCCAGCCGCACCGCGCCCGAGGTGGGCCGGACGAACCCGGCCAGCGCCTTGAGCGCGGTGGACTTGCCGGAACCGCTGGGCCCCAGGAGCGCGACCGTTTCCCCCGCGGCCACCCGCAGGTTGAAATCGGCCAGTGCCACAGTGGATCTACGGCCGTGGCCGTAGGTGACTCCGACCCGGTCGAACACGATGGCCGGTTCGTCGGTGGTCTCGCCGGCCACCGTGGATGTCGTCAACGCGGAGGACATGGTTGCTGCTCCTGGGGCTGGTATCGGACTGACGCCGTGCGCTAGCTACCGGTGGCCTTGGTGTAGGCGGCCACGTCGGCGTCGAGGTTGTCGAGCACGGAGGTCCAGTCGGGGTGCAGGACGGTCACGTCCTTGATGGTCGAGGCCGGGGACGGGCCGTTGCCGGTGGCCGGGGCGCTCGCCAGATCCGTGCGGGACGGGATGGCGAAGGTGTCGGGCAGCGACTTCTGCACGTCGGCCGAGAGCAGGAACTCCATCAGCTTCTTGGCCGCGTCCGAATGCGGCGCGCCCTTGGCCATGCCCATCAGGTAGGGCAGCGAGACGGTCGACTTCTTGCCGTCGGCGGACGCCGGGAAGAAGACATTGAACTTGGAGCCGCTCTTGACGCTCTGCAGGTTCATCTGCACATCGCCGTTGGCGATGAGGATCTCGCCCTTGTCCACCTTGGCCTGCAGCTTGCCGGTGGAGGAGGACGGGCCGACATTGTTGGCCTGCAGCTTGGCCAGGTAGTCGAGCGCGCCCTGCTTGCCCATGAGCTGCTGCAGCAGCACCAGCACCGCGGTGCCGTCACCGGCCTGGCCGGGGGTGGAGTACTGCAGCTTGCCCTTGTAGTCGGGCTTGAGCAGGTCGTCCCAGGTCAGTTTGGTGGCGTCGACCGACGGGTTGGCGATGAAGCACAGGTAGTTGCCCGCCAGGGAAACCCACTTGCCGTTGGCGTCCTTGTCGGCGGCGGCGACCGCGCCGGTGTCCACGCCGCTGGCCTGCAGCAGCCCGGACTTGTCGGCCTTCTGCATGAACGGCGGCAGGGTGACGACGACATCGGCCTGCGGGTTGGACTGTTCCTTCTCCACCCGGCTGACGACCTCTCCGGAGCCGGCTTCCACCTCGTTGACCGTGATGCCGGTCTGCGCCTTGAACTTCTCGAAGACGGGCTTGTACCAGTCGCCGAGGCCATCGACGGAGTAGACGGTGACCGTCTTGCCGTCCTTCGAGTCGCTGCCGGTGCCGCCGCAGGCGGTCAGGCTGAAGGCGACCGCGGTGGCGGAGGTCAGGATGAGAGCGGTGCGGGCGATGTTGCGTGCGAGGCGGTTGTTCGAAATACGCACGGTGACTGCACTTTCAGTTCAGGGGACGGTCGAGTCGGAGACTGGGTGGAATCGAAGGAATGGGGGTACCCCGTCGCCCGGGCGAGGCGCGCCCGGGCGGCGGAATTCTCTAGCCGCGCTCGGCCAGCAGCAGCTGCGCGAATTCGGTGACCGACGGCACCACGTGGGTCGCTCCCGCGGCCCGCAGCTGCTCCTCGGTGTGCGCGCCGGTCAGCGTGCCCGCGACGATGCGCGCGCCCGCGGCCAGGCCGGTGGCGATATCGCTGGACGTATCACCCAGCACCGCAACGCGATCCACGGCGTCGGCCTGCAGCCGCAGCACGGCGGTGAGCACCATGTCGGGGTAGGGGCGGCCGCGCCCGGCGTCGGAGGGGACCAGGGCCAGATCGGCGATGTCGTTCCAGCCCAGCGCGTTCAGCAGCCTGTCCTGGGTCTCGCGGCTGAACCCGGTGGTCAGCGCCACCTTGATGCCCGCTGCCCGCAGCGCCGAAATAGCCTCCGCGGCACCGGGAATCGGGTTCACGCCCGCCTCGGAGAACTCCGCGTAGGCGGCCTCGAAGGCGCGGTTGGCCAGCTGGGCGCGGTCCTCGTCGCCGAGCAGGGTGCGGAAGCACCAGATCTTGGACTGGCCCATGGTGTCCCGCACGAAGGTGCGAGCCGCCTCGCGCTCCGGGCCCTCGGCGGGCACGCCCGCGGCGGTGATGGCCGCCTCGAACGCCCGCTCGACCAGCCCGTCGTCGGCGACGGTGGTGCCCGCCATATCGAGGACGGCGAGTTCGATCTGCTTGTCGGACACGGTGATTCCTTTGATCGAGGAGGTCTCAGAGCGAGAGGAGGTCGGCGGTCTCTTCGCCGAGGGCGGGGCCGAGCGTCATGCCGCGGCCACCCGGACCGGTGACGACCCAGACGCCGTCGGCCGCCTGCGCGCGGGTGACGATGGTGCCCGGATCGATGGACTGGCTGTACACGCCCGCCCAGCGCCGCACGATCGGCGGCAGCTTGCGGCCCAGCAGTTCCTCCATCACGCCGGTGAGGTGCTCGTAGGGGGCCTCGTCCACGTCGAAGGTGAACGGCTCGTCGTACTCGTGGGTGTCGCCGATGGTGAGCCCGCCGTGCAGCCGCTGCACGGCCAGCAACTGCATCTTGTGCTGGGCGGCCGTGAACGGCTGCGCCTCTTCACGATTGAGCCGGTCCAGCTCCGGGCCGGCGAAGGCCGGGTAGTAGCGGAAGCTGTCGCCGTCGGCGATGGCGGTGGTGAGCGGTTCGCCCAGGGGGGCGGTCTGCATCATCTGCAGCCGCACCCGGCGCACCGGAATGTCGCCCACCAGTTCGCGGGTCAGGCCGGTGTGCGCGGCGCCCGGGCAGACCAGCACCAGATCGCCCTCGTGGCGGCGGCCGCGGTCGTCGATCACGGTGGTGCCGGTGACGGCGCGGGCCTCGGTGCCGGCGAAGAAGGCATAGCGTTCAGTGGCCTCCATGTAGCGCCGCAGGGCGGGCAGCGCCTGCCGGGACTCCACGGCGGCATCGGTCGAACAGTGCAGGCCCGCAAGGAATTTGCCGCGCAGCGCGGGGTTCAGCACGCGCACCCGGTCGACATCGAGCAGTTCGAAGCCGCGTTCGGCGGCCGAGGGGTGGGCCGTGGCGGCCTCGGCCACTGCGAGCTCGTTCTCCGAGCGCACGAGCGTGAGGGAACCGGCCGCGCGGAAGCCGACGCCGGGGACCTGGCCGCCGATCTCCTCCCACAGCTGCCGCGAGCGCAGGGTGAGCTCCAATTCGTGTGCGCTGCGCCCCGATACCCACACCAGACCGAAGTTGCGCACGGTCGCGCCGCGGGCTTCGACCTCGCGCTCGAGCTGGATGACGTGGTGGCCGCGCCGGATGGCGGCCAGAGCGTGGGCGGTACCGAGGATCCCTCCGCCGATGATGACCAATCGCATGGGAATCATCCTGAGCAATGGTCTAGACCTACGAGTGTTTCGTGTGGAAACGGTAGGTTAATAATTGGTATAGACCAATTCTGTGTAGGCTGGGGTCATGGACACGAGGGAGGCAGCCGGGGTGGAAGACCAGGTGGAGCCAGGCCGTCCGCTGGGCGAAATGCCCGGCGCCGGAACCGATTCCGCGCCGAACGCGCGCCTGCCGAAGTCGTACCGCGTGCGCGCGGAACTCGAGGCGCTGCTCACCGAACTCTCCGAGGGCGACCCGCTGCCCTCGGAACGCGAACTGGCCCTGCGGTGCGGCGTCGCCCGCGAAACCGTGCGTCAGGCCGTGCGAGAACTCTTGGTGGAAGGCCGTATTCGCCGTCAGGGCCGCGGCACGGTGGTCTCGCGCCCGAAGATGGTGCAGCCCCTGTCGCTGCGCTCCTACACCGAGGGCGCGATCAAGTTCGGCCGCAAACCCGGCCGTCTGCTCGTCGAATGGACCGATATCCCGGCGGACCAGGACACCGCCCGGGACCTCGCGCTCGAACCCGGCACACCGGTCATGCATCTGGAGCGCATCCTGCTCGCCGACGGTGAGCGCATCGGCCTGGAGAGCACCTGGATGCCGCTGGACCGCTTCGCCGTGCTGCGCGAGTTCTACAACCCGGAGACCTCGCTGTACGCCGCCACCCGCGGCATGGGCGTGGTCTACGCGGTCGCCACCGAGCGCATCGAAACCGTGCTCGCCTCACCGCGCGAGGCCGCCCTGCTGGAATGCACGACGGCCCTGCCGATGCTGCTGCTGCACCGCCGCAGCGTGGACGGTGAAGGCGTGCCCATCGAACGCGTGCGCTCGCTCTACCGCGGCGACCGCATCGCCTTCCAGGCCAGACTCACCGATTACTGACGCCGATCAGCCGAGCTGCGGGGCAACCTTGCCGCCCAGCAGTTCGATGGTGTGCAGCACCTTCTCGTGCGGCAGCGTGCCCACGCTGGCGTGCAACATGAACCGGTCCAGTCCGAGCGTGTCACGGACATCGGCGATCTTCTCCGCCACATAGTCCGGCGTGCCCACGAACAGCGAACCGCTCTGCGAGCGCAGGGCATCGAACTGCTGCCGGGTCATCGGACCCCAGCCGCGCTCGCGCCCGATTCCGGACATGGCCCGCGCGTACGGCGCGTAGAAGTCCTCGACGGCTTCCTTGTCGGTGTCGGCGACATACCCGTGCGCGTGCACCGCCACCGGCTGCGGCTCGTGCCCGCCTTCCTCCAGCGCCCGGTGATACAGATCCACCAGCGGCTTGAACCGCGCCGGCTGCCCGCCGATGATGGCGATGGCCAGCGGCAGGCCCAGCAGCCCTGCGCGCACGACGGATTCGGGGCTGCCGCCCACCGCGATCCACACCGGCAGCGGCCGATTCTCGGTGCGCGGGTAGACGATCGCGTCGGTCAGCGGTGCGCGGAACCTGCCGGACCAGGTGACCGGCTCCTCCTCGCGGATCTTCAGCAGCAGCGCGAGTTTCTCCTCGAAGAGCTCGTCGTAGTCGCTGAGGTCGTACCCGAACAGCGGGAACGATTCGATGAACGACCCACGCCCGGCCATCAATTCGGCCCGCCCGTTCGAAATCCCGTCCAGCGTCGAGAAATCCTGGAAGGCCCGCACCGGGTCGGCGGAGCTCAGCACGGTCACCGCGCTGGTGAGCTGGATCCGTTCGGTGCGTGACGCGATGGCCGCCAGTACGACGGCCGGCGAGGACGCGGCGAAGTCCTTGCGGTGATGCTCACCGACGCCGTAGACGTCCAGCCCGGCCTGCTCGGTGGCCACCGCCTCCTCGACCACCTGCCGCAACCGCTCGCCCGCGGTCGGCATCGGCCCGTCTCCGCCGACAGGATGAGTTTCAGCGAATGTCGTCAGTCCCAGTTCCACGGCCGGAACCCCTCTCGAGTCTTGTTTCCAAGTCAACTAGAAGCATAAACGGACCACGGTCCGGAAGAATTCCCCCGTACCCGGACCTGGGAATCTCGCGATCCGGACCGGCAGATAGTCTGGTACCTATGTCTGTGCGCACCCGCAAGCCCCTCGCTCCCGGGCAGCAGTCGCCCATTCGCGAGGTCCCGAAGAACATCGAGCGACCCGAGTACGTCTGGAAGAAGACGGCCAAGGAGGGACACGAGCCCTGGGTGCAGACCCCGGAGACCATCGAGAAGATGCGGATCGCGGGCAAGATCGCGGCCCAGGCCCTGGAAGAGGCCGGTAAGGCCGTCGCTCCCGGCGTCACCACCGACGAGCTGGACCGGATCGCGCACGAGTACATGCTCGACCACGGCGCGTACCCATCGACCCTGGGCTACAAGGGATTTCCCAAGTCCTGCTGCACCTCGCTGAACGAGGTCATCTGCCACGGCATTCCGGACTCGACCGTGATCGAGGACGGTGACATCGTCAATATCGACGTCACCGCCTACATCGGCGGCGTGCACGGCGACACCAACAAGACCTTCCTCGCCGGTGATGTGGACGAGGAGGTGCGCCTGCTGGTCGAGCGCACCGAAGAGGCCACCATGCGGGCCATCAAGGCGGTCAAGCCGGGCCGCGCGCTCAATGTCATCGGCCGCGTCATCGAGGCCTACGCCAACCGTTTCGGCTACGGCGTGGTCCGCGACTTCACCGGTCACGGGGTCGGGCCGACCTTCCACTCGGGCCTGGTCATCCTGCACTACGACCAGCCTGCCGTGGAGTCGGTCATCGAGCCGGGCATGACCTTCACCATCGAGCCCATGATCAACCTGGGCGGCATCGACTACGAGATCTGGGACGACGGCTGGACCGTGGTCACCAAGGACCGCAAGTGGACCGCCCAGTTCGAGCACACCCTCGTCGTCACCGACGACGGCGCCGAGATCCTGACGCTCCCGTGAGAGTCGCGATGCCCCAGCGGGGTACCAGAACTCGGGCGATCGGCTCCCGCGGCCCGCGGCGGAAGAATTCGCGGGTCCTCCCGCCCAACCCTCGCGACGAGGGCCTGGGCGCGCTCCGCGCCACCATGCGCCGCCACGTCGAACTCGCCGCGGGACGGCAGGTGCCGGAAACGGACGACGCCCCCGGCGAGCAGCCCGACGTCGAGGTGACCAACGGCACGGACGTCGAAGCGGACGACGGCCGCGACGTCTACACGAGCCGGGATGCCTACACGAGTAGCGGCCGAGACCCCTACCTCAGCCGGGACGCCTACACCGGCGGTTCGCGAGCGGGGAACAGCCCGCGGTGACGGCTGCGCTGCCGGTCGCGGGTGCCACCTCGGCCGCCGGGAAAAGCGTTGTGGTGGCGGGGTTTTGCCGCCAGCTCGCAGTAGAGGGCGCGGAACGCGTCCGGCCTCACCGGCCTCGCCCTCGGCTGCCGGTGGAGCGTCGGATCGCAGGGGTGAAGGGTGCTGCTGCGGCAGCGGGCGCCACCTCCGAAGCGGGGGTGAGCATTGTCGCGGCCGGGCTTTGCCGGATGTCGGCGAGGCGTGGGGTGAAAGTCGTACCGCGGAGCATGGGGAGCGGCTCTGCGGTGGACGGTATCGGGTGACCCGGGTGAAGGGCGCTCTGCTGGTCGCGGGGACCACCTCCGATGCGGGGAAGAGTGTGGTGGTGGCGGGGCTCTGCCGCATGCTGGCGCGGCGCGGGGTGCGGGTCGCACCGTTCAAGGCGCAGAACATGTCGAACAACTCGGTCGTCACCTTGGATGGTGGGGAGATCGGCCGGGCGCAGGCGCTGCAGGCCCGGGCCTGCGGGCTGGAGCCGAGCGTGCGGTTCAACCCGGTGCTGTTGAAGCCGGGGAGCGACCGGCGCTCGCAGCTCGTGGTGCGGGGCAAGGCCGTCGATACCGTGGGGGCGAAGGATTACTTCCGGCATCGTCAGCAGTTGCGCGCCATCGTCGCCGAGGAATTGGCTTCGCTGCGAGCCGAGTTCGATGTGGTGATCTGCGAGGGCGCGGGGTCGCCTGCCGAGATCAATCTGCGCGCAACGGATCTGGCGAACATGGGTTTGGCGCGAGCGGCGGATCTGCCGGTCGTGGTGGTCGGCGACATCGATCGCGGGGGAGTGCTCGCCCACCTGTTCGGGACCGTGGCGGTTCTGGAACCCGAAGATCAGCAACTGATTTCCGGGTTCATCATCAACAAGTTCCGGGGCGATGTGGACCTGCTGCGACCGGGGCTGGATCAGCTCGCCGAGCTGACCGGGCGGCGCACGCTCGGTGTCATCCCGTTTGCCGAAGACCTCTGGATCGATGCAGAGGACTCGCTCGGCACCGTCGCCGACGCTCCCGTCGGCCGCTCCCGGCCGCCGCTGGGCGCAGAGTGGCTGACGGTCGCCGCGATCCGGCTGCCACGCATCTCCAATTCCACCGATGTGGAGGCGCTGGCCTGCGAACCCGGGGTGTCCGTGCGCTGGGTGAGCGACCCGTCTCGCCTGGCCGGAGCGGACCTGGTCGTCATTCCCGGCAGCAAATCCACCGTCGGAGACCTGGAGTGGTTGCGGCGCACCGGGATTGCCGACGCCCTGACGGCGCGTGCGGCGGTCGGCGGCCCCATTCTCGGCATCTGCGGCGGCTACCAGATGCTGGCCCGCACCATCGTCGATCCGGTCGAATCCGCCGCGGGCACCGTCCCCGGCCTGGGCCTGCTGGACCTGGAGATCGAATTCGCCGACCCCAAGGTGCTGCGCCGTTCCAGCGGCCGTGTCCCGAATCATGGTGTGCCGGGCCGTGCCGGCGACCTCCCGGTGCACGGCTATGAGATCCACCACGGCCGCGTCACCCGGCAGGGCGACGACCCGTGGTTCGAACTCGACGGCGCTCCCGAAGGCAGTGTGCGCGAGGCGATCTGGGGTACCCATCTGCACGGAGCCCTGGAGTCGGACGAGTTCCGCCGCGCCTGGCTGCGCGTGGTCGCCGCACGGGCGGGCCGCACCGATTTCGTTGTCTCCGACACTGTTTCGGTGGCCGAGGTGCGCTCCGCCCAGCTGGATCTGCTGGCCGATCTCATGGAGAAGCACCTCGACCAGGACGCGCTCGAACAGCTCATCACCGCGGGTGCGCCCGCGGATCTCCCCGTTCTGACCGTCAATAAGTGACCGCCGTCACAAAAAACCGCCCGACTCGCGTTCGGCCCCTCCGGCGCTCCTGTAGCGTGATCGAACATGGAATCTCGGCGGATCACGGTCGGTGACCGCGAGTGGGCGGTGCGAGTCGGCGGACCCGAAACCAGGCACCACGTCCTGCTGCTACCCGATGCGGGCGATCCGGCCGACATTTACGACCAGGTCTGTGCCCGGTTGCAGACCTCGGACCTGCACACCATCGCGATCGAATCGATCGACGGTCTCGACGCCACCACTGTTTTCGCCATCCTCGACCAGCTGAAGGTTCCGTGGGCCAACCTGGTCGGCAGCGGCGCGGGCGCGGACCTGGCCTGGCAGCTGGCCGCCCGCGGCTTCGGCCGCTTCATGAGCCTCATCGTGGCCGGCGGCGGTCACCCGGCCGCGCCGGGCGCGGACGGCGCCGTCAAGGACCCTTCCTGCCCGCCGGTGGAGATCCCCACCACCCTGCTGGCCACCAAGCGCCTGCCGCGCCCGGTGGCCGAGGCTTCCAGCCGGTTCGTCTACGGCGAATTCCGGCTGGTCCCCATGGATGTCACCGATGTGGCCGCCGAAGCGGGCCACGAGCTGGCCACCGAAGTGGTGCTACGCACCAGCTTCTGGTGAGTCGGCCAGCCACTTCAGCCAGGAATCCAGCTCCCTGAACGCCTGGGTGCGCGGCGTCTCCGACGACAGGAACACGTCGTGCCGCGCGCCCTCGATCGGCACGATATTGGTGCGCTCGCCCAGGCAGCCCGCCCAGCGCTGGATCTGCTTGACGTCGAGTACCAGATCCGCCAGGTCGGCGGCGGGTCCGTACTTGCTCATGAACTTGGTGGCCTTCGACCGCAGGATCAGCGCGGGCACACCGATGTCCAGGCCCTTGTGCAGCCGGAGCTGACCGCGGCGAATCGCCCGCAGCCAGCCGGCGTGAACCGCGTAGCCGCTCAACGGTTTCCAGTCCAGGTTGTAATCCCACTCGCCGGAGACGCTGTGGTGCAGGCTGTCACCGTACGCGGTGGAGACGCCGAGCGGCAGCTTCGCGAACCCCCGCAACCGGCCCAGTCCCTCCAGCAGCGGCGTGCCCACCGAGCGGTAGTAGCCGGGTCCCTGCAGGTCGAACCAGGGGCTGTTGAGCGCCAGGCCCGTGATGCCCTGCGCCCGAGCGCCACCGGTGGCCTGCAATCGGTTCAGCCACAGCGAGGTCACCAGGCCACCGGTGGAGTGCGCCATGATCAGCACCGGCAGCTCGGTCTCCTCGCGGATGACCCGCAGCGACCGGTTCAGTTCCCCGTCGTAGAGCGCCAGGTCGCTCACGTAGTGCGGGGTCTGCCCGGCCCGCTGCGAGCGCCCGCATTTGCGCAGATCCAGCGCGTAGAAGGCGTAGCCCTGGGCGGCCAGGTGCTGGGCCAGGTGCTCCTGGAAGAAGTAGTCGGTGAACCCGTGCACGTACAGCACGGCCCGGGTGGCGACCGGGGCGTCGGCCGGGGCGTAACGGACCAGGGTGGCGACCACGTCGCCCTCACCGTCCGGATCCGGACCCATCGGAATGGTCAGCTGCTGGTAGTCGGCACCCAGCACATCGGGCTGCCAGGTGGTGGTCGACGACGTGGTGGATGACGTTTCGGAGGTCACACGCCCAACATAGACCGCGTCCCGACGATGTCCATTTGGGAGGGATCTCTCACATTCGGGGATTTCGAAGCAAGATTCGGGAATGGTCAGGGGCAGAATTGAGTCCAAGTGAACGACGGGTAACCTAACCTCCACCTGGTGACCCACAAATGACAAGGAAGTCGATCAACGCCGTGTCGAACGCTGCCACGATTGAAAAGACCGATGTAGTACTCATCGGTGCCGGCATCATGAGTGCCACCCTCGGTGCCTTGCTTCGACAGGTGCAGCCGGATTGGTCGATCACCATCTTCGAGCGCCTGGAGGCCGCGGCCGCGGAGAGCAGCGACCCGTGGAACAACGCCGGTACGGGCCACTCCGCCCTGTGCGAGCTGAACTACACGCCGCAGAACGCCGACGGCTCGGTGGAGATCACCAAGGCCATCGACATCAACGAGCGCTTCCAGGTCTCGCGCCAGTTCTGGTCCTACTCGGTCGAGAACGGCGTGCTCGCCAACCCGTCGAACTTCATCAACCCCATCCCGCACGTGAGCTTCACCCACGGCCCGGACGGCGTGGAGTACCTGCGCAAGCGCCATGAGGCGCTGTCCAAGCACCCGCTGTTCGAGGGCATGGAATTCATCGACGACGCAGCCGAATTCAGCCGTCGCCTGCCCGTGATGGCCAAGGGCCGCGACTTCTCCGACCCGGTCGCCCTGAACTGGACCGACTCGGGCACCGATATCGACTTCGGTGAGCTCACCAAGGAACTGCTGGCCTACCTGGGTGCGTCCGGCGCGGACATCGCCTTCGGCCACGACGTGCTGAACCTGACCAAGCAGTCCGACGGCTCCTGGCTGGTCAAGGTGCGCAACCTGCGCAGCAACAAGGTGCGGGTCATCAATGCCAAGTTCGTGTTCGTGGGCGCGGGCGGCGGCGCGCTGCCGCTGCTGCAGAAGTCGGGCATCAAGGAGATCCGCGGCTTCGGCGGCTTCCCGGTGTCGGGCCTGTTCCTGCGTTGCACCAACCCGGACCTGATCGCCCAGCACGAGGCCAAGGTGTACGGCCAGGCGTCGGTCGGCGCGCCGCCGATGTCGGTGCCGCACTTGGACACTCGCGTCATCAACGGTGAGAAGGGCCTGCTGTTCGGCCCTTACGCCGGCTGGACGCCGAAGTTCCTCAAGGACGGCAAGCTGACCGACCTCATCAAGTCGGTCAAGCCGAACAACCTGTTCTCCATGCTGGGTGTGGGCGTCACGGAGATGGGACTGGTCAACTACCTGGTCTCCGAGCTGCTCAAGTCGCAGAACGGCCGCATCGGGGCCATGGAGGAGTTCATCCCGCGCGCCGACGGCGACGACTGGGAGCTGATCATCGCCGGTCAGCGCGTGCAGATGATCCGTCGCAAGGGCATCGGCGGCGTGCTGGAGCTGGGCACCGCGGTCGTCGCTGCCGAGGACGGCACCATTGCCGGTCTGCTCGGCGCGTCCCCCGGCGCGTCCACCTGTGTCAGCGCCATGCTGGATGTCATGAAGAAGTGCTTCCCGCGCGAATTCTCCACGTGGGAGCCGAAACTCAAGGAAATGGTGCCGTCGCTGGGCGTCAAGCTCTCCGAGAACCAGGCCCTGTACCGCGAGGTCTGGGACTGGTCCACCAAGGCTCTGCAGTTGGATTCGGTGGATTCGGACAACACGCCCAAGCCCGTCGGTATCGCTTCTCACGCCTAGATGTGATAGCAAGACGCGATGATGTCAACGGTTGCTCTCAAACGGTCGTGGTCCCAAGACCTGGACACCGCGACGCTGTACAAGCTGTTGAAACTTCGCGTCGAGGTGTTCGTCGTCGAGCAGAAGTGTGCGTACCCGGAACTGGACGGGTTCGACCTGCTGCCGGAAACCCGGCACTTCTGGCTCGACGATGAGGGCGAGGTCATCTGCACCCTGCGCCTCATGGAGGAGCACGACGAGGGCGTGAAGTCCTTCCGCATCGGCCGCCTCTGCACCACCCCCGAGGCCCGCGGCCACGGCTACACCACCCGCCTGCTGCAGGCCGCCCTGGCCGAAGCCGGCTCGGCGACCGTCCGCCTGAACGCCCAGACCTACCTGCTCGACATGTACACCAAGCACGGCTTCAAGCCCGACGGCGAGGAGTACATCGAAGACGGCATCCCGCACATCCCGATGCGCCGCGGCTGACCCCGCACCCACCGAACAACCCTGCGCCCGCTGTGAAACCCACAGCGGGCGCGGCTGTTTCGTCCAGTGGCCCAGGTCGCCAGCGCGACCGGGAAGGGGTGCTCGGGGTGGGGGACCGGGGCGCCCTTAGAGTTGGGGTCGTGTCCGTTTCTCCTGTGGCTTACTCCGAGAGTGTTCGTACGGCCGTTGATGAGGCCGGGTTTCCGTTCTCCGCGGTGGTGGGGCAGGAGCGGTTGCAGCTGGCGCTGATCCTGTGCGCGGTGCATCCGGGGATCGGCGGGGTGCTGGTGCGCGGGGAGAAGGGGACCGCGAAATCGACCGTGGTGCGGGCGCTGGCGCAGTTGCTACCACCGGTGGTGGACGAGTCCGGGGCGCGGCCCGCGCGGCTGGTGGAGCTGCCGGTGGGCGCCACCGAGGACCGGGTGGTCGGGTCGCTGGATCTGGAGCGGGTGCTGCGGGACGGGGAGCAGGCGTTCAAACCGGGGCTGCTGGCCGCCGCGCATCACGGCGTGCTCTACGTCGACGAAGTGAACCTGCTGCACGACCATCTGGTGGACGTGCTGCTCGATGCGGCCGCCATGGGGCGGGTGCACATCGAGCGCGACGGTGTCTCGCACACGCATCCGGCGCGATTCGTCCTGGTGGGCACCATGAATCCGGAGGAAGGCGAGCTGCGGCCGCAGCTGCTGGACCGATTCGGGCTCACCGTGGACGTGGTCGCCTCCCGCGATGTGGACGTGCGCATGGCCGTCGTCCGCCGTCGCCTGGACTACGAGGCGGATCCCGGCGCCTTCGCCGGCCGCTATGCGGCCGCGGATCGTGAAGTGGCCGAACGCATTCTGACCGCCCGCGACAAGCTCGCCGACGTCGGTCTCGACAATGTCGAGCTGCGCCGCATCGCCGCCCTGTGCGCGAGCTTCGATGTCGACGGCATGCGCGCCGACCTGGTGGTGGCACGCACCGCGACCGCCCATGCGGCCTGGCGCGGCGCGACCGCGGTCACCGAGGCCGATGTCCGCGTGGCCGCCGAACTGGCGCTGCCGCACCGCCGTCGCCGCGATCCCTTCGACGAACCCGGCATCAGCGAGGAGCAACTCGACGACGCCATGCGGAACGCGGCCGAGGAAGCGGCCCGCGCCGAGGAGGACGACAGCCTGGGAAAAGGTGAAGCGGTCCCGCCGAACAACGGTGCGGGACCGCAGGATCCGGCGGACGGGGGCGAGGATTCCGGCCTGAACCCGGAACACGCCAATTCACCTGGCGCCGAACCGGACTCGCGCGATGGCGGCCCTGGGTCGTGCGATGGCGCGGACCCCTTGCCGAGGGACTCCGATGCCCCTGGTAGCGGCCCGGATTCGGACCATGGCCTCGAGCCGGACAGCGGCCCGGATTTCCCTGGGGGAGGCCAGAATCCACCGGGTGACCCGCGCCCGCACGACGACGATGGGCGTGGCCGGAACGACTCGGCCGGCCGTGAGGGCCGCGTCGCCGCTCCCACCGCAACCCTGCCCAAGCCCCCGCGCTGGGAGGTCCCCGGCGTCGGCGAGGGCGCGCCCGGCCGCCGCTCCCGTGCCCGCACCCGTCAGGGCCGCGTCGTGCGCACCACCGACGACACCTCCACCGGCCTGCACCTGCTGGGCACCATCTTCGCCGCGGCCCCGCGCCAGTTCGAGCGCGGCCGCCTGTCGGGCCCCCTCGCCTTCGCCCCCGACGATCTGCGGGGCGCGTATCGCGAAGGCCGCGAAGGCAACCTGGTCGTCTTCGTCGTCGACACCTCCGGCTCCATGGCCGCCCGCGACCGCCTCGCGGCCGTTTCCAACGCGGTGGTGGCGCTGCTCCGCGACGCCTACCAGCGCCGCGACAAGGTCGCCGTCATCACCATGCGCGGCCAGGACGCGGAACTGGTCCTTCCGCCCACCACGTCGGTCGACATCGCCGTCCGCCGCCTCGCCGACCTCCGCACCGGCGGCAAAACCCCACTCGCCCAAGGCCTCCTGAAGGCCCGCGACCTCATCCGCCGCGAACGCACCCGGGACCCCCACCGCCGCCCCCTCCTCGTCCTCCTCACCGACGGCCGCGCCACCGGCGGCACCGACCCGCTCCCGCGCGCCCGAACCGCCGCCCGCATGCTCGCCGCCGACGCCGTCACCGCCATGGTCATCGACTGCGAACGCGGCATGATCCGCCTGAACCTCGCCCGCGACATAGCCACCGCCCTCCGCGCCGGCTACCTCCAATTGACCGCCCTCACCGGCGATTCCGTCGCCGGCATCGTCCGCGCCACCCGAGCCGCCTGACCGTCGTCGGCGAAGCCGCACATCGCGGCCGGCCGATCCGGATCAGGGCGGGCGCCGGGGTTCCGGAGCGGCCCGGGCCATGACCAGAACCGGTGACCCGTCGTCGTGCGGGACCGGGGCGCGGATCGGCGCGCCGGGTGCGTATGGCACCGTGATTCACCGACGAGTCGGTGTGGAAGGAGCTGGAGACGATGCCGAAGGGTGTGCCGCTGCCGGAGAGCATTCCGGATGACGGGCTGACGACGCGGCAGCGTCGGAATCTGCCTGTGCTCGCGGTGCACACCGGGCCCGGGAAGGGGAAGTCGACGGCGGCGTTCGGGATGGCGCTGCGGGCCTGGAATCAGGGGTTCGATGTCGCGGTGTTCCAGTTCGTGAAGAGCGCGAAATGGAAGGTGGGCGAGGAGGCCGCGTTCCGGACGCTCGGGACGCTGCACGACGAGACCGGGGTCGGCGGGGCCGTGGAGTGGCACAAGATGGGGGAGGGCTGGTCGTGGACGCGGAAGCAGGGGTCCGATGAGGATCATGCGGCCGCGGCGCTGGCGGGGTGGCAGGAGATTCGCCGCCGCCTGGAGGCCGAGCAGCATCGGTTCTATGTGCTGGACGAGTTCACCTACCCGCTCAAGTGGGGCTGGGTCGACGTGGACGAGGTCGTCGAGACGCTGCGCAACCGGCCGGGCAACCAGCACGTGGTGATCACCGGCCGCGACGCACCGCAGGCGCTGATCGAGGCCGCGGACCTGGTCACCGAAATGACCAAGGTGAAGCACCCGATGGACGCGGGCCGCAAGGGCCAGCGCGGCATCGAATGGTGAACACGCCCGCGGTCGTCATCGCCGCGCCCGCGTCGGGGAGCGGGAAGACAACCGTGGCCACCGGTTTGATCGGGGCACTGCGCCGGGCCGGGCACCGGGTCGCGCCGTTCAAGGTGGGCCCGGACTACATCGACCCGGGATATCACGGGCTGGCGGCCGGACGGCCCGGGCGGAACCTGGATCCGGTGCTGGTCGGGCCCGACCGCGTGGTGCCGCTGTACCGGCACGGGAGTCAGGGCTGCGATCTGGCGGTCGTCGAGGGCGTCATGGGCCTGTTCGACGGGCGCATCGACGAACACCACACCGAACCCGTCGCCGAGGGCTCGACCGCCCAGATCGCCGCCATGCTGGGCGCGCCGGTCATCCTGGTGGTCGACGCGCGCGGGCACAGCCAGAGCCTGGCGGCCCTGCTGCACGGATTCGCGACCTACGACAGCGGAATCCGGCTCGGCGGAGTGATTCTCAACCGGGTCGGCAGCGAACGCCACGAGCAGGTGCTGCGTGCGGCGTGCGCCCGCGTCGGACTGCCGGTACTGGGCGCACTGCCGCGGCTGGCCGAATTGGCGGTGCCGTCACGGCATCTCGGCCTGATTCCGGCGGTGGAGCACGGCTCGGCGGCTCAGTCCGCTGTGGACGCCATGACGGATCTCGTTGCGGCACATATTGATCTCGCGGCGGTGGCCGCCTTGGCCGCGTCGAGCGCACAGGGGCAGGACTGGGATCCGGCCGCCGAGGTGACGGCGGCGGAATCCGGGCCGGTGGTGGCGATGGCGGGCGGACCGGCCTTCACCTTCGGGTACGCCGAACATCGCGAATTGCTGGCGGCGGCGGGCGCGCAGGTGCGAGTCTTCGACCCGCTGCGCGACGAATTGCCCTCCGGTGCAGCCGGACTGGTCCTTCCGGGCGGCTTCCCCGAAGAGCACGCCGCCGAACTCGCGGCCAACACGGGCCTGCTCGACGCCATCGCCGAACAGGCCGGCCACGGCCTCCCGATCCACGCCGAATGCGCGGGCCTGCTCTACCTGACCCGCACCCTCGACGGTCACCGCATGGCCGGGGTCATCGACGCCGAAGCCGAATTCGGCCCGCGCCTCACCCTCGGATACCGGGATGCGGTGGCGCTCACCGATACTCCGCTCTGGAGCGCGGGCGCACGCGTGCGCGGCCACGAATTCCACCGCACCCGTCTGGTCACCCCCGGATCCGCCGCTGCGGCCTGGGCCTGGCGCGCTCCCTCCGGCGAGACCGTCCGCGAGGGTGCGGCAGTGCATCGCGTCCACGCGTCCTACCTGCACACCCACCCCGCCGGAAATCCAGCGGCCATCGGCCGATTCGTCACCACCGCCGCTGATTTCGCCCGCACCCATGCCCCGGCCTGAATTGGCTGTCGGGGTTGGACTCCGTCCCGGGACAACTGCCGACGCGATCCTCGCTGCCATTCGAAACGCGGTCGGTGACAGGGTGATTCGCTGCTTGGCGACCGTCGAGCGACGGGTCGGAGAGCCTGGAATCAGAGCGGCGGCCGACCGGTTGGGTGTCGAGCTGGTGGGATTCACGCTCACGGAGCTGGAGGCCGTTTCCGTTCCCAATCCGTCGGAGCGGGTTGCGCTTGCCGTGGGGAGCGCGAGTGTTGCCGAGGCGGCTGCTGTGCTGGCCGGCGAGGGAGGGAATTTGGTCATCGCCAAAACCGTCTTCGGTGGGGTTGTTATCGCTGCGGCAGAATTGAATTCGAAGTCGTAAATGTGAAAAGCCAAGTGATACAGGATATTTCGGGTTCCTAGGTTGTTGCTATAGCGGTAAAATCAATGCATGAATTCGACGGGGGTGACACTCGACAAGTGCGGCATCGCAGAACTGGCGACCGCCGTCGAAACCCTGTCGAATTCCGTCCTCCACGGCAACCTCACTCCGCTCGCCGATGGCGAGGTCGTGGAGTTGATGCAGCGGTTGGAGACCTGCAAACGTCAACTGTCGGCGCTGGATTCACGCCTGATCATCGAGGCCTGCAACCGCTCGCTGCCCGAAGGCAGTGGGGCGAAGGCTGTGGTGCCGTTCCTGCGCCAGACCTTGGGGTTGTCGAAATATGACGCGTCGGTGCGGGTGAAGATCACCCGCCAGTGCGGAGAATTCTTCGAGCCCACCGGTCATCTGCGTCCGGCCGCGTTGGCCGGGACCGCCGAAGCCTTTGAGGCAGGGGATATCTCGCGTGATCATGTCCGCAACATCATCGACGTGATGAACCACCTGCCTGCTGACATTCCCGCCGAGACCCGTGCCGAGGCCGAGGACATCCTGGTCGGCCACTCCCGGGTCGGGTGGCCCGATGACCTGCCCAAGATCGGTCGCGACATCCTCGCCCGTATCGACCCCGACGGCAAGGTCGTCTCCGACGCTGATCGTCGTCGTCGCCGTGGCTTGATCCTGGGTCGTCCCGGGGTGGATGGCATGTCGTGGATCGAGGGCTGGATCACCCCCGAGCTGCGGGCACTGCTGGATGCCGTGTTCGCCAAGCTCGCGCGCCCGGGCATGTGCAACATCGACGACGCCGACAGCGTTGCCGCCACGGTCAAGGTGGTCGATTCGAAGGTGTTGGAGGCTGCTGCGCGTCGTGACCGTCGTGATGCCGGTCAGCGCACCCACGACGCCCTGTTCGCGCTGCTGCAGCCCGGCATCGACCCGGCCAAGCTCGGCTCCCACCGTGGTCTGCCGGTGCAGGCCATCCTGACCATGTCCGTCGCGGATCTCGAGCGTGGGGCCGGGGTCGCGACCACCGCGTCGGGCGGGCACGTGTCGATCAGCGAGGCGTTGAAGCTGGCCGAGGGCACCCGCCCGGTGCTGGCGGTCCTCGACGCCGACGGGCTGCCGCTGTACCTGGGTCGCTGCCAGCGCCTGGCCACTCCGGCTCAGCGTTTGGCGTTGATCGCCCGCGACAAGG
>NZ_JBSGCB010000062.1:0-53404 GCF_053601595.1 Nocardia sp. NPDC004711 | reverse complement strand
CCTTCGAGGATCACGCGGTGACCACCCTCATGTCCGGGATTCGATACTCACCGGACTACTCGGCGAGCTCCTACACCACGCTATTGGACGCAACCCAACATCCATCGATCTCGATCGTGCCCCACTGACATTTGGGGTGGGACACCGAGGAATCGGGATAGGCATGCCAGGACCAGCTCACCACCTCCAGCAAATTATGCTTGATCGTTTGCGCATACGGGCGGTCGCTGGCATGTGGGCGCAGTGCCTCGCGGATCATCTGGAGGAAACGCCAACGATCGACACCGAAGGTGATCATCAGTTCATCAGAGGGGGCGCCACCGAACGGGGCCCATCGGATGGCAAACTCGATCACCGACCTGGCGTGGGCATCCACCGACTTCACGGACTCCAGGAAGTCGCATTGGTTCAGCGAGGACCTGACCCACTCTGGGCTACGGGGACCGTCCACCATCACAGGAGTCCGCGATGCGATCTACTCCGATGAGGCGCACTCATACGCCCAGGCAGCAGGTTGTCCGGGACTCGCCTGCTGGTCGCCGTGGTTGCGAATACGGGGAACCCGCCACTGGAGGGTCCAGGTTCGAACCGCACTCGTACCGGCTTGTCAGATGATGACGGGATCTCCCCTTCGATCGTGGTGTAGACCCAAGGCCCCTCATCGAGCGCGACGATAGCGATCTGCGACGGCACCCATTCCTCGAGACTCCCGTCGGGCAGCACCCGATACACCACCCGCCAGGACACGATTGCCCCCTCACCGCAGGAGGGCACCCATTCCAGCGTCGTCGACCTACACGACGTGCATGTGCCAGCCAGCGGCGACAGGAACGCCGCACAGTTGCTGCACCGCCTGACCATGAAAGTCGTCTCGCCGACCTTCTCGGCAGCGGTGTCGGCGACCCGGTGCGAATTCGGTGAACTCATGAGATCTCCTGCGGATAGCGGCTGCTGTGGTGCCAACAGCCTCTTTTGCGCTCGCGGTACCCGCGACGGCCAAGTGACCCAGGACATACCTGTTTTTGCGCCGCAGCACGTTGGAAGAGGCCAGAGCGGCAGTCGTCCGCCACACGCTCCGCAACGTATGCGTCGGTAGTAGTAGGGCATCGACGGCGCCGGCAGTTCGCGAGAGTTGCCCCTGCCGACACCGAGGCGCCGCTCACCTTCGACGCCTACCGCACATGTCTCATGCGACATGCGGATTCTGGGGAACCGCGGGCCGTCACGATGAACGTCGGCTCCCCCCGTGGGGGGAAGTCTCGTAGCTCACCGGCGTAGTCGGGATCGCCGTGTATCGGCAGCACATCGGTGACGTCGGCGGTCTACATGCCGCGTCGGCGCAATCGCGCGAGCAAGGTGTTGTCGGGTGTGAGGTCCGGGCGAAAGATCTAGGTCCACAGGCGGCCCATCGACGTCCCGTCAGCCTGCGAACTCACACAATTTGTGGTGCCCTCAGGGACTGGGGACCAGTGGAATTGAGGCCGTGATGATCGAAGATTCGGCCGACGTCGCGGAGTGTCGCCCAGACCCGCAAGCTGAAGGGATGGTCGCAGCCCAGGCTGGCGATGGAGGCCCAGGTCCTCAAATGCCCCATCTCGGTCGCCCTGATCAGGCCGTGGAGCAGGGACGACGCGCACAGGGTGCCCATGTGGCAGTTGCTTGCCGACCGAGTCAACGACGGCCAAGCGGTCATGGACAGTTCGCACCGCGGGTAGAGATCGCTGGCACCCAGTCGACTTCGACGGCCTCATCCTTTCCGCGAGACGACGACTACGGTAGATAGTTCGACCACGGCGTACGTGGTGGAACGGTCCAGTGCATTGCCGCGGCGCTGATGCGTGGCCGAATTGAAGTCAATGAAAACGTTGCTCCACGCCAGAAAACCAGCAGGTCAACAAGTATCGGCCCCGCACCCGCGGGGATGGTCCCGGGATGGGGACGCATGGGACTGTACCGATGAGATCGGCCCCGCACCCGCGGGGATGGTCCTTACTTGCGCCGCGAAAAGGGTTGGCGCTGCGAATCGGCCCCGCACCCGCGGGGATGGTCCTCCGGCCTGGTGGGTCAGGCCCATCCAGCCCACATCGGCCCCGCACCCGCGGGGATGGTCCGACGCGCCACTGACCGATCAAGAGATCCGCGACATCGGCCCCGCACCCGCAGGGATGGTCCGCTGCTGACCGACATCACCGAGGACTCCGAGGCGATCGGCCCCGCACCCGCGGGGATGGTCCATGCCCCGGATACAGCTCCTCCAGCTCGGCGAGATCGGCCCCGTACCCGCGGGGATGGTCCTTGCCTCCGGCGTAACTGTTGTCGTCCGGACCGATCGGCCCCGCACCCGCGGGGTCGCCGCACTCGCGGGGATGGTCCGTTTGGCGACGACGGGCCCAAGTCATTACCCTCCGCACCGACACTGACCCCGACCCCGACCAGCGCGCTGCGACCCTACACGCGTGCGCGCTCCGCGACGAACCCGCTTCAATCCCGGCCCTGACCATCGTCCCGGAATCGATGTGGGAACCACGAAGGATCTGCTGTATCGGCAGCTGATAACCACTGACACCGAACTGGTGTCGCGTCTGGGGATCGGTGACGTGTTGGCGGCGGCACCAACGATGTATTGGCGGCGGCGGGCCGTTGAGGGGTCCTTACCGACCCAGGAACTGTTGCAGCCACGTGCGGTGTTCCGGTTCTCTCGTACATCCGTAGTCTGTGGTAGTCTGGGTCGTGGCGATTACGTGGTATTGGGGGTTGGCGCATCTGCTGGCCCAGTCCGGTATCGACATCGACGACGTGTATGACCTGCTCAGCGCGTGGCTTGCTGGAGAACGCCGCGTGTGGTTCATGCCAGCCGTCGATGACGCGGCGGGACTCGAGGCGTCGGTGTTGATGGGGCGGGCGGACGATGGTCAGCCGTTGCTGCTCCTGGCACGCATCGACGGTAAGGACATCTACATCATCAATGCGTTCCGTCCAACCCCGGAACTGGTCGCCGAATTCGAGCAATGGGAGGCCCGCAATGGCTGATTTCGAGAACATGACCCCCGACCAGATCGCTGCCCTCACCAAGCGCCTGGTCCTCGATCCCGCTCAGGCTGAAGAGTTGGTGGTGATTCCTGGTGTTGACACGGGGGAGACGATCGTTCCCCGGTCGGTGAAACTGCCCGCCTCTCTGGATCGCCGATGCAAGGCGCGCGCCACCGAATTGGGGATGAATCAGTCCGCCTACATTCGGTCACTGATCGAGAAGGACCTCGCCGAACCGCAGGGCCGCCCACTGACGACCGCGGATCTGCCGTTAATTCTCGAGTTCATCCGGCACGCCGCGTAGGCAGCTACCGTCGCACATACGACCATCTTTACGACGGCGTGTACGACGTTAGCGACAAAACGGCCGTCCAAGCGGGTAATGGTGTGTCTCAGATTCGCCTCGAGTGAATCTGGGGCTGATCGGGGCGTTAACTCACCTTCTGCAGTCAGCTCACTCGTTGGGGAGAACCCACAGTGATACTCGCGTGGCAGCGACGAGTACAGGATTCGGTCGGCGGATTGCCTGGAACCAACTCGGCGGTGCTGCTGAGCAAAGTCGGTGCGATGGAGTTGCTTTCGGAGAATCCACCGTTCAAGCCGAACGTGGTGATTCGAGGACTGGAGGCGTTGCAGGTGGGTTTCCAGCCCGCCTGATCCGATGACGCGTACCGGCGCGGCGTTCACGGGTGGATGCGTGTGAGCGCCGCGCCGGGCAGCGCAGCGCGGCCTGGAAGCCGATCCATCCGATGCTGCCGCGCAAGAGGATTCGCAGTGTAACCGGCGGGTACCGGGTGTATCGGTGCCCGTCGGGGATTATCGGGCTTTCGGCTCTGGCGCACGTACGGTGGTGTGGTCGGGTCTGGTTGACGGCATGATGCCTCGGTGGTTGAGGTGGATGACGGTGTTGGGCTTACCGCCTCCAGACACGGCTGCGGCTCGTCCGATAGCCAGGCGGTCCGCCGCCCGAGATGCCGCGCCGCGCATGGACGTAAGCCAGATCGGTTTGGACTTGCAGGTATTCGACGAGCACCCCCACTGCACGCGCTGGCGGGCGTACCCCTCCGGGCCGCCGATCGGCTCGAGGGCGCGCGGTAGCCTCCAGCCGCGGATGTCCCGGCTTGCCGACGTCGTGCGTCTCCGCACGACGTCGGAGTCGGCGACCGGTATTAGGTCAAGGCCGAGGTGGATTTGAGTACCCATTCCCGATAGCCCGGGTGGGCCTCGACGACGGGGAAGGCCAGCACTTGCGGGACCTCATAGGGGTGATACTGGTCCGCGGCCTCGACAATTCGGCCGACCAGGCTGCGCCGGGTGTGAATCCACACCAGCGCCTCGCCCTCGTCCTCCACCGCGCCTTCCCATCGGTAGATGCTGCGAGCTTCGGGCACGATGTTCCCGCAGGCGGCCAACTGGTTCTCGACCAGGTGGCGGACGAACTGCGCCAGTGTGTCTTCGTCTGGCCCGGCAATGGATACGGTTACGAGCTCTTCATCTTGTCCCACGACAGCAAGTCTGGCTCATTGTCGGCGGTCCGCGACATCAGAGCGTGGACCTGTTCCTCGGTCCGGGCGATCGCGCCCCAGCCGCGAACCACGGGGGCCGCGTACGACAGGCCGACCCATCCGCCGATCATGATCTGCCCGTGAGGGTGCAGGGCGAAGTAGAGCACGCCCTTGCTTCGGATAGCTCCCTCACTGGCGTTGTACCAGCCCATCAGGGACGAGTTGTCGTAGAGCCGAAGCTCTCCGGTCCACTCGTACGCCCCGGACTCGATGGCGTCCACGCGCTCTCCGAACAGCTCCAGAATGTTCCCATCCTGAACGATCCGGAGCGGATGCACATCCACCCGGTGAACACCGTCCTTCTGGGTCTGCCACCCGGCCCACCACACCCCGGTGAAGTCCAGGCCGCGAGCAGTCTTGCCGGCCAGTTCGGTCAGCGTGATGCCCATGTAGTCGGCGATCCGGGATGCGACCTGAAGCGGCGGATCAGCCTCGCCGGATATGTATCGGCCTATCTGCCGCTGGTCCACATCCACCTCACGCGCGAAGGCACGCTCATGTCGTGCCGTTTGAGGTACGCGCCGATTACCTCTCCGGTGGTGGTCATGGTCGGTCCCTACAGCTCGCAATTCGATTCTCTAGGCACAGGGTAGCCACCCGGCGTACGGTGAGGCGAGTATGTCACATTGAGTCAATTACGAATCATCGTAGATGACGGGGGAGTCATGGCTCACACGTCAGAAGATTCGGCTTCCGAGCCCGGTACTGTCCGCCCCGCGCGGCTCTTCGAATTCAGTGGGGGCGTGTTGGAGCTCCAGAGCTACCGAGACGAGACCGGCGACTACTCGGGGTTCCATCTGGAATGCCACAGACGTATCGAGATCGATGGACACGCAGATAGCGGGGCAGTGATGAAGTACAAGCCGGTAGCCGTGGGGTATCTCCGCACCGATGTGTCCGGCGCGGGCCTGCTCTGGGACCAAACCCAAATCCGCAGGCTCGCCGAGCGTCTTGGGTACGACTTCGCCGACATGGTCATCTACGACCCGAAATTCGGACGGCCACCACTGGCCAGGCTCAAAGCGCAGGCAACCCGACTCGACGCCGAGGCGGTCATCGTGGCGGGCCCGAAACACTTCGAGGCCGCGGAGATACCGGCCGCACTGGTCCACCAACTCGACGTCATCACAGCGAATCCCGAACAGACCTACGCCCGCCGGGCAATGTCACCACTTCGGGACCTGCCACCCGCGAACGCGGATGGCGCATAACCAGGGAAGGCCCTCGGGCGGGTGCTTCGGTTTCGCCGTAAACCTACTGGAGTCCCACGTCGGCACCGGGAGCCTTTCCGCGTCCAACCAGCGTGACCACGGTCAGTGACGATTCGTGCCCATTCTCTGACGGTTTGCTGACATGGAGCGGCGCGCCGGGAAGGATCGGTGCGACGCTCCCATTGCCGCGAGGGGGTGTCAATCGGAATCATGCGACACGAAAGACACTGGCGGGGCCACCTGACGTGCCGTTCGAGAACATGGCGGAGTTCGGGAAGCCGCAACCGTGGCCGGGACTGCCGGTGCACGCGTGCCCGTACCGCATCGGCGACAAGACCGGCTATGCAGTAGAAGTACTGCAGTCCGCGGTGCAGACCGCGGCGGAGATCGTTCAACATCAGAGCTGAATGAAAGGACGAGGCTTCATGCCCATCGGACCGATGACACCCTCGAGGCTGGACCCGGCCACGGCGCGCGAGCTGTGCGACCGAATCCAGTCCATCGGCGAAGTACTCGACGCGATCGCCGGGCAGCCAGAACACCCTGCGATTGTCGCGTTGGCGCAGGCGGCGAACGAGATCACCGCCAGCGCGATGATCGACTCTCCGCGCCGCTACGCCGACTACGCCGCGGCGCGGGAGTGACCTCGACGCGACGCGCAAATGACGAAACCACCCCAGCCAGGAAAACAGCTGGGGTGGTTTCGTTTTGGCGCTATGCCCGTTCGTGCCGTGCGCTGGCGTGTCGCCGAGTTGATCGTGAAGCATGACGGGACATCGATGTGGACCTGGGCGACCGTCACCGCCATCACATGAGGGGAATCCATGAAGACTGCGAAGACTGCCGCTCTGCTCACCGCCACTGTGCTCGCTGTCACTCTGCTCTCCGTGGCGCTGCTGCCCGCCTGCGGATCGAATTCATCCGGGCCTTCGACCTACGAGATCACGACCACCGCGAAGGTTGCGCCAGCAGCGGCGCAGACATCTGCGGCCACTTCAGTCGATAACCGGTACTTCGCAGATCTCGACAAGGCTGGGGTCCCGTATGCGCAGGCCCGGAAGGATCTTGTGATCGAGAAGGGCCAATACGTCTGCAACTTGCTCAAGGACGGCACTTCTTGGCGTGACGTTATTACCAAATGGGGCCCAGAGAACGACTTGAGCTGGATCGACCAGGCCGCGGCGGCGGTCGACGCCTATTGCCCCGAGTTCAAGGCGCAGTTGAAGTGACGTCGTTGATCACGTCCACGAGCCGCTGGCAGTATCCGCCGGTGATGTAGTCGCGGATGTGGATTTGTCCGGAGAGGCAGCCGAACATCTGCATGGCCGCGGTGCTGTAGAGCTGCCAGGTGGTGATGGAGTGGCGCCACCATCAGAAATTGGCCGACAAAGTCCGCCGACGCAGCGGCTTCCGCGACCAAGAGCGCGGCGCCCTCGTCGGCCTGTCCTGCAGCCCGGGCGGCCAAGGGATCCGACACGGATCAGGCGCACGTCGATGCCCTCCGTGCCGTGGGAATCAGTAGCTCGAAGGCCACCGACGACCAGCTGAAAACCGATGGGCTCGCGACCTGCATGGAACTGCGGACGACCAGCGATTCGGTCATCACGATCGCCGTGGGGATGACGCGCAGTCCCTTCAACCTCACTCAGCACGAGACCGACATGGTCGTGATCAATGCAGTGAAGGACATCTGTCCGGAATTCCAGTCGCGCGTCGACAACCCGTAGCGGTCAGACGGGCCCGGTCCAGACCGGCAGCCGCGGTATGGCCTTGATCAGCCGCGCGGGCACGCCTTCGCCGGAGTGCCGGCTGTGATTGTTCTCGATGGTGGTGGCGGTTCCGACTGCCTTCGTGGTGAGCGTGGCCGACTCGACCGCGGTGGCCCTGCCGGATGACGTGATGGTAACAAGCACGACCTCACCACCTCAGCCGCGTAAATGGCTGGGGCGGTTTCGCTTCGGCGCTATGACCGCTCGTGCCAGTTATCCAGCCGATAGCTGACATAGACCGCCGCACCGAGAAGGATCGGCGCGAGACTCGCAGCTGGAAATATCGCAGCGTGGCGATGCCACGGGGGACCGTCAATCAGAGTCACGCGACACAAAAGACGCTGGGTACGAAGCATTTTGTACGGGCTGGCCTGTTGGGCCGGCGTCGCTGTGGTGGCCATGGATGTGGGCGTGGGGCCGGCGAATGATGGTGAGACGCCGACGATCATCGGCCGGAAGACGTGCGAGTGACCGGACCCCGTGATTCGGTCCAGCTGATCGAACTCATGGGGTCAGGTCGCGAGGACACGGCGAAGATGTATCGCGACATGGATATACGGCGCGCTGCAACCACATTCAGGGCGACCGGTATTACTTCAACAAGCCGTCTGGTGGTCTACTCGCGAAAGATGGAGCCGGGCAAATGGATCGGCAAGTCGCTGCTGCGCCCGTCCTACACGCACTGGCTACTGAAGGACGAGTTCCTGCGCATCGAGGCCGTCGCCGCCCGTCGCAACGGCGTCGGCGTGCCGGTCGCGACCGCCGCCGAGGGCGCGACACAGGGGTAGGCGGGCGACCGCATCACGATTCGCGGCGACGACGAGCCCGCGGTGGCCCTGGTGTATGTCGACGAGGGCGGCCAGGGTCGGGCTCAGCGTGGACCGTAGCTGAGTACGGCGAGGATGTCCGCCCACCACATGAGAGGCGAGACGAGGATCGGGTACTTCAGCAGCATTGGCCGGGCCCTTGTCAGCTCGGAGGATGTGCGCGAGCAATCGGCGTTGCCATGGCACGAGTCTGGTTGCGGAGGTACGGGTTTCGTAGGTCACGGTCAGAAAATGGCACCGACAACGTTGATGGTGGCGCGGGCGACGCGGTCCCAGTCTATGGCGTGGGCGGCGGCGGACAGGGTTTCGGGCATGGCGTGTCCTTTGGGGGTGAGGCCGGAGTACCGCGCGGCCTCGTCGCGGTGCCAGCCTCGCGCACCCGCAGCACTATCGCATGAACACAATTGGCCCCGACACCGCCGACCAGCTTGCCGCTCGCGCCAAGGCTGCTGGCGTCAACACTGCCGCCCTGGCCACAATCCTCGAGATGCCCGAAGTCTCGCAGCTCGACCCGGGTCCGGGCCGCCGCAAGATGGCCGAGGCCAGTCCCGAAGCAGCCGCCCGACTCGGAGCGATCTTGACAGAGCGCGAGCAGCTGTTCGACCGCCTTGTCGCTGCCTATCGCCGCCTTCTGGTCTCCAACCCCGAGGGTTACCTTCGCGTCCACCGCCGCGAATCGATCGAGTAACTGCGTGCGACGGCCGAGCAGCTCGAGGCCAAAGCCGCTCCGCAGCGCGGGCAGTGAGGCCGCGATGACAGACATGGACTCAGCTGCGGCGCGCCGGATCGCAGCAGCGAAAGCCACCGCCGACGCGGCTGAGGCCGCGTTCGAGGAGATCGTGCGAGCCGATGTCCCGGGCGGCATGGAGATCAAAGCCGTCGCCAGCGCTCGGTGTGAACAACCGCCAACGCGTCTACGCCATCCTTGGCCGCGACCCCGAGGGCGGCGCACTCACCAACCCAGCCCTGCCACGGTGTATCTGCGCGGACGCCACATGCCACAGACCGCGTGGGAATGTCTCGAACAGGCGATGTGGGCGCGCGGATGGGCCACCGTCAGGGACCGCGCCAGCGCCTGGCATCTCGCGCGCGGCGGGGCCCCGGTCGTGTTCTGCGACTTCTCGGCACACCCGGATTTCGAGATGCGGACCGTGCACGTGGGGCGGGTGCGTGCCCGATGGGAGACAATCGTCACCACCGGCGTCGTCGCAGATCTGCTCAACTCCGCTGATCGCATCAAATGGATCAACGCCGACTGGGCGCAACGGCCGGCCGAGCGGCCGACAGCCTTCGACAACTGAAGCGAGCACCAATTGAGCCCCGGACCGCGTGCGTCGGTCCGGGGCTCGTTCGGGGGTAATCGCCCTCGCTGGGTGCACCAGTTTTGGTTGACGGGTGCACCGTACAAGATCACGCGCCCGAGCCGGCGTCGACCGGCCGTCAAACCCTCGGATCGTTGACGAGCCGGAAGTCGTGCAGGCTGGTCCGGTCGCCGGTCGTGGTGAACTCGCGGCCGGCCACCTCCGAGGGCGGTATATCGCTGTTGCGGGTGATCTCGGCCGTGTCGAGGTCCATCGGCTCGCGGCCGGTGTGCCGAGGCGTGACGGCTTTGGCCTGGTCGCCGCGGGTCAGGATCACAGGCAGCATCGCGCGCCCGTCCGGCTGTACCTCGTAGGTGCGCGCGGGTTTGCTCCAATCCCATGGTTCGCTCACGCTTCCGATCCCCCAGTGCGGCCCACTCGGGCCGGTAGTCCTCGTGCTCTGCCCAGATAGCGGCGATCGGGGCGAGGTCGGCCTCGATCAGATGGTCGGTGTCGTGATGTCCCCAACCCTGCGTGATCCGTCGGGTCGTCGAGCCGATGAGCGCACGCCAGGCGGCGCACTCGCGCAGCACTTCGCGCGGGCTCGGTGCGCCGGGCGCGAAGTTGGACGAGTGCGCTTGATCGCCGCCGGGCCGCCGGACGAATCGGACGCGGCGCCGGACGAATCGGACCCACTGGTATTCGAGGTCGAATTCACCCGATGGGAAGAACTTTTCGAGATCGAGCGCCTGGTGCGCGACCGCCTCTCGCTCGGTGAGGCGGGCCTCCTCTCCTGCTGGTCACGACCGTGACGATCGGCTGATCATCGGTGAAAAGCATGGTGGCACAACGGACCTGCCGTTGTCGTCGTGATTTTCCGCGACCCCTGCCAGGATGGCGACGACCGAGGTCGCGTGATTGTTCCAGGGAGAGCAGAATCACATCGCGGATTCACTGGCAGGTAACCGTACCGGCGGTGGTTGTGCGGGTGCGATTCATCACCGGTTACCTGCCGGGTCTATCGTGGCGAGTGCTCGGGAGGAGCCGCGTCATGGAATTCCGACATCTGGTTTCGTTCATCATGATTGCCGAGGAGTTGCACTTCGGCCGCGCAGCGCAGCGCCTTCATCTCACCCAGCCAAGTTTGAGCGCTCAGCTCCAGAAATTGGAGAAGTCGCTCGGAGTCCAATTGGTCGCCCGCAGTTCGCACGAGGTCCGGTTGACCGCCGCTGGGCGCGAGTTCGAGTTGCAGGCCCGTCAGATAGTCGCCCAGATGGACCGGGCCGCGCGGGCGGCCAAGGCCACTGCCGAAGGCCGTGCGGGCACCGTCAATATCGGATACAACCTGCCGGCCAGCCGGTATGTGCTGCCGGAGACCTTGCTGCGCATGACTGAGCGCTATCCCGACATCGTGGTCTCGCTGTGGGAGAAGCGCACGGGACCGCAGCTGGCCGCGCTGTCGGACGGATCCCTCGACATCGCCCTGGTGTACGGCCACCCCAGCACGGTGGAGTTCCGCTACCGGCGGCTGTTGCACCGGGTACCGCTGGTCGCGGTCGTGGGCCGGCGGCATCGCTGGGCCGACCGGCCGGGGGTGCCGTTCTCGGAACTGCAGGGACAGGGCTGTGTGCTGTTCACCCGCGAGCAGTGTCCGGCCATGTACGACATCATCTTCCGGTGCGCCGCCCAGAGCCGGATCTCGCTCGATGTGGTCCATCACGCCGACGATCCGGGTGCGACGGCGCACATGGTGTCGGTGCGGCCGCTGGTCGGGTTCGCCTCGCTGCCGCGCGCGATCTCCATGGGAATGGGTGCGCCGGGCAGCAATTCGGTGGCGGTCAAATTATTGGATCCCGTGCCCACTCTGGATTTGTACGCGGTGTGGCGGGCTGAGGAAACGAATCCGGCGGTGGAGGCATTTCTCGATTCCGTGGAATCCGCAGAACCGGCACCACTCGATGATCCCCGCCCGGTTTCCGTGGCGGCGATTCGATAGGCAATGACTTTCGCGCGTTAGGAAAGCCGGTCGGGCGGCGTCGAGAATGATTGCCGCCCACCAGAATTCGTTTCGTGAACACTGCGCCTGTCACGAAGACCACGCCTGTCACGAACGCCGCATCCGGTGCCCCCGCGACGCGGGTCGCCGCCCGATCCGATACCGGAAACGGTGTCGAACCGGCCGTTACGGCCGGCCTGTACGAGATGGTCGCCACGGCCGCAGCCCGGCATCCCGATCGGGAAACCCTCGCCGACGGTGAGGGCACGCCCCTGACCTGCGCCGAACTGGACCGGCAGGTGCGCGCGGTGGCCTCCGCGCTGCTCGACCGGCGGGTGGCCGCCGGGGATCGGGTGGCGGTGCTGGGCCGGACCGGCCTGGCCTGGGCACTGCTGGATTGCGCGGTGCTGGCGATCGGCGCCGTGGTGGTGCCGGTGTATCCGACCTCCTCACCCGCCCAGATCGAGCACATCCTGACCGACAGCGGCAGTGCGTATTCCGCGGCGGAGACCGCGGACGACGCGGAGCGGCTCCGTGCCGCGTGCGCCGGCGAGGTCTGGACCTTCGAGGACATCTCCACCTGGGCGCGGGGGCCGGTGCGGGCCGACCTGGAGGAGTACGTCGCGCCGGTGCGGGCCGACGACCTCGCCATGATCGTCTACACCAGCGGCACCACCGGAGTGTCCAAGGGCTGCATGATCACCCACCGCAACATGTACGTGTCGTCGGCCAACACGGTTCGCCAGACCGGTGAGCTCTTCGACGGGGTCACCGCGCTGGCGCTGCCGCTGTCGCACGTGTTCGGGCAGACCATGCTGTTCGCCTGCCTGTTCGGCGGCGCCAGAACCCATCTGCTGCCGGGCATTCCGGAGCTGGTGGCGGCGCTGGCGCGGCTGCGGCCCACGTTCCTGTCGCTGATTCCCTACGCGCTGGAGAAGATTCGCAAGCACTGCCGCTCGCTGCTGACCCCGGATGCCGAGCAGGAAGCCGTGGTCACGGGCCTGCTCCGGTTGCAGAACGGCGACGTGCCGGTGGCCTCGGAGGATCTGGTGGCCGCCGCGCTGGGCGGCAGGTTGCGGTATGTGATCTGCGGCGGTGCGTCCCTGGACGATTCGACCGCCGGGTTCTACGCGGGCTTCGGCACCGTCATCCTGAACTGCTACGGCCTGACCGAGGCGGCCACCGCGGTGACGGTCAGCGCCCCGGCGACCAACCGGCTCGGCACCGTCGGCAAGCCGATTCCCGGGACCTCCGTGGGGATCGCGACCGACGGTGAGGTACTGGTCAGCGGCCCGCATGTGTCGCCCGGCTACTGGGGCGCCGCCGGTGAGCAGCGTGCGGTGGACGATGAGGGCTGGTTGCACACCGGGGACATCGGCGTCCTCGAGGACGGGTATCTGCGCATCACGGGCCGCAAGAAGGAGATCCTGGTGACCTCCGGCGGCAAGAATGTCGCGCCCGCCCCGCTCGAGGATCGGGTGCGGCTGCATCCGCTGGTCAGCAATTGCATGGTGGTGGGGGAGGGGCGGGCCTTCGTCGCCGCGCTGGTGACCCTGGACGCCGAGCGTGCGCAGACCTGGCGGCTCGAGCACCCCGACCAGGATCCGGCGACCGCCGTTCAGGTCGCCGTGGACGACGCGAATTCTCTCGTGTCCCGCCCGGAATCAATTCGCGAGTTCCGGATTGTGGCAGGCGATTTCACCGTTGCCAACGGATTGTTGACCTCGTCACTGAAATTGCGCCGCGCGGCCATCGCGGAAACCTATTCGGCCGATATCGATCTCCTCTACTCGACGAAGCGAAAGTGAATTGAGCATGCACGACGTCATCGTTGTCGGTACCCGGGTGTCGGGTTCCCCGCTGGCCATGCTGCTGGCGCGCAAGGGTTATCGGGTACTCGCGGTGGACCGCGCGCAATTCCCCAGCGACACCCCCTCCACGCACTACATCCACCAGGCCGGGCTGAGCCTGCTCCAGACCTGGGGTCTGCTCGACCGGGTGGTGGCCACCGGCTGCCCGCCGGTGCGGCACCTGAACTTCACCTACACCGACATCGACATCCGCGGCATGGCCGATCCGTCGGCCGACGGCATCGACGCCGTGTACTGCCCGCGCCGCACCGTGCTGGACAAGATCCTGGTCGACGCCGCCGGTGAGGCGGGCGCCGAGCTGATCGAGGGCTTCACCGTCACCGGCCTGCTGCGCGACGGCGACCGGGTGGCCGGTATCCGCGGTCGGGCGGGCGACGGGCCGGAGCAGGAGTTCCGGGCGCGCTTGGTGGTCGGCGCGGACGGCGCCAACTCGATCGTGGCCAAGCAGGTGGGCGCGCAGGTCTACGAGGGTTCCGCGGCCGCGTGCTTCGTCTACTACTCCTACTACGAGGGCCTGGACTGGGGCATGAACCACCGCACCGGTTTCGGTGAGCAGCAGTTCGCGGCCTGGCCGACCAACGACGAGCTGTACCTGGTCGCGGTCATGCGCAAGCGGGACCGGTTCCGCGAGTTCCGCGCCGACCCCGATGCCGGCGTGCAGGAGATCGTGGACCAGATCGACCCGGAACTCGGTGCGCGCCTGCGGGATACGGGCAAGCGCGTGGAGCCGTTCCGGCCCATGCTGTACCCCGACAACTACCGCCGTCAGTCCTTCGGCCCGGGCTGGGCGCTGGTCGGCGACGCCGGCTACCACAAGGACCCGTTCACCGGCTGGGGCATTACCGACTCCTTCAAGTACGCCCAGCTGCTGGCCGACCTGGCCGATGAGAGCCTGTCGGGCGCACGGCCTTTCGAGCAGACCCTGCCCGAGTACCAGCGCGAGCGCGACGCCCAGAGCGCCAGCACCTACGAGCTGACCCTGAGCATCTCGGAGCTGACCCTGACCCCGTACTACGACTCGGTGTTCCGGGCGACCAGTATGAGCCCGGACTACTCCAAGAAGTTCTTCGGCCTGATCGCCGGGCTCTACCCGCCGGAGAAGTTCTTCGGTGAGCAGGAACTGGCCGAGCTGTACGAGCTGGTCGGCTTCCCGGAGGCGGCGCGCCACGTCTCCAAGGCCGAGGCGTCGTTATGAGCACCCCGGGTCTGATCGCCCTGGGCGACAGCTTCACCGAAGGTCGCGGCGACCCGGCCGCGGCCGGCGGGTACCGCGGCTGGGTGACGCGGCTGGGCGGCCAGCTCGGGTTGCGTCCCGGCGCGATCCGCAATCTGGGCGTGCACGGCGCGACCACCGGTGACGTCCTGCGGCAGCAGCTGCCGCAGGCCGGGCGCACCGAGCTGTACGGCGTGGTCGCCGGGGTGAACGATCTGGTGAGCGCCTTCGATCCGGACGCGTTCGAGGACAACCTGAATGCCCTGTTCAGCACGCTGTGTGGCACGGGCGCCACGGTTTTCACCGCCGACTACCCCGATATCCCCGCGCGCCTGCCGGTTCCGGAGAACTTCCGGGGCCTGCTGCGCGAGCGGTTCGCCTTCGCCAACGCGGTCATGGCCCGGGTCACGGCCGCCCACGGCGTCCTGCTGCTGGATCTGTCGGCCCGCCCCGAATGGGAGCTGGCCGGCACCTGGACCGAGGACGGGCTGCATCCGAGCCCGTCCGGTCATCGCCTGTTCGCCGCCGCCGCGGCCGAACTCATCGCGTCCACCACCGCCACCATCGTCGCCGCCTGAGCGACACGGCTCACCACACTATGGTTCGAGAGGATTTTCCGTGACGGATGACAGACGCCTGGCGCGCGACCCGATTGCCATTGTCGGGATGTCGGGCCTGCTGCCCAAGGCGCGTAACCATCGAGAGTACTGGCAGAACATTGTCGACGGTGTGGACTGCACCGAGGATGTGCCGGCCTCGCGATGGAGCCTGGACGACTACTACGACGCCGACCCGGCGACGCCCGACAAGACCTACTCGCGACGTGGGGCGTTCCTGCCCGATGTCGACTTCGATCCGCTCGAGTTCGGGCTGCCGCCCAACCAGCTCGAGGTGACGAGCACCATGCAGACGCTCAGCCTCGGAGTGGCGCGCGATCTGCTGGCCGACGCGGGCGCGACCGGGTCGTCGTGGTACGACCCGGCGCGCACCGGCGTGGTGCTGGGCACCACCGGCCCGGTCCCGCTCATGCATCCCCTCGCGGCCCGGCTCTCGACGCCGGTGCTGAAGCAGGCCGCCCGTTCGGTGGGCCTGTCCGACGGTGACGCCGACGCCATCGCGGACCGCTTCGTCGCGGCTTTCGCTCCGTGGGAAGAGAATTCGTTCCCGGGCCTGCTCGCCAACGTGGTCGCGGGCCGGGTCGCCAACCGGCTCGGGCTGGGCGGCATGAACTGCACCGTCGACGCGGCCTGCGCGGCCTCGCTCGCGGCGATCCGTACCGCGATCGCGGAATTGCGCGACGGCCGTGCTGATCTGATGATCACCGGTGGCGTGGACACCGAGAACACCATCTTCATCTACATGTGCTTCAGCAAGGTCGGCGCGCTCTCGCACGGCGGGCGGATCAGCCCGTTCGGTGCCGGCGCCGACGGAACGCTGCTGGGCGAGGGCATTTCGATGCTGGCGCTGCGCCGGCTCGAGGACGCCCGTCGTGACGGGAACCGCATCTACGCGGTGATCCGCGGCCTGGGTTCGTCCAGCGACGGGCGGGCCAAGAGCATCTACGCGCCGGTGGCCGCGGGCCAGCGGGTGGCGCTGGACCGCGCCTACGCCGACGCCGACTGCTCGCCGGCCGACGTCGAGCTCATCGAGGCGCACGCCACCGGCACCGCGGTCGGTGACAAGACCGAGCTGACCGCGCTCAAAGGGCTGCTGTCCGAGGCGACTCCGGAGACCCGGTTCGCGGCGCTGGGCAGCGTGAAGTCCCAGATCGGGCACACCAAGGGCGCGGCGGGCACCGCCAGCGTCATGAAGCTGGCGCTGGCGCTGCACCAGAAGGTGCTGCCGGGCACGATCAATGTCGACGCACCCAATGCCGAGATCGCTTCCGGCACCGCGCCGTTCTACGTGAACTCGCGCACCCGCCCGTGGATCCTGGACCCGCAGCGTCCCGTGCGCCGGGCCGCGGCCTCGGCCATGGGCTTCGGCGGCACCAATTTCCACCTGGTGCTCGAGGAAGCCGACGGCGAGCGCACCCCGCTGCTGCATCGCACGCCGCGCGCGCACCTGTGGCACGCGCCGGACGTGGCGGGCCTGATCGACGCGGTGCGCGGGAGCGAGGGCAGCGACGGCGGCGACATTCCCGAGCAGCACGCGCGCGTCGGCTTCGTCTCCCTCGACGACGACGCGGCCGCGGATCTGCGGGTGCTGGTGGTCGACGAGTTGGTGCGCAATCCCAAAGCGCCGCAGTGGGATCACCCCGAGGGCGTGTACTTCCGCGCCGTCGCGCTGGCCGACCGCAAGGTGGGCGCGCTGTTCGCCGGGCAGGGCAGCCAGTACGTCGACATGGGCGCCGATGCGGCACTGAACAACCCGCTGGTGGGCGCGGCGTTCGACGCCGCCAACGCTGCCTTCGCGCAGGCGCCGGTGCGGTTGGGCGCGGTGGTCTTCCCGCCGCCGGCCTTCGACGACGAGACCCGGGCCGAGCAGGACGATGTGCTGCGCCGTACGGAATTCGCGCAGCCGGCCATCGGCGCGCTGTCGGCCGGTCAGTTCCAGGTGCTCGCCGAGTTCGGTTTCCGGGCCGACGGCTACCTGGGGCACAGCTTCGGTGAGCTCACCGCGCTGTGGGCGTCCGGTGCGGTCGGCACCGAGGACTTCTTCACCCTGGCGCGGGCACGCGGCGCGGCCATGACGGTCCCCGAGGGCGTCGAGGCGGGCACCATGGTGGCCGTCGGCGCCGCCCGCGAGGAGGTCGAGCAGGTCATCGCCGAGGTCGAGGACGTGTGGATCTGCAACCACAACGCCCCCGATCAGGTGGTGGTGGGCGGCGGCACCGACGCGGTCGCCGCGGCCACAGCGCTGTTCACCGCGAAGGGCTGGATCACCAGGGCGCTGCCGGTATCCGGCGCGTTCCACACCCCGTACGTGGGGCACGCGGTGGAGGCGTTCGGCGCGGCGGTGGCCGAGGTGGAGATCGGGACGCCCGACGCCACCGTCTACGCCGACACCCGCGGCGCGTCCTACGGTGCGGACCTCGAGGCCAACCGGGCCACGCTGACCGCGCAGCTGAGCAATCCGGTCGAGTTCTACGACGCGCTCACCGCCATGCGGGCCGACGGCTGCACGGTGTTCGTCGAATTCGGTCCCAAGCAGGTGCTGACCTCATTGGCGCGGCGCACCTTCGGCGACGAGATCATCGCCATCGCCACGGATTCCGGTCCGATCGGCAACGGCGACCTGGCGCTCAAGCGGGCTGCGGTGCGCCTGGCCGTGCTCGGCTTCGACCTGCGCGGCATCAACCGCCACGGCGCCGCCGAGCCCGCCGCCGCGGCCGCCAAACCCGCTATGGCGGTGAGCATCTCGGCGCCCGAGTATGTGCCCGAGGCCCGGCGCAAGGCCTACGCGGCCGCACTGTCGGACAGCTACCAGCTCTCGGTCGCGGCCCCGGCCGCCGCCGCTCCGGCCCCCGCTCCCGTCGCCCTGGCGGCCCCTGTGGCTCCGGCCGCGGCCGCCCCGACCGGCAACGGTCACCACGCCAACGGCACCCATGCCCCCAGTACCCTGGAGAACCCCGTGACCGCGGAACCGCAGTACCGCATTCCCACGCCGGGCGCGCTGGACAGCGCGCTCGTGCAGCACCTGCACACCCACCGCCACTACCTCGACGGCCAGCTCGAGCTGGCCCGCGATCTGGCGGGCGCGCTGTACCACGGCCAGGTCGACGAACTGCTGGTCCGCGCCATCGAGGCGGTCAAGGACCACGGCGTCGCCATCAGCGAAAGCCATTCCCGCGCCGGTGATGTGGTGACGCGGCTGGCCGAGCTGGAGGGCGGGTCCGGAGTGACCCGCGCCCAGTCGATCCCGGTCTACGCCGAATCCGCCGCGAGCACCCCTGCGCTGACGCCGACCTCTCCGGCCGCCCTGGCGGCGCCCGCGCCCGTCCTGGCGGCTCCGGTCGCGGTGGCCCCGGTGGCCGCTCCGGTCGCCCCGGCACAGCCGGAACCGGTTGCACCCGTCAGTGTTCCGGTGCAGCAGGCGGCTCCGGTCGAGCAGGCCGCCGCGGCGCTGTCCGCGGACGCGGTGCGTCAGGCGCTACGTGAGGTGGTTGCCGACAAAACCGGCTATCCGGTCGAGATGGTCGACACCACCATGGATCTGGAGGCGGATCTGGGGGTGGATTCGATCAAGCGGGTCCAGGTGATCGGCGCTCTGCAGGAACGCTTCCCGGAGCTGCCGGTGCTCGGCCCGGAACAACTCGGCACGCTGCGCACACTCGACCAGGTCGTGGACGAGCTGGTCGCCGGTGAGACCGCCGCGCCCGCCCCCGTCGCCCCGGCTGCCGATACCACTCCGGCCGCGGAGGTCGCGTCCTCCGCTGACGGCATCTCCGCCGACGCGCTGCGCCAGGCGCTGCGCGAAGTGGTCGCCGACAAAACCGGTTACCCGGTCGAGATGGTCGACACCACCATGGATCTGGAGGCGGATCTGGGGGTGGATTCGATCAAGCGGGTCCAGGTGATCGGCGCTCTGCAGGAACGCTTCCCGGAGCTGCCGGTGCTCGGCCCGGAACAACTCGGCACGCTGCGCACACTCGACCAGATCGTGGGCGAGCTGGCCGGGGGTGATGTCCACCCAAAAGCTGAGGCCGCGGCCGAAACGCCGCGGCACGTCGTCGAACTCGTCGAGCTGGCGGCGGTGGATCCGGCCGTGGATCCCTACCGCCCGGCCGGGCACGCCGTGCTGGTGTGCCTGGACGAGTCGGCCGAAACCGACTGTGAGGCCATCGAGGAACTGCTGCGGGCCCGCAGCTGGTCGGTGCGCCGGGTGTCCGGCCCCGACGCGGTCACCGGCACCGGTCCGGTCGACGCCTGCGTCGTGGTCGCCGGTGTGGCGACCGAATGGGTACGGGCACAGGCCATTCTGACCGACGCCATTCTGGTGGCCGGTCAGGTGCTGCCCCGGTTGCGGGCGGCGACCGGCCGGGCCGGGTTCGCGACCATCACCCGGCTCGACGGCCACCTCGGCTTCCGCGGTGACGCGGAGCCGGTGGCGGCCCTGCTGGGTGGCCTGGGCGGTCTGGTGAAAACCCTGGCCGCGGAACAGCCCGCGCTGTTCTGCCGGGCCCTGGACATCGACCCGCGGATACTGCCGCACCGGCTGGCCGAGGTCGTGCTCGAGGAGCTCTGCGATGCCGCGGTCGACACCACCGAGGTCGGCGTGGATGCCGCCGGCGTGCGCCGCACCCCGGTGCCGAGCCGGCACGGTGCCGCCCGGACCGTCGAGATCGTCCGTGCCGGAACCGATTTCGGTCCCTCCCTGCTGACCGAGGCGGACACCCTGGTGGTGACCGGCGGTGCGCGCGGCGTCACCGCGACGTGCGTGCTCGAACTGGCCCGCACCAGCGCCTGCCGCTTCGTGCTGCTGGGCCGCACCGAGCTGGCCGAGGACCCGGAGTGGGCGGCCGGTGTCGCCGACGCCGACCTCAAGCCGGCCGCGGTACGTGCCCTGGCGGGAGCGGGTGTCAAGCCGCGCGACATCGACCGCGCCTGCGGTCAGATCCAGGCGGTGCGCGAAATCCGGTCCACCCTGGCAGAACTCGGTGACCGGGCAACCTATCTGGCGGTGGACGCGACCGACACCGAGGCGCTCGAGGCCGCGCTCGCCCCTTGGCGCGCCGCGGATCCCGACGGCTCCGACCGCGCCCGTCCCGGCGTCATCACTGGTGTCGTGCACGGTGCGGGCGTGCTGGCCGACTCGCTGATCCCGGACAAGACGGCCGAATCCATCGGCCGGGTGCTCGGACCCAAGCTGGCCGGGCTGGCCGCCGTCCTCGACGCCGCAGGCGACCCGCGCCACCTGGTGCTGTTCACCTCGGTGGCCGGACTGTTCGGCAACACCGGGCAGGCCGACTACGCGGCGGCCAACGAGGCGCTGGGCCGGTTCGCGGTCAGCTGGGGCGCCCAGGATCCGGACCGCCGGGTCACTGCCCTGGACTGGGGTGCCTGGGACGGCGGCATGGTGACTCCCGCACTGCGGGAACACTTCCGGTCCCGGGGCGTACCGCTGCTGGCCCCGGCCGCCGGCGCCGCCGCGTTCACCGCGCAGTTCTCCGCCGCCCGCCGTCGCGAACCGGTGCTGCTCATCGGTTCCGCCACCGCCCTGTCGGCGGCGAGCGTGGAGCCGGCACGGGTGCGGGCCCGACGCGGGATCGTGGAGCTGGTGACGGAGCCGGTGATCGAGGCGCACCGCATCGGTGAGCACATCGTGCTGCCGGCCACCTTCGGGCTGGGCGCCATGGTGAACCTCGCCGAACGCACCGGGCCGGGCCGGATCGTGGTGGGGGTGCGCGGCTTCCAGGTGCTCAAGGGCCTGGTGTTCGATCACCCGATCCCGGGTATCGAGGTGGAACTCGAGCCCGCCGATCCGGTGGAGGGCCGGATGGCGGTGCGGGCCACCGTCTTCGGTGACGGTGCCGCCCGGTTCCGGGCCGTCCTGCTGCTCGGCGGGGAGCCCGAAGCCGCTGCCCGGCAGCAGGTTCCGGCCGGTCCCGGCAGCGACGCGAGCTACGTCTACCGCGACGGCATCCAGTTCCACGCGCCCGCCCTGCAGGGGCTGCGCGCGGTGCGCTCGGCGAGCGAGGAGGCCATCGTCCTGGAATGCGCGTTGAGCGCGGATCCGGTGGCGCACGGCAGCTTCGCGAGCCGCCTGCACGATCCGGTCCAGGCCGATCTGATCCTGCAGTCCCCGCTGGTGCTGGGACACCGGTTGCTCGGTGCGGCCTGCCTGCCGCTGGGCGTCGGCCGGATCGACTACCACCGAGCGCTGCCGGCGGGCGAGCCCTTCCTGGTGGTCGTCGACAATCCCCGGGCGAGCCGGATGGAAGCCCTGATCGACTCGACCGCACTGGCCCTCGACGGCACGGTGCTGCAACGGTTCTCGGATGTCGCCGTGCTCACGACACCGGATCTGACGGAGAAGTTCCAGACCTCGGTGAGGGGGTGGACGGCATGACAGTTCTCGACTTCGACGGCATCGCCTTCGATCCGTCGGGCACCCGGCCGCAGGCCGTGGCGGCGCCCACTGCGGCGGCGCCCGCCGTGCCGGAGCAGGTGACACTGGTTGCGGCGCAGGCGAGCTCGGCGCTCGCCCCGGTGCACGCGCCGCAGTCCGATGCCGGGCCGGTGCATCCGGTCGCGGCGGACGCGATCGCCGCCATCCGGGCCGGCGTCATCGAGGCGCACCGCGCGGCGCTGACCGCGCAGACGGCGCTGCAGCGGGAAGTGTGGCGGCGGGCCCGCGCGGCGGCAGTGGGCGACCAGGACGCCGTCCACGCTGTCTCGGCGGCTGTGGCGGTTCCGGCCGGCGCGCAGCAGGTTCCGGTCGCGGCGAGCACTCCGGTGTTCCTCGCCCCCGAGGGCGGCTTCAAGCCCCTGGCCCGCACCGCGGTGTCGCGGCTGGACCGGGCCGCGCTCGAACGGCTGGCCGCCGGTGAGATGAGCGCGGTGTTCGGCCGCACGCATCAGCGCACCGGGGTCGTGGTGACCGCCCGGCTGGCGGCCACCACGCCGCTCACCCTCACCGAGGTCGAGTCGATCGAGGTGTACGGCGGCACCGGCAACGGTCGCGTGGTGGCGCGGTTCGACGGTGATCCGCGGGCCGCCGCTCTGCAGGCGGCGGAGGTGTTCGCCGTGTACACCGGGATGCCGCTGTGCCTGTCGGGCAGCACGCTCACCGGCGGCGTCGGGGAGACCGAGGCCGGATTCGGCAGCGGCATCGTGGATCTGGTGGTGGACCGGCTCGATCTGGTGCCCCGCCCGTTCCTGCAGGCGACCGCCACCCTCGACGGCTGCGCGTCGCTGGGCGTCACCGTGATGGTGGCCGAGCGGCTCGGCGCAGAAGTCGGCCCGGGCCAGGCGGTGCCGCGGGTGCTGCTCAACGAGTTCCACATGGCGCACCTGGCGCGCGGCGACCAGGCCATCGCCCTGGGGCCGGAATTCGCCGAGTACACCGGGGTGCGGGCGACCCGCCTGCCCACCGGCGGCCTGCTGCTGGTGGATCGGGTGGTGCGTTTCGACGGTGAACGCGGCAATCTCGAATCCGCTTCGTACGACACCGAATACGATTCGCCAGCCGATTCCTGGTACTACGGAGACACCGCCAACGACTCCATGCCGCACTTCGTCTACATGGAGACCTCGCTGCAGGCGGCGCTGCTCATGGGCTACTATACGGGGCCGACGCTGACCCAGCCGGGTACCACCCTGAGCCTGCGCAACCTGGGCGGCACCGCGACCGTGCTGCGGCAGATCGATTTGCGTGGCCAGACGATTCAGCAGTCCTCGCGGCTGCTGTCGACCACCATCCTGCCAGGCTCCTCGCTGCAGACCTTCGACTACACCCTCAGCGTCGACGGTGAGCCGTTCTATCGCGGCGAGACCATGTTCGGTTACTTCAGCGATCAGGCGCTGGGCAACCAGACCGGTCTCGATGCCGGACGGTACGTGCCGAGCTGGCTGTCGGAGCATCCCGAGACCGCCCCGCGTGTCATCGACGTGGCCGCGCGCCGCGCCGATCCCGCGTCGCCGGCCTGCTCGCGTCGCAAGCTGGCGCTCATCGACCGGGTCGAGGTGGTCGACGAGGGCGGCAACTACGGTGCGGGCTACCTGCGTTCGCTGCGCACCATCGATCCGCAGGACTGGTTCTTCGCCCGGCACTTCCACCTGGACCCGGTGATCCCGGGTTCGCTGGGTGTCGAGTCGGTGATCCACGCCGTGCAGGAGTGGATGCTCGACGCCGGATTCGCCGACGGCCTGGCCGATCCGATGTTCCGGATTCCCCGCGACATCGCCTTCAGCTGGCGCTACCGCGGCCAGTTCCTGCCCACCGACGGCACCGTCGAACTCGAGGCGCACATCAAGTCGGTGCACCGCGGGCCGCACGGCGCGACCGTGGTGGTGGACGGCTCGCTGTGGAAGCCGGGCCTGCGCATCTACGAGCTGATCGACCTGGCCATCGAACTCGCCGACCGAAAGGCGCTGTCGTGACCACCCTCCAGAATCCGGCCGCCGACACCGCCGAGGAGATCGCCGCACTGCTCGGCGACCTGGACCGCCCGTGCTGGATCATCCGGCACGACGGCCGGGTCGCCGCCACCGCCGACGAGGGACTGGCCGCCCGCGGCCGGATTCTCGCGGCGGTGGGGCCGCTGCCCCCGGAACGCCTGGGTGACAGCGCCTTCCGTGCCGCGCACGGGGTCCGGGCCGCCTACGCGGCCGGGGCCATGGCCAACGGCATCGCCTCGCCCGAAATGGTGATCGCCATGGCCGAGGCAGGCTACCTGGCCAGCTACGGCGCGGCCGGGGTGCCGCCGGCCGGGGTGGAGACCGCCCTGGCCGAGCTGTCCACCCGGCTGCGCGGAAAGCCCTACGCCGTCAACCTGATCCACAGCCCGTCCGAGCCCGCCCTGGAACGTGCCATCGTCGATGCCTGCCTGCGCCACGACGTGCGCTGCGTGGAGGCCTCGGCGTTCATGGACCTCACCGCCGAGGTGGTGCGCTATCGGGCGGCCGGGCTCGCGGTGAATCCGCAGGGGGGCATCGAGATCGGGCACCGGATCATCGCCAAGGTGTCGCGTGTCGAGGTGGCCGAGCTGTTCCTGCGACCCGCACCGCAGCGACTGGTGACGCAGTTGGTCGAGAGCGGCCGCATCACCGCCGCCCAGGGTGATCTGGTCACCCGGGTGCCGATGGCCGACGACATCACCGCGGAAGCCGATTCCGGCGGTCACACCGACCGCCGCCCGCTGGTGGTGCTGCTGCCCGAGCTCATCGCCGCGCGCGACCGCGTCGCGGTCACCGTGCCGGCCGCCGCGACGGTCCGCATCGGCGCGGCCGGCGGCATCGGCACCCCCGACGCCGCCGCGACCGCCTTCGCCATGGGCGCGGCCTACATCGTCACCGGTTCGGTGAATCAGGCCGCACGCGAGGCGCATCAGTGCGAGGCCACCAAGCGGCTGCTGGCCACCGCGCAGTTCGCGGACTGCGTGATGGCGCCGTCCTCGGACATGTTCGAACTCGGCGTGCAGGTGCAGGTGTTGCGGCGCGGCACCATGTTCGCCACCCGCGCGCAGCGCCTCTACGACCTGTACCGCGCCTACGACGGCATCGACGCCATCCCGGCCGAGGTCCGCGCCGACCTCGAGGCCACCCTGTTCCGCCGTCCGCTGCAGACGGTGTGGCAGGACTGCGTGGCCTTCTTCACCGAACGCGATCCCGCGCAGCTGGTTTCGGCCGAACGTGATCCGAAGGCGCGGATGGCGTTGATCTTCCGCTGGTACCTCGGCCTGTCCTCGGGCTGGAGCATTCGTGGTGACGCCGAGCGGGTGGCGGACTACCAGATCTGGTGCGGCCCGGCCATGGGCGGGTTCAACACCTGGGCGGCGGGCAGCTATCTGGCCGCGCCCGCCAACCGCGTGGTGGCCGATATCGCCGATAAGCTCATGACCGGGGCGGCCTACCTGACTCGCGTCGCGCAGTTGCGCACCGCCGGGGTGCGGCTTCCGGCTGCGGTCGCCCGGTACCTGCCTCGTCCGATGGAGGATCGATGACACTCGACACCGGCACCTCGGCCGCCACCACCTGGATGGTGTGCCCCGGGTGCGCGGCCATGATCTACGTCAAACGCTACGAACGCGGCAACCGGGTGTGCCCGGAATGCGAGTGCCACGGCATGCTCACCGCCCCGCAGCGGATCGAGCTGCTGCTGGATCAGGACAGCGCCGAGCCCCTCGCCTACGCGGCGACCGTGCCGGATCCGCTGGTATTCACCGACTCCCGCCCCTACCCGGACCGGCTGGCCGACGCCCGCCGCCGGACCGGGCTCGACGAGGCCGTGGCATGCGTGCGCGGCACGCTCGGCGGGGTGGCGGTCGTGATGGCCGCCATGGACTTCCGGTTCCTGGGCGGCAGCCTCGGCAGCGCGGTCGGCGAGGCGGTGACCACGGCCGCGGAAGTCGCACGGACCGAACGCCGTCCGCTGATCCTGGTCACCGCCTCGGGCGGGGCGCGGATGCAGGAGGGCATCGTCGCCCTCATGCAGATGGCCAAGACCAGCGACGCGCTGCGCCGCCTCGACGACACCGGTGTGCTGACCGTCTCGGTCATCACCGATCCCACCTACGGCGGCGTCGCGGCCTCGTATGCCACCTCCACCGACGTGATCATCGCCGAACCCGGTGCGCGCCTGGGGTTCGCGGGTCCCCGCGTCATCCGCCAGACCATCGGCCAGACGCTGCCCGCCGGGTTCCAGACCGCGGAATTCCTGCTCGAGCACGGCGTCGTCGACATGATCTGCCACCGGTCGGCGCTGCGCGAGCGACTGATCCGGCTGGTGGGCATGACCGTGCGCCCGGCGCGACCATACGTCAACGACGCCGAGGCGGTGTTCACCGATCCGGTCGCGCTGGCACCCGCCGACCCCTGGGAGCGGGTGCGGGCGGCCAGGCGCCTCGGCCGGCCCACCACCTTCGACCACATCGCCGGGGCCTTCGAGGAGTTCGTCGAGCTGCACGGTGACCGCCTCGCCGCCGACTGCCCGGCCATGGTGGCCGGACTCGCCCGCCTCGACGGGGTGCCTGTTGCGGTGATCGGCACTCAGAAGGGCCATACCGCAGCCGAACTGGCCGCGCACAACTTCGGCATGCCGACGCCGCCGGGCTACCGCAAGGCCGCGCGCGTGCTGCGGCTGGCGGCCAAGCTCGGCCTGCCGGTCGTCACCCTCATCGATACCGCCGGCGCCTACCCGGGCATCACCGCCGAGGAGCAGGGGCAGGCGGTGGCCATCGCCGAGAACCTGAAGCTGCTTGCCGGCCTGCCGGTTCCGGTGGTCGCGGTGATCACCGGTGAGGGCGGCAGCGGGGGAGCGCTGGCGCTGGCGGTCGCCGACCGGGTCCTGGTGTGCGAGAACGCCGTCTACTCGGTGATCAGCCCCGAGGGGTGCGCGTCGATCCTCTGGCAGGATGCCGCCGCCGCGCCCCGTGCCGCGCAGGCGCTGCGGGTGGACGCCGCCGCCCTGCTCGAACTCGGCATCGCCGACGCCGTCATCCCCGAACCCGAGGGTGGTGCGGATCGGCAACCGGCCGCCGCCACCGCGCTGCTGCGCCGCGCGGTGCGGCAGGCGGTGCACGAACTGCGGGCCTGGTCCGCGTCCGACCTGCGCGCCCACCGGCACGCACGCTTCCGAGCCTTCGGCGTCGCCCGAAACGCTTTGCAGGAGAACCGATGACCGACAACGGCAGCATCCTCGTCCGTCCCGACAGCACCTCGTCCGCGTCCGGCGCGGGCGCGGTGAGCGCCGCCGAGGCCGACCACAGCCTGGCGGTCCTGGCCCGGCACACCCTGGCCGTGCGAGCGGGCATCGTGCCCGCTCCGACCACGGTGATGGTGGCCAACGGGCCCGTGGTCCTGCACGTGAGCTGGGACGGCGGCCGCACCGACGATGCGGTGGTGGCCCAGCCCGCCGGGCCCGTCCAGCCCGCGGTGGCCGCCGCTGCGCCGGAGGCCGGCGTGACCGCTGCGCAGCCGGAAAACGGTTCGCAGACAGTGACATTCACCCTGGACGCTGAGACCGTCGGCGTCTTCTACCGGTCGCCCGAGCCCGGTGCCGCGCCCTTCGTCGCCGAGGGCGACCCGGTGCGCGCCGGTCAGCAGGTGGCGATCGTCGAGGCCATGAAGCTGATGATCCCGGTGACCGCGGATCGCGAGGGCGTGGTGGCCGAATTCCTGGTCGAGGACGGCGAATCCGTGGAGCACGGCCAGCCGCTGATCGTCTTCGAGGTGCTGCGGTGAGCCCGGTCGCCGGGGTGACGCGGCCCATCCGCAAGCTGCTGGTGGCCAATCGGGGCGAGATCGCGGTGCGGATCATCCGCACTTGCGCCGAGCTCGGAATCGCCACCGTGGCAGTGCATTCGGCCGCCGACCGGGACTCGCTCGTGGTGCGTATGGCCGACGAGTCGGTGCAGATCGGTCCCGGCCCGGCCAAGCGCAGCTACCTGTACGTGCCGGCGATCATCGAGGCCGCCCGCGCCACCGGCGCCGATGGCATCCACCCGGGCTACGGATTCCTGTCGGAAAACCCCGATTTCGCCGAGGTCTGCGAGGCCGAGGGCCTGGTGTTCGTCGGCGCCCCGGCCGCGGTGATGGCCCGGCTGGGCGACAAGTCCACCGCTCGCGCCCTGATGGCCGACGCGGGCCTGCCGCTGTTGCCCGGTAGCCGCGACCCGGTCGACACCGTCGACGAGGCCCGGGACCTGGCCGGTGACATCGGCTACCCGGTGATCCTCAAGGCGGTGGCCGGTGGCGGCGGCCGCGGCATGCGGGTGGTCCGCGATCCGGGCGACTTCGCGGCCGCCTGGCAGCAGACCCGCGCCAACGCGACCGCCGTCTTCGGCGACGGCCGCCTCTACGTGGAGCGCTACCTCGAACCGGCCCGCCACGTGGAGGCCCAGATTCTGGCCGACACGCACGGCCGGGTGGTGCATTTGGGCCTGCGCGACTGCTCGCTGCAGCGTCGGCACCAGAAGCTGGTGGAGGAGGCGCCCGCTCCCGGACTGTCGGACGAGCTGGCCGAGCGGATCGGCGCGGCGGCCGTGCGCGGCGCGGCGGCGGCCGGATACGTCGGGGCGGGCACGGTGGAGTTCCTGCTCGACGGCGATGGGCAGTTCTACTTCATGGAGGTGAACTGCCGTCTGCAGGTGGAACATCCGGTCACCGAGATGATCACCGGCATCGACCTGGTGGCCGAGCAGTTGCAGATCGCGGCGGGACAGCGGCTGACCGTCGAGTCCGGCGGGAATCCGCGCGGCGTGGCCATCGAGTGCCGCGTCAATGCCGAGGATCCGGACCGGGAATTCGCCCCGGCCCCGGGCACTCTGACCGAATGCGTGCTGCCGGGCGGCCAGTTCGTCCGGGTCGACAGCCACATCTCGCAGGGCTATTCCATTCCGCCGCACTATGATTCGCTGCTGGCGAAAGTTGTGGTGTGGGCTCCGGACCGGGCCGCGGCCATCGACCGCATGCGGCGCGCGCTCGCGGAGACCCGGATTCGCGGCGCCGGTGTCGCCACCACGGCGGAGTTCCTGCACGATGTGCTCGATCATCCCCGCTTCCGGGCCGCCGCCCACGACACAGCCTTGATCGGTTCACTCACCGGCGCGGTGAGGGCGCGGGCATGATGGAAGGCGGCCGCCTGCAACGCGAAGGAGCCCGCGCAGATGACCGTCGGCGCCTGGGCGCAGCACCCCACCGCCCGCTTTCTCGCCCATGACATGTTCGACTCACTGCGGCGGTGGACCGATGCCATCCCCGCCGGCGAGATCCCGCTGAAGTCGACGCTCACCGCCATGGACGCGGCGGGCGTCGACCACGCCCTGCTGTCTGCTTGGTGCGCCCCGGAGGGCGTCCTGATCTCCAATGACGAGGTCGCCGCCTGGGTTGCCGAGGCGCCCGACCGGTTCTCCGGTATCGCCTCGGTCGACCTACGCCGGCCGATGACCGCGGTCCGCGAACTGCGCCACCGGGTCCAGGACCAAGGTTTCAAAGCCCTGCGCGTGCTGCCCTGGCTGTGGGAGGTCCCGCCCACCGACGCCCGCTTCTACCCGCTGTACGCCGCCTGCGTCGACCTCCGCATCCCGTTCTGCACCCAGGTCGGCCACACCGGCCCTCTGCGCTCCTCGGAGACGGGCCGCCCGATCCCCTACATCGACCGCATCGCCCTGGACTTCCCCGAACTCACCATCGTGTGCGGCCACGTCGGCTACCCATGGACCGAGGAGATGATCGCAGTCGCCCGCAAACACCCGGGCGTAGTAATCGACACCTCCGCCTACACCACCAAACGCTTACCCCCAGAACTGATCTCGTACATGAAGACCCGCAGCGGCCGCCGAAAGGTGCTGTTCGGCACCAACTTCCCGATGATCTTCCCCGACCATGCCCTGGCCAGCCTCGACGACCTGGCCCTGGAGGACGAAACCCGCACCCTCTACCTGGACGGCAACGCCCGCCGCATCTTCGGACTGTGACGACTCTCGGTACCGCACCACCGCACCCGCATCAATGCCCCCCGGAATTCAGGGCAGTCCACACTTGTGAAATCAGACCGTTTCGCCGTTTCGGGCATCGAACTTCAATCGACCTGACTGAAAACGATTGGGGTTATCCATGAATGTGACGACCGGGACATGGCACCGGACCAGCTGGGCGGCGACGGTTTCCGTTCTGGCCGCGGCCTCGACCGTGGTGGCTGTGCCGGTGGTGTCGGCGTAGGTGATCCATCCCGCCGCCCGCGTCGAGCGGCTCGGCCGACGCAGGCACCGTCGAGATCGACGGCGGACCGCAGGCCTATTTCGTGGGGTCGACCTATAACCTCGATGCCAATATGGGCGCGTCGAATATGTAGGGCACCCCGACGATCAGCTTCTACGACAACGGCACGTGTGTCAGCAGCACCATGCTGGTGCCGACAGGCGGCCTGTTTCCGAGGTTCACGAGAATGCCCTGGGTTCCGGCCACCGCCGGCACTCACACGCTCCAGGCAAAGACGGATTTCATCCCGAAGGAACTCGTCGTGACGATCCAAGCCGCCTCCGCGGGAACCACGCCCGACCCACAGCCAACCCACGACCCCTGCGGAGGCCTCGGCTCCGGCTGCGCGGGACTCTGAGCCGCGAGAACGACTGGGGCTGTCCGGGATTGATGTGCGCCATGACGATCCGCGCAACGCAACCGCCGGATTCATAGGATCCGACTGTTGTTCAATGTGATGCGTCTGCACCACGACCGTTCACAGCACGGGTGAAAGACACCGATAGTGGTCGACAGACTCGGGCCCGCCGGAACGCGCGATGCCCTGTGCCTGGCCCTTCACATCGGCGACCGGCTCTACGGCACACGGGCATCGCGACATGGATTGAGCCCTGACGGTCTCGCGATGCATAGTCACGCTCCGGCCAGCGCCGATGCCTGCGCTTCCCGCAGCGACCGCACCGCCGCCAGCATCCAACCCGTGTTCACCGTGGATGAAGGCCCGTCACCGCGACCGCGATATCACCGCGCAGACCGACGTACGTTCATTCGTCGACACGACGCTCACCGATGGGCCGAAGAGGTTGGGGCACAGTGCCGCAACCATGTCCGGAGTCACCCGGAGCATCGTCGAACTCGAGGAGCTATTGGATTGGTGGAGAAGCCGTGATCAGCCGAGATGGTGCACGACCGCAGTGGTACGAGCGCAAGTCTGGTTGGCTGGGATGCCTGGCGTGTGTGACGTGGAAAGCTGGAGCTCGACGGCGATCCACACTGCGCCGACGGCCACCAACGCTCCCCAGCCGATGCGGGCCGTGTGCGGCAGTAAGAAGTGTGGAAAGTACAACACCATCGCCGTAGCCAGCGGGACGCCACTCCACCGGCGCAGTGTGCCCGATCGCCAGATGGCGACGGCTGCAAGTATCGCCGCTGCGGCGATGAGGATCAGTCCGAGGGCGAAGATGGTCAACGCGATCGGACTCATCCGGAAGTCCTGGCCGATCGTCATCAGTGAGGCGTCACCATCGGCGACGGCACGGGCACCGATGGCACGAAGCCCGTAGACCTCCGCGCCGTAGTACGAGATGGAAAGCGCCGATCCGATGAAGCCCAGTGTTGTTGCGAGGTAGGCCAGGCGCTCGGTCGTATTGTCCGCCAGGCTGTTTCGCAGAGCGTCCCAGCCAAGCGGAATCAAGACCAAGCCGACGATGGCGGCAACATGGCCGATCGACCAGCCCGGCGAAGCCCAGGCTGCCGCGCCCTCGAGAGTGTCCTCCGCAGTACGCGGAGCAACGATCTCGTAGACCAGGAACAGGACACCGGCCAGGGCAAGACCCCAAGCGCCGATGCGAGCGCGTGATTCGTGGACAGGCACGACTAACCCCCGCGAGGATCCGAACAGAAGAGAGAGCGTTGATCTCTCTCGAGAGAAAGAGTCCCACACGTCGTCATCCAAAACAAGAGCGCCGCTCTCGCTCATACGCGGAGACCGACCGAGATTGATGGCACGGTAGGACGTGCTCGGCCAGCACGATACGAAACCGCCGGTCGCCGCGATAGAGGAACTGCTGACGTTCCATGCGTTTCGCGACGTCGGCGACTGCCTTGGGTCACCATCGGAGTCGTCCCAGCCGTCGCTGAGATTCCGCAGCAGACAACCAATTTCGTCATGTTCGACGACCGCATGGCCACCGTCGAGACCATCACGGCCGAGCTGACGATCACCCAGCCGCGCGAAATCACGGTGTACGGACGGACATTCGACATGCTCACCGGCCTGTCCACCACCGCTGACCCCGCCCGCACACTCATCATCGCTCGCAGCCGGCCGGCGACACGCGGGCACTCAGTAACGGTCGTCGAGTTCGTCGTCGTCCACCTGGCACACCGAGTCGGCGAGCCGCGCCAGCCCGCGCCTGTAAGCGTCGCCGGTGTGACCGCGGCTGTAGGCTATCGTGCGCCCTGGAGTCGGTCGGCGGTGCGGTTGAGTAGGTGCGCCAGCGCGCGCAGTTCGACAGCGGTCAGTTCGGTGTCGTTGTCCGCGATGTTGAGGTCGGCCCACTCTTCGAAGAGCCCCTCGGGGGTGTATGCCCCTTCGATCCGGATCCGGACCATCGCCGCCTGTGCCAGGTTCGTGCCCGAGATGGCCAGCTCCTCGGGGGCGCTGCGGTGCAGTGGCTCAGCGTCGGGGTCTGCGGCGTTGAGTAGATGTGTTCGAAACACCTTCACTAGTCAACCCTGTTGTCGAAATTGATGTTGTCGACTTCAGGCGAGGGTCTACATCGTCCGGCCCGCCGCGGGGCTACATCGGCGAAGCCTGACGCGGTTGATGGATGAATCCTGACGTCACGGTTCAGCTTGACATCCGGGAGTAGCCGGGTCGGTCAGCGCCCTATGCGGCTAGTAAGTGACTGGTGTCAGGACCTGATCCCGGCCTGGATTCGGTCCAGGTGCCCGGGTGGGGCCGGCTGCCCCAACTACCGGTTCTGGTCGACACCGCGCAGCGCTATCGCAGCGAGCAGGCCGCCCTGCTCAAGGCCGCCACGGATACCGCGGCGGGCCAGAGTTTCACCCACGGCGGCCGCGAGTACCGGCGGCCGCTGCCGGGGGCTTCCCAGGACCCGAGCCGCCTGGCCAGTCGAGCGCCCGATCTCATCGAGGACCTCGTTGCCGGCGCGGTCGTCGATATCGCCAGATCCGAACACGAGGCATTCTGGTCTTGGGCGATCATCGAGGTATTGCGCCACACGGGAATCCGCGTCGAGGAACTGCTCGAGATCACCCATCTCGCGCTGGTCGCCTACACCCTGCCCGCGACCGGCGAGATCGTCCCGATGCTCCAGATCGTACCGTCGAAGAACAACGACGAACGCCTACTGCTGGTCAGCCCCGAACTGGCCAGCGTGCTGGCATCGATCATCTCGCGCCTGCGCGCCGACAACGACGGCGCCCTGCCGCTGACCGCGCGTTACGACGGGCACGAAAAGGTCACCGGGCCGCCGCTGCCGCACCTGTTCCAGCACCGCACCGCGAACGGCTGTGGAAGACCTTCAACTATTCCACGGTCCAGAAGTTCCTGTCCGACACCCTGGCGCGGACCGGCCTCACCGACGCCGCGGGCGCGCCGCTCTGCTACACACCCCACGACTTCCGGCGGCTGTGGGCCACCGCCGCGGTCAGCAACGGCCTGCCGGTCCATATCGCAGCGAAACTGTTGGGGCACAAAAACACCAACACCACCCAAACCTACGTGGCGGTCTTCGACGAGCACCTCGTACGCTCCTACCGGTCCTTCCTCGACACCCGGCGAGCACTACGCCCCCAAGCCGAATACCGCGAACCCACCGAGCAGGAATGGCGCGAATTCCAACAACACTTCGAACTACGCAAACTCGAACTGGGAACCTGCGCGCGCCCCTACGGCAGTCCATGCCGCCACGAGCAATGGTGCATCCGATGCCCGAGCCTGCAACTCGACCCCCGCGCCCGCCCGCGCCTGACCGAGATCATCGCCAACCTGGGCGACCGCATCACCGAGGCGAAAACCAACGGATGGACCGGAGAAGTCGAAGGCCTGCGCGTCAGCGTCAATGCCGCCGCCACCAAACTCGCCAGCCTCGATCAACTCCACGAAAGAAGCTCCTGCACAACACATCTCACAGAACTCGGCATGCCCGTCATCGAGAGCGAACCGCCACCCTGACCCGCGCGACGTCAGTATTGGCCGATTCGGACAACGCACAATACGGCTACCAACCGTGCACGACTGACGAGCCCAGTCGGGCGAGATGATCTCAGCCCGTTGATTTTCAATGGGGATGTCAAGTTGTGGTCGGTGGGTTGGCTGTGGTGTCAGGCTGTCGGTGGTGTGGGGTGTAGCAGCGGTTGTTGCGTAGTAGTGTCCAGACGACGTTGACGCGGCGGCGGGCCAGGGCGAGGACCTTGGCTTGCCCATACGGTGCTGGCCAACCTGCTTCCCGCCCGCCGCCTGCGCATCAGCGCCCGGAAGGTCAAGGTCCCATGTCGCCAATGGCTGGCACCGGAACCGCCCCTACCGGACAACGACTCGACAGGTGACCTCGCCACTTATAAGTACGCGGCCTTGCTTGAACAACCCGATGGTCGACTCCGCCAGAGCGTTGTCATAGGGCATCTCTGACCGAGTCTATCGACGCTGAGAGTCACTGCAGAGCAAGATATTCGGTGAACTTCACCGACGTGTATTGCGGGCCATCCGCGGAACGCAACAGCGACGACGGGACTGGACGACCATTCCGAGCAGCTCTCGCACCCGCGCTTACGGCGTGGGTTATGGCGGAACGGCCACCACGCCCCACCTCGGCGATGCGTTTGGATCGCAATTGCTGTACCGAAAGTACGGCCCCAATTTGCGCAGTAGCCGTGTGACGTTCACCTTCGATGCTTACATTCCTCGACGAAAGAGGGAAGTAGGCGCCTTGCCCTAGACCAACGGTTGCAGCTTGGGAACAGCGGGTAGCCCTGCCCTAGACCAACGAATACGAATCGGACACAAATGGTTGAGACGACGCTGATGTTTGTAGGGGAGCCATGATGTCCGCCATTGAAGTCTCACTGCCGGAGCTGGCGAAGGCAGGCCGCGCAGAGTTGACGCCGGATGTTCTCGAGTCGGCGCGCGAAACGCTGTCGGCTTCGTTGCCGGGCGCGCGGGGCCGGTTCCGTATCCGTGCCTGGGTCGCGCCGTATGTCCTGATCGCGCCAGGCTTCGCACTCATCGGCGTGTTCGTAATCGTTCCGATGCTGGCGGCGATCCCGCTGTCGCTGGTCAAGTGGAACCTGCTGTCGGGCTCGGTGAGATTCGTCGGCTCGGCGAACTACGCGACCGCGCTGTCCAACGGTGAACTGTTGGGTGGTCTCAGGAGAACGTTGCTTTATGTCGCGATGACGGTGCCGGTGTCGGTGGCGTTGGGGCTGCTGATCGCGTTGGCGATCAACGCGGTGGCGCACGGCCGGTGGTTGTGGCGGATGGTGTTCTTCCTGCCGACTGCGTCGATGTTGGCAGTGATGTCGATCGTGTGGCGGTGGCTGTTCTACCCGCAGACAGGCCTGGTCGCAGCGCTGCTGAGCCCGATCGCTGGGGATACGGCATGGCTGTCGTCGCGGTCGCTGGCGCTGCCGGCGCTAGCGATCGTCGGGAACTGGCACAGCACGGCGTTCACCGTGATGATCTTCCTGGCCGGGCTGGCCAGCGTGCCGACTCGTCTGCATGATGCTGCCGCGATCGACGGCGCGAGTTCCTGGTCCCGATTCTGGCACGTGACCTGGCCCGCGCTGGGACCGACAACGCTGTTCGCGGTCGTGGTGAGCACCATCGCGGGCCTGCGGGTGTTCGACCAGGTTTCGGTGATGACCCAAGGCGGCCCGAACGAGGCCAGCGCCACTCTCGCTTATGAAATCTGGCGCCGGGGTGTGCAGTTCCTCGATATCGGTGGCGCATCGGCGCTGACCGTGACACTGGTGGTGCTGGTCATCGGCGCTGCCATGATCCAACTGGTGGGATTGCGGCGATCCCTCGAGAGCCGAGGTCGGCGATGACGCGAAAAACACTCGGCCAGTTGACATTACAGCTTGCTTTGGCCTGCGGCGGGATTGTCGTGCTGCTGCCGTTCGCGTGGATGGTGCTGGCTTCGTTCAAAACACCGGACGAGGTGTTGTCGACCTCGCTGCTGCCAACGCATTGGACGATCGCGAACTACCGTGTCGCGTTCGGGCAGGTGCCGTGGGCCCGCTATTACATAAACACATTCACCGTCACCGCGGCGATCGTAATCGGCCAGGTGCTGGTGGCCGTGCCGGCGGGTTACGCGCTGGCACGGTTGCGGTTCCGGGGCGCTCACCTGGGACTGTGGACGATCGTGGCGGCGATCTCGGTTCCACCCCAGGCGATCGCGATCCCGGTCTACCTCGGACTTTCGCGGGCAGGACTGATCGACACTCGGTGGGCGTTGGTTCTGCCGTTCGTCGGCTCGGCCCTGGGGATCTTCCTGTTCCGGCAATTTCTGCTCTCGGTGCCGCAGAGCCTGTTCGATGCTGCGCGGATCGACGGGGTCGGCGAGATCGCCATGGCTTTCCGGCTCGCACTTCCGTTGCTGCGCCCCGCTATCGGCGCGTTCGCGGCGCTGGCGACGATCAGCCATTGGAACGAGTTCTTCTGGCCGACGCTCGTGTTGAATTCCGACCGCGCGGCGCCGGTGTCGTATGGCGTGGCCCGCTTCGCCGATCAGCAGTTCGGCAACAACTACGGGGTCGAGATGGCCTCGGGAGTCGTCGCAGTGGTGCCGCTGATCGTGCTGTTCCTCCTGGTCCAACGACCATTCGCCCGCGGCATGGCCTTACATGCCAGCTACCAGTGACCATGACCGAAAGGCCCACCCATGGCTGACCATCGACAGACCCTGACCCGCCGTCAACTGTTCTACAGAACCGGCGCAGCCGGCGTGTCGGTCGCGCTAGGAGGCGCGCTGCTGGCCGCGTGCGGCAGCGACGACGGCAGCGACGACACCGTGACGTTCGCGATACCGGGAAACTGGAAATACACCGATCCCCTGAAACAGACCTTCGACGCCGACTTCACCACGCGGACCGGGCTCACGGTGCAGCAGCAGGTGCACGGCACCTGGCCCATCGATGTCGTGTCGGCTGTGCAGAACCAGGCCGCCAGCGGTAACCCGCCGAGTCTGGCGTTCGTGGGCCTCAACGAGGTCGTTTCCCTCAAAGACGTGGTCGTGCCTCTGGATGGGTTCATCAACGGCGATGAGTACGTCGCCCAACTCGACCCGCAGTTCGTGAATCTGGGCCGCATCGACGGTCAGACCTATCTGCTGCCGCTGGGCTGTGTGGTGCTGCACATGTACTACAACGCTGATGCTTTCGCGAAGGCGGGGCTGGACCCCAACAACCCACCTGCCACCATGTCCGAAGTCGCGGCGGCCGCGAAACAGATCGTCGAGCGCGGTGCGGCGCGCTCGGGTGTCATCTATGGCTGGGATCTCGACAGCGTGTGGGGCTTCGAGTCGCTGGTGCGCAGCAACGCGGGCACGATGCTCAGCGCCGACGGAAAACACGCGACGTTTCATCAACCACCGGGTGTGGCGATCTTGCAGCAGTGGCGCGACCTGGTCGCGGCCAACCTCATGCCGGTCGTCGCGCTCGCTGACGGCCAGACGATGTTCACCAGGGGCGACGTGGGCATGTATATCGCGTCGGGCTCGGTGATCCCCGCTGTCGAGAGTGCCGCGAAGTTTCAGGTGCGCGTGGCGCCGTTCCCTCTGCCCGACGGCGGCCACCGAGTGTCGGTCGTGGCCGGCAATGTCGTGGTGATGCTCGCCCGATCGGACGCGGCCCGCAAAAAAGCGTGGACGGTGATGCGGGAGATCGTGAGCCCTCGGGGCAACGCGATCCAGCTCGAGGCCGCGGCATACCTGCCGATGAACCGGCTCGTAACCCAGGATCCGAAGATCGCGACGATCATGGCCGACCCGAACCGCCAAGTTGGCATCGGCGCGATCCCCAGCCTCGTCCCGCAGACGGTGTATCCCGGTTCCCACGTAGTGGAGATCAGCACGACGCTGCAGAACGCGCTCAACGCCGGAATGACGGGCCAGAAGACCCCGCAGCAGGCGCTGGCCGACGCCGCCGCCAAGACCGATCAACTTCTGGCCGAGGGGTGATCATGACCGAGACGACCAGCACCCTCACCCCGCCCCAGCTCACCTCGCGGCCCGGCACCGAGGACACACCGCCGGAGCCTGGCGTGCGGTGTCACCGGATCAGCAAGTGCTTCGCCGACCAGACGCTGGCGCTCGACGATGTCGAACTCGACTGCCCAGCCGGAGAACTTGTCGTTCTGCTGGGACCCTCCGGCTGCGGCAAGACGACTCTGCTGCGCACAATCGCCGGCTTGGAACGGGCGACCAGTGGCCAGATCTTCATCGCCGGCCAGGACATGACCTCGGTGGAACCGCAGCGGCGAGGGGTAGGGATGGTCTTCCAAGACTATGCGCTCTACCCCGACAAGACCGTGGCCGAGAACATCGGGTTCCCGCTACGCATGGCGAAGCTGGCGAAATCAGCACGCCGGGTGCGCGTTGCCGCGGTGGCGAAACTGCTCGAGATCGACCACCTGCTCGACCGCCGCCCCAACGAGCTGTCCGGTGGCCAGCGCCAACGCGTGGGTATCGGCCGCGCGATCGTACGCAACCCGCAGGTGTTGCTCATGGACGAGCCGCTGTCCAATCTGGACGCGCAGCTGCGCGTGCAGCTGCGCGCCGAGATCCTCCGCGTGCAGCGGGCACTCGGTTCGACCACGGTCTATGTCACTCACGACCAAACCGAAGCGCTCACCCTCGGTGACCGTATTGCCGTGATGCGCGATGGCCGCATCGAGCAATACGGGACACCATCACAGGTGTTCGGTCACCCACAGACAACGTTCGTCGCACGCTTCCTGGGCGATATGAACCTCATCGACGGCGACGGCCACGGCTGTCGTGACGTCGTGATCGGTGTGCGCCCGGAAAAGCTGCGTCTGGGCGAGCCCTCGGCAGACGAGCTCGCCGTGTCCGGGCACGTCGTACTCAGCGAGCTGCTGGGCGTCGAACGCCTTGTGCACGTCGACACCGGCCGCGGTACGACGATCCGGGCACGCGTACCCGCCGACGTGCCGCTACCCGAGCAACTGACCCTGTGCGCGCGTCCCGGCGATCTGCACCACTTCGACGCGGCAAGCGGACACCGGCGGGCAGCGTGACAGCGATGACCTCACATCCGGCTGGCGAGGGAGGAAATGCGGTGAACGAAGCACCAACAGTGCCGCGATACATGCAAATCGCCGAAGAACTCGAAGCGTCGATCCAACGGGGCGAATACTCCCCGGGCGATCTGCTGCCCACCGAGCAGGCGCTGGGGCGGCAGTGCGGCGTCAACCGCCACACCGCGGCCCGCGCGCTCAACCATCTGCAAGGCAAGGGCATCGCGTTCCGGGTCACCAGACGCGGAACGTTCGTGCGCCCCCAACGAATCGACTACCACACCCAGGACCCGGGAAGCTTCAGCGCCTCGGTACGGCAAGCGGGACTGACACCGTGTCATCGAGTGCTCACCATCACCCATCAACACGCCGACCGGCAGCTCTCCGATGCGATGTGCGTGCGGATCGGCGAGCCGCTGATCGTGTTCGACCGCGTCAGCTACGCGAATGAGGTCCCGCTGGTCTACGCGACGAAATACTTCCGCGAGTCGCTGTTCCCCGGTCTGGCCGAGCGGGTGCGCTCCGCGGACTCCCTGCGCACGCTGCTGGCGCAACGCTACGACGTCGGGCTGCATCGAGCCCGTCTGATTCAGAGTGTCGTGCCGGCAATGGGCGAGGTCGCAGAGCACCTCGCGGTGCGCAGCGGGATCTACCTGATGAAGAACTCGACCTTGCTGGCTCTGACCGACGGCACTCCCGCCGGCTGGAACGACGCGTTCATGGTGGCTGACGCACTGACGATGACTCATGAATTCATGGAGGTGAACGATGAGCGCGACCGCCACTGACCCACGTGATGCGATCACCGTCGCCGCCTTCCACCAGCAGTCCCTGCTCGACACGCTGCCCCGTCGCGTGTTCGTGCTCGAGAGCCGACATCTGCACAGCAACCAAGGAAGGGCATGGGCATGACCGAACGGCGCGCCATCAACCACGCGCGAGTGGTGACCTCCGACAAGGTCCTCGACGACGCCTCGATCCTCATCGAGGACGGCCGCATCGTCGGCATCTCGTCGAAGCCCCATCAAGCAGACATCACCCTGGACGCAGGCGGACGCTACGTCCTGCCCGGTCTGGTCGACCTGCACTCCGACGGAATCGAACGACAACTCGTGCCACGCCCGCGAGCCGAGTTCCCACCCACGCTCGCGTTCTCCGAAATGGATCGGTACTTCACCGCAGCCGGCATCACCACCGGCTTCCACAGCCTCGTCTATATGGACGGTGGCGCACGCAGCATCGCCCAAGCGCAGAGCCTGTTCGACCTGATCACCCAGCTACGACCCTCAGCACGGGTGCGTCACGAGATACACCTGCGCTGCGAAATAGCCCAGCCCGCCGCGGTCGACGCCATCGAAGACACGATCCTGAGCCACGGACAGGCCCAGCTCGTGTCGGTGATGGACCACTCGCCCGGCCAGGGAAAATACCGCAACCTCGACTGGTTTGCCAGCACCTACCTCAAAGAACATCCCGACGCCGCTCCCGCCGACATCGAGGCAGCGTTCCACCGCTCGGCCACCACGCCCGCAACGATCCATGACTCGGCGATCGAACGCGTCGTCGCCGCAGCGCGAGCTCGCGGTCTGCTGGTCTGCTCCCACGACGACGACTCACCCGAGCGCGTCGATGCCTTCGTGCGGCATGGGATCGGCCTGGCCGAATTCCCGATCGACCTCGCGACGGCGCGGCGCGTGAAGGAACTCGGCCTGCCGGTGTGCATGGGCGCTCCGAATGTCGTTCGCGGCCGCTCCTACGGTGGCAGCGTGTCCGCACGCGACGCGGTGGGCGCTGGCCTCGTGGACATCCTGTGCTCGGACTATCACCCGCCTAGCCTGCTCGCGGCCGCGTTCACCCTGGCCAGCGAACGCATCCTCACCCTGCCGGCCGCAGTCGCGCTGGTGTCGCGCACTCCCGCGCACACGGTCTGGGCAGATGACCGTGGCACGATCACCGAGGGCGCCCCAGCCGACCTGATCGTCGTCGGCCTGCGTTTCGGTCTGCCGGCGGTAACGCACACCCTGGTCGGCGGACGACTGGTCGCCGCCGCGGACGCCGACGACGCCTCCGACGTCATCACATGGAACCGGTACAACGATGCACCCCCGACCGACACCGCAGCCGCTGCGCCTGTAGCTCCTCAGCCGCCGACTCGCCGCGAGCACGCCCCGTCCTCGGCCGCCCACATGTCCCTCGCGGCCGACTGGCAGCACAGGCCGCTGCGGTGACCGGCACGCGCTGGTGAACCGGGGTGGTCGCCAACGCAGCGATCGGTGCGGCAACACACATTCATAGAAATGGCTTATTGAGGAGCTAGAAAATTATGCGCGGCACGATAGATCTGAACGGAGCATCGCACGCCTATCAGGAAGTAGGAAACCCGGACGCGCCGCCCATCATCGTCATCCACGGGGGACGCGGCGCCTCCTGTTTCGGCGGCGACTTTTCCGCGTTCGAACCGCTCGGTGACCACTACCGCGTCACCGCGTTCGAGCGGCGGGGCCTGGGTGAGTCCGAGGTCAAGGAGCCGCTGACGGTGGACCAACTGGTCGACGACGTCGAGGCCTTCCGCGCATCGCTGTTCGGCTCGTCGCCTGCGACGGTGATCGGGCTGTCCTTCGGCGGTCAGATAGCCCTGATGCATGCGCTGCGCTATCAAGACAGCCTCTCGCGACTGATTCTCATCGGCGCCACCGCTTCTCACGAATTCACAGAAAGGCAGCTCGTCGAGTTCGACAAGCGGGCGGATCGCGTTCCGATGGCCACCAGAGACATGGTCCGGCGGTACATGAGCGGGGATATGGAAAGCGAGACCGAGATGAGGCTGATCAAGTTCGCGATCAGCCGCCTTTACGACGAGAAGAACTTCTCGGCCGATGCGGCTCTGAAAAGCGCCTTGACCAGTCCCTGCAATCTAGAAGTGCATCGGCGCTACTACATGGGAACGGCCTATGACGTACGCGACCAGCTGCCATCGCTACACGTCCCGACGCTGATCATGTGCGGCGCAGACGACTGGGTGACACCCGTGTCGTGCTCGGTCGAAATCCACGAGTTGATCCCGGGCTCGACGCTGAATGTGGTCGAGAACAACGGGCATTCCATCCAGCACTCTGCCGCCGAAGAAACTCTGGCCACGATCAGATCATTCCTGAGCAGCTGAGCGGCCCAGCCGACAGCCAGCGCCCGCCACCAGCAGCGTTGGGTGTCCTCGGCGCCATCCCCGACAGCCTCATGCCGCCCAGGGCCACGTCAGGCCAGCCTCGCTGTCCTCCGCCAACCGGCCGGACCGGCGCCCACGCACCGCGTGGCCGCCATCCACAACCATCCAGGAATTCAGATGACAGAACACTCCACGACGACTGACGGGACAGCCTCCCCGTCACAGTCCAGCGCAGACCCCGGGCGGGACGCCCGTGTCGGCCTGCTCGCCCGCGCCGACCGCGACACACTTATCCGGCTGGCCGATGACTGCCTGCAGTACATGGACGTCGAGCTGCGCAGCGGTCCCCAGCTGGGCACCGTCCTGTTCCAGGTACGCGAGCCGATCGAACGGCGCCGCTTCTATCTGGGCGATGTACTCGTCACCGAAGCGCGGGTGCGCTTGGGCGAGCACGAGGGGTGGGCGATGCGCCTCGGTGACGACCCCGAAGCCACCGTGGCAGCCGCGGTCTGCGACGCCGCGCTGCAGTCAGCGACCGATCATCGCGCCGACATTCTGGCGTTGTGCGCCTCCACACAAACCTTGCTGAGGGCACAGCGGCTGGCCGAGATGGCCGAGATAGCGGCCACCGCTGTCGAATTCGAGGAGCTGGGCGGATGAGCATCCCCGACGTGTCGACCGCACCACGACAGTCACCCGCGCAAGCATGGAGCGGGCACACATTCCGCACGCTGCTGGCGACGCTGTCGCGTCCTGGCCACATCGAGCTGCTCGCCGCCCCGGCTTTCCTGGACCACCCGGTTCCGGTCGCCTGCTGGGTGCCGCTCGCGCTCGCCTCCCGCGACACGACGATCGCATTGGTCGGACTATCCGCGGCCACCGCCGACGAGATCGTCGAACGCACGGGCGCACGGCTCACCGACACCGAGACAGCCGAACTCATCGCCTTCACCCGAGCACCCCGTACGGGTGAACTCACGAGCCTGGCGCGCGGCACCGCGACCCGGCCCGAAGCAGGTGCGTCCGCGGCCGTCGAGGTCGCGTCCCTCGCATCCGAGCAGCACCCCGAGACACCGGCGCTGCGGCTCGACATCAGCGGGCCCGGCGTGGCCGGCACCATCACTGTCCTGGTCGCGCCGGGCGACACGGACCTCGACATGGTTCTCGGTGAGCGCCAGCGCGCGTGCGGCCAGCCGCCCACCGGCATCGATCTGTGGCTACTCGACGGCGACGGCCGAGTTCTGGGACTTCCGCGCAGTAGCACCATCACCTGGAAGGACAACCACTGACATGGCCCACCCGTCACCCGGGCTCGTCGCGGTAGAGGCCGCCGCCGCCCTGGTCGCCCGCCGCCATCACAGCGACCCCAGTCGTCCACTGGAGCTGGACCAGATCACCGGACGATTGCGGATCGTGGTCGACCAGATCATGTCCGAGGGAGGGCTGTGGGATGAAGACACCGCCGCGCGAGCGTTCCGCCAAGCCGAAGGCGACAGCGGGGAGGCCGCTGCCCTGGTGCGGTCCTTCCGGCTCAGCCTGCCCCGGCTGAGCACCACCGCACCGGTCGATGCCGACGAGCTTGTCCCGCTACGCCGTGTCGTCCCGGCCTACCGCACCCCGCCCGGACGCCAGATCCTCGGCCGAACCCGCGACTACATGCCGCGGCTACTGCAGCGTGACCACCCCGAATCCACCTCGGCGGCAGCTGGCCTCGCCGAGCAATCCGACGACCTCACGCCCCCCGGGGAAACCGGCCCTATCGACCACAGCGAGGTGGCAGCCGAGAACACCGCGCGTCCCGGCCGGTTGTACGAGCTGCTCAAGGCCCACGACATGGTCGTGCCCCGGGCGGCCCCCGGCGATCCGGACCCGATCGACATCACCCGCCGGCCCCAAACTCTCGACCAGGACCGCTCAGCCCGCCTCGCGCTGCTGGCCCGCGGCGAAACCGCCGCCCTGGTGCTGCACTGGTACACCGATCTGCTCGACTCCGGCTCCTACGAGCACGGCGTGCTCACCGGTGAACTCCGCACCGGCTACTTGCCGGTACGGGTCACCAACCCGTTGACCGGCGGTGACGTGCAGCTGGGCGATGTGCGCGTCACCGAAGCCGAAGCCGTCGAAGACCTCGACCGCGCCGATGAGGACATCAGCCGTTTCGATGTCGGCTACGGGCTCTCGTTCGGACAGAACGAACGCAAGGCGATGTCGATGGCATGCCTGGACATCATCGTCGAACGCGACCGCGGCCGCACCGGACTCGAACAACGCATCCTGCGCACGGCCGACGGCATGGACGCCAACGGGCTGATCGAGCACCTCAAACTGCCGCACTACGTCACCTTCCGCGCCAAAGCCGACATCAAGGCCGCCCTGCGCGCACGCACCACGAAACCAGCCCCGGGAGCCGCCCAATGACCGACACCATCACCACCACACCCGCTCGGGTCGCGACCGTCGCACAGCTGGCCAGCGCACCGCAGACCGACAGTTTCGCCCTGCTCGACGAGGACACCAAACGCGACATCCGCCGCGTGATTCTCAAAGCCGTGGCCACCCCCGGACACCAGGTTCCCTTCGCCTCACGCGAGATGCCGGTGCCGCGTGGCTGGGGCAGCGGTGGCCTGCAGATCAGCCTGAGCATCATCGAGGCAAGCGATGTCGTCAAGGTCATCGACCAAGGCGACGACGGCGCCGTCAGCGCCGCCAACCTGCGGCGACTGATCACCCAGACCACCGGGGTCGAAAACACCACCAACACCGCCGATGCGACCTTGTTGCAAAGCCGCCACCGCATCCCCGAACAGCCGCTGAACGCCGAACAGCTCCTCGTCCTGCAGGTGCCCGTCCCCGAGCCCCTGCGCACCGTGGAACGACGCCTGGATGAAGCATTGCGGATGCACGCCGAACAGGACTACGCCCTGATGTGGGTCAGCATCTACGAAGAGATCATCCGGTCGGGCTCCACCACCCGCGCCAGCGGCTATCCCGTCGTCGTCAACGACCGCTACATCATGTCCCCGTCCCCGATCCCCAAATGGGACCTGGCCAAACTCGACGACGCCGCCCATCTGACCCTGTTCGGCGCCGGCCGCGAACGCCGCATCTACGCCGTGCCCGCACACACCAAGGTCCGGCCACTGATCTTCGACGACATCGACTTCACCGTCGAATCCCTGCCCGGACACTGCGCCCGCTGCGGCAGCGACACCAGCTACCTCGTCGAAGTCCCCGACCCCACCGGCGCCGGCGGACGCTGGATCTGCAGCGACACCGACTGGTGCGCCCACCACCGCGAACACCACCCCGCAACACCCGCCACCCACTCGACCTGCGCGCCGCCCCCCAACACTCCCGGTAGTCGCGCCCTGCGAGGAAGCGACTCTGCTGGCCCGGTGCCCGCCACACCGCACCCGACGCCAGCCCACACCACGACACCGCACCACAACAGCGGCGGGGCGGCGCTGCAAGCGCGGGACCTGCGTATCCACTACGGGAGCTTCACCGCCGCGCGTGACATCTCGTTCTCGGTCAATCCCGGTGAAGCTCTCGGCATCGTCGGCGAATCGGGGTCGGGCAAGTCCAGCGTGCTGCGCTGCCTCACCGGTGACCTGCCCCCCACCCAAGGCCAGGTCCTGCTCCGCACCCCCGACACGCTCACCGACCTGTATCGCCTGGAACCCGCACAACGACGCGCCCTGCGCATCGGACAGCTCGCCCTCGTACACCAGGACGCGGCGCGCGGACTGGACCTGCGGCTCAGCGCCGGGGGCAACGTCGCCGTCCCGCTGGCCGCTGCCGGAGCCCGCTCCTATCACCCACTGCGCGCCGCAGTACGTGACCTACTGGCGCGGGTGGAGATTCCGGAAAACAGGATCGATGATCCGGTACACACCTTCTCCGGCGGCATGCGCCAACGCGTGCAGATCGCCAAGGCCATCGCCAGCTCCCCGTCGATCCTGCTACTCGACGAGCCCACCACCGGCCTCGACGCATCCGTCGCGGCCGGGGTTCTCGACCTGGTCCGCAGTTTGATCGACGAGTTGCACCTCGCCGCGGTCGTGGTCTCGCACGACTTCGCCGTCGTCGAACTGCTCTGCCGCCGCACCCTGGTCATGCACCAGGGCCGCATCGTGGAATCCACCCTGACCGACCAACTCCTCGAAGACCCCCAACACCCCTACAGCCAGCGGCTCGTCGCCGCGGCGCGAGGCTGACATGACCAACCTCCTGACTGTCCACAACCTCACCAAGACCTTCGTCTTGCACCACACCGGCCGCCGCATCGAAGGCCTGCGTGGCATCGACCTCACCGTGCGCCGCGGCGAACATGTCGCACTCGCCGGCACCAACGGCTCCGGCAAATCGACCCTGCTCAAATGCATCTACCGCACCTACCTGCCCACCAGCGGCTCCATCACCCTGCATACCGACGACGGCCAGGTCGACATCGCAGCTCTGGACCCCAGCCGGGTCGCCGACCTTCGCGAGGGCCACATCGGATACGTCTCACAATTCCTGCGCTCCGAACCACGCCGCAGCGTCCTGGACCTCGTCACCAAAGCCGCCACCCGGCTCGGCCTGGACCCCGGTCAGGCCCGCGACGCCGCGACTGATGCACTGCGCGAGCTCAACCTCGGCGAACGTCTGTGGCACGTCTACCCGACACTGCTGTCCGGCGGCGAAAAGCAACGGGTCAACATTGCCGCCGGCACCATCGCCCCGCCACCGCTGCTGCTGCTCGACGAGCCCATCTCCGCACTCGACCCCGCCAACCGCGACCTCGTTCTCGAGCGCATCGAAGGCCTCACCCGCCACGGCACCGCCGTCGTCTCGGTCTTCCACGACCCCGAGGTCATCGACCGCGTCGCCGACACCGTCGTCACCCTCACCGACGGCCAGGTATCCCACCACCAGATCCACCACCCGGAGACCCCGCAATGAGACCCCTTTCTCTGCACGCCGCCTACATAGACACCACTATCGGCCAATGCGACGGCCCGCCTGTCGCCATGCAAACTTGCATCGCCCCCACGCCCACGTTCGGAGCCCTCGCATGACTCCCGAAGAGAACCTGCACCCAGTGTTGGTCAGCGCTGTGCACGCGGCTCGGTCTGCATATCAGGCAGCGCACGCCACCCACACCAGGGACGAACTCGAAGCCATCGACGGCATCGGCGCCGACGGCACGCCCACCATGGCTATTGACATCCTCGTCGAAACCGCCATCCTCAACGCCGTTGAACCGTATCCCGTGAATGTGCTGTCCGAAGAGGCCGGTCACATCGACAACGGGCACGCACTCACCCTCGTCATGGACCCCCTCGATGGCAGCGCCAACGCCGCCGCTGGAGTCCCGGTCGCCTGTTTCTCCGCTGCCCTCGTCCTCGACGATCGTTTCGAACAGGCCGCTACCTGCTGGCTCGACACCGGACGCATGTGGCACGCCTCCGACAAGGGCGCCTACGGCCCCAACCACAAGCCGCTCACACCGCAACGGAAAGTGGCGCTCGAAGACGCGGCCGTCGACCTCCTGCGGCCCCACACTGACAAGCCCGCCGGCCGCGGATGGTGGGCGGTGGCTTCGGCCGCGAAGCGGGTCCGCATCCTGTCCTGCACCACCCTGGAGACCGCGCTCGTCGCTGACGGCGCCATCCACGCCTTCGCCGACCCCGGCAGCGACACCCACCGCCTCGTGGACCTCGGCTTCGCCGCCACACTCCACCGACTCGGCATCGGCTCCCTCCACGACCTCCACGACCGCCCTATCGAATTCGACACCGACCTCACCCGCCGCTGGAGCGCGATCTTCGCCGCCGACACCCCCCTGGCCAAACGCGTTGTCGCGTGCATCCAACACGGCCTGGGCGACGCGTCAAACAGTCCTACCTCGTCAGCGATCCATTCCAGGTCCCAGACGAGGCCACATACGCGGTCTGGCACGCCGAGCCGAGACAGCGATCACGACACCGGGAAACCTGACTCACCCCAGGTCGACCGCCGCGCCTAGATTGCCCGGCGCAGCCGACACCGCTGGGCCGGGCGGGCCAGCGCGGCTCGCCGTCCAAGCCAGTCGCTGCGCCGAGCGCAGGCCACACACCAGGACAGCCTGCGCGACGTGCTCCTTATATGTTGTCGCAGCGGCGACTGGTACTCGGGCGCACAACCGGCGGGGTGCACGGAAAAATCAAGCCGGACCCTGTCGATCGTCTACCGAACGCTGTTGCCAGCGCCCGCTCCTCTATCGAAATAATTAAGTACCGATTTGTGCAGCGGCGCTCGTCGCCTACACGTCTATTACAGCCTTTATTGAATGGGAAAAGCTTATGTCGTTTTGGTTGGAAGCTCGCACGCATCGGGCCGCACCGGCTGTCATCGGGCATCGGGGCGCACCCGATCTCGCGATCGAGAACAGCGCGCGGTCGTTTGAACTGGCGATGTCCGTCGGTTCCGATATCCTCGAAACCGACGTCCATCTGACCGCCGATGGCCACATCGTTTGCTTTCATGACGACGATTTTCTCCGCCTGTGCGGAAGGCCTGAGCGCGTGGATTCGGTTTCACTGTCCGATGCTCGTGCGATCTTTCCGGATCTACTCGAATTCGATGAATTCCTCGCGTTGACGGAGAATTCCCCGATTATCGTCGACGTAAAGTTCGCTGGAGCTCGCGAGATCGATCGATTTGTCGGCGCGGTCAAAAATCACGATGCCTTGGAGCGCAGCCTGTTTTCGGCGTATACGCCTTCCATCGCGGCGCTGATCCGCGACCGTTCTCCGGACGCCAGCATCGGGACCTTTTTTCCTGATGGCGCCGACAGCATGACGGCCGCGCAGACTGTCGGCGCACGATGGATACGAGTGCTACCGAAGGATTACGAGCCGAACATCCTCGAAAATGTTCGTGCCGAAGGGTTTTCGACGATCGCAGTCGCCGCGCCGTTGTCAAGTTTCGGCACTCCAACCGATCGGCCCGCCCTCGAACAGCTTGTCGTGCTCGGCATCGATGCCGTCATCACTGACAAGCCCGAACTTGCCGTCGAGGTATTCAAAGGTACCGCTCCCGAGCGGTGTGAGGTCGTTGGCGAGTGACACGCCGCAGCCAGTTCCACGGCGCGATCGACCTTCGATTCCAGGCCGGGCCCGGCCGATCACCCCGATGCGAATTCCGCGCGCCCACCGCGACCGACTTGAAGCGCCCGGCCGCGTCCGCGTGACGGTGGCGGGCCAAATCGGGCACCGCGTGGGCTATCGCCGCTCGAACGTGCGATGGATGCGCAATGAGGTGTGGGATTGCTTCAGTGCTTTCGATCCCGGTCTTGTCCGCCTGTGCGGCGCGGCAACCACCGTCGGCGGTGTCCTGCTCACATTGATGGTCCTTGCCGTAATCGGCCCTCCGGCATCGATTCTGGTGGCCGCAGCGTGGAGTTCGATGGTCACGGGCTTCACCGTCAGCGACCCGCGCTCGCGTGATCAGGCGGTGACTCTCGTTGTCGGGGTGCCGGTCAGCGTCGTGGCGCTGATCCTGGGTTCGGTACTGGTGCCCTATCGCATTGCCTCGGATCTCGTTCTGTTGCTGTTCATTTTCTCCGCGATGTACGTGAGACGGTACGGACCGCGCGGCAGCGGCTTGGGCGACTTCGCTTTTCAGCATTTCTTCATGGCTCAGTTCGTCCATGCCACGCTGGCGCAGATACCCAGCATCTGCGTCGTGGTCGTCCTCGCGATCGGTTGCTCCGGGCTCGTTCGTTTCGGCATCGTCCGTGCCACACCGCAGCGCACCCTAAAGCGGCACAGACGCGCCTTCCGCGCCCGGTTGGGAGCGATGATCGACGCAATGATCGACGTGGCTCGTGCGCAGCCCAGCTCACCTGCCGCTGATCGGGCGATATGTGTGTTGCATCGACGATCAGCACGGCTGCACCAGGCTGCTTTGTTGATCCAGCCCTGGTTGGAGATCGGCATCGAAGATCAGCGCACCGCCCGCTTGGTGCAGCGGCGCATCGCCGAAGCGGAGGTCGCTGCTGAACAAACAGCCATCTTATTGCTGCGAGCCCTGTACCCGCAGCCCGACGGTTTCAGCACGCTAGCGCTACATCTGCCCGGCACGCTGCGCTCCGCACCGGTATACGGCGGAAGGGCCGGCCGAGACGAGCCCGCTGACCCGGCAGTCGCCCAGTTGCTTGACGAACTGCGCGATCTGCGTCTGCTGGTCGCCCGAACAACGACTTCCAGCACGGAACCCGCCGCGATGATCAGCGACCGCTTGCTCGGCTACAGCAACGAACAGCACCTGCCGACACAGATCACCGGCACCATGCGCGAGGTCTACCGCGCCCTCGGCGAGCTGGCCCGAGCCATGCTGGGCTTGCGACTCGCCCTGGGAACCCACCAAGACGATGGAGGAGAAGGAGAGCAGACCGCGAGCTGCCGCGCCGAACTCGAAGCCGAAGACGCCGCCACGCAAGCCGACGAAGCCGACAACGATCAGCCGACCGGATTCCGGCGGCCGACAACTCGGGCGGCGTTCCAGGTCACCGTCGGAACGGCGATCGCCATCGTCGGCGGTGAGCTGGTCTCCGCAGATCACTGGTACTGGGCGATGATCACCTGCTGGGTGGTCTTCATCAACACCTCGTCGCTGGGCGAGGTATTGATCAAGGGCTACCGACGCCTGTTCGGGACGATGGCCGGTGTCGCCGCCGGGACCGCACTCGTTGCGCTGGTTGCCGGCCACACCACCGCAACCTTCGCCCTGATGATCATTTGCATGTTCGGCGCTTTCTTCATTGCGTCGGTGTCCTACCTGCTGATGTCGCTGCTGATCACCTCGATGGTCGGCTTGCTGTACGCGCTGCTGGGAACCTACAGCGATGCCGTGCTCATTCTGCGGATCGAGGAAACGGCGCTGGGAATCGCCGCTGGCCTGGTCGCGGCGCTGCTGGTGCTACCGGCGCACACCCGCCGCCGCACGGAGGAGAAGTTGGCGCACGTGCTCGAGCACATGCGCGAGGTGATCACCGAGGTGGTCACACACATCACCGGCGGGCCCAGCGCCAATCCTCTGGACGCCGCGCGGGAACTGGATACCGCTCTAGACGCATACCGCACTGCGGTGCAGCCGCTCATCCACCCAGCCAGCCCGCTGCGTACCCAGCGCAGCCGCGTGCGCTACATCCTGGGGGTGTTGGAAACCTGCGCCTATCATCTGCGAAGTCTCGCGACGGCATCCGAACTCAGGCATCAGAATTCGCAGATCTTTGAACGCCGCCAACTGATGGAGGTAGGAAAACAACTGGACGACAACCTGGCCGCCTTGGCCGAGTTCGTTCAGAACAGGAACGACGGCCATTCCCGCCCCTCTGCACCCGACCCGGTGGCGACCACGATTCGCCCGATCACCCGACCCCCGGATCTCGAGACAGAGCCCGACGCTCAAGCGCTGCGGCACCTGCGACGGATCGAAGCCAGCGTACTCTCGCTCGCCCACCGCTCGGGCTACGCCAGGACCGACGACTCTGGAACTGACGTCAGTTGCCGCCCGGAGCCCTGCGAGTCGCCATCGCCACCGAACTGCTGCTCGAACACCTGGGCCACCACCAGTCGCCACGCCCCGAGTAACTGGTCACTGATACAGGCTCACCGCCGCTGGACACCGACCGCTCTGCAAGCGCGGCGCGTGGCAGGAACTCGGACCGATGCTGAGGTAAACGGTGCCGACGTACCGGCACCGCACACCGACATGATGATCTCCGGCCACACCCAGGACCCTGATGACACCTGCCAGCAACCGCCACACCGAACCGAATAGTGCAGCTGCCAAATACATGCACATCACCAGTAATGCCGTTGATCCGCAACACGTCCGCCATCGCGAGCCTCAGTGGAAGTATCCAGGTTGGTTCGGATAAGAACGAACTCCAAGCGCCACATCACCTCCTCTGCAACGCCGTCCGGCACGATCGTGGTCTACACCCTCGAACGGTTCGGCCGGAATCTGCGCGCAGTGCTCAACCTCGTCCACGACGTCGAAGAAAAGGGAATCGACGTGCGGTCGCTGGCCGACCCCCTGCTGATCAACACCGCGGACGAGGACGTGGGCCGCATCGCCTTCCTGCTTGCCGGGTAGCGAATCCTCAGGGACCCTCACCGCTACCGCTCGCCGGGTGAGGAAGGCGATGAACTTCCTCCGCATCTATCGCGGCCTCGCAGGACAGATCGCCCACCTGCGGCGGCCAGGGCCCGCAGAGCGGTCGAACACCTACAACACTGAAAACACCGAGCTCAAGCACGTGCCACATGTGACACACGCACCTCACTCATCGAGCACCGGCAACAACTACCCCACGTACACCGCTAAGTGTCCAGTTCAATCCACCAGGCCACCGGAAATAAGAATTCTCGATATTCGCGGACCAATCGGTTACTCATTGCGGCTCCCACCGCAAGACCGCCACCGATAACCCTCGACCAAACCCCCGGATCCCGACAAGTCAACTTTGCGCGAAGCGTCGACAGCCAATTTCGACGTTTGTTCGCTCATGCCAGAAAAAAATAACAGAAGCTCCCATGAGTGGAGCATGGAAGAAAGTCGAAACAATGATGAGGAAAACTCTGCTCTGCGCGGCCCTGTCTACCGTGGCCTTGGTGCCCGCCGGCGTGGCGACAGCCGACCCCGCTCCCGCCCCCGAGAACGGGGTGGTGAACTATACGGCCGCCAGGACACCGACCTCGACGATCATCACGACCGATGCCGGTTCGCTGGTGAACGACGACGGTGTGTTCAAGATCGAGGCAGCCGATGGGACGGTGGTCGCGGGCACGCAGTTGTCGTTCCGTGTCGACGATTTCGTGTTCCCGATCGCCGCGGAGATCCATGACCGTACCGCGACGCTGACCCCGCAGTTCGATGTGGCGCACGCGCAATACAAGCCGGTGGCGTTGCCGTATGAGGACACCGCGCCCTGGAAGACCCCCTATGACCGTGAGCAGGCGGCCTGGAACCGTATGGCCTCCACCGTCAGCACCGGTGCCACGATCGGCACCTTCGTCGGTGGCATCGCCGGTGGTGCGGTCGGCTGCGTGCTCGG
>NZ_JBSGCB010000061.1:0-54109 GCF_053601595.1 Nocardia sp. NPDC004711 | reverse complement strand
CTCCTGGATCGACCGGGTACTGACCCGGCTCGGCTCGGCCGCCGCGCTCACAGGCCGCGACCGGCTGCGTGACCAGCTTGCGGCGCAGGGTTTTCAGCTGCGCTGATGGCGCCGATCGAACCACTCTGCCGTCGGGGAATCGATCATGTCCCGGCTCGGTGGGGTGAGATGAGGAATCGATGGTGACCGGGGACAAGAGCGCGGGGGCGGTGTTGCGTGCCGTGCTCGCCGAGGGCACGGCGCCGCGCAGCGTCATCGCCCGCGTGGCCGGATTGTCGCCGGCGACCGTGACCTCGCAGGTGCGGGCGCTGGCCGCGGCGGGATTGCTGACCGAGCTGCCGGAGACGGCCGGGCCGGGCGAGATGGGCCGCCCACATTCGCCGCTGGTGCTGAACGTCGCGGGCAATGTGGTGCTCGGGCTGCACATTGCCGCCGACCATTGCACGGTCGCGGTGCTGGATATCGCCGGAACCGTGCGGCTTTCGCATCGGGCGCCGCATCTCGGCCTGGATCCGGACGTGATCCTGGCGTCCGCCGCCGCCGAGGTGCGGCGGCTGCGGGACGAGCTGACCGAACGCGTCATCGGGCTGGGTGTCGCCCATCGGCGGCTGGGTGGACGGCCCGGCCGGGTCCGTCGTCGAGCACGGCACCTTGCCCTGGCGCAATGTTGCTGTGCGGCAGTATCTCTCCCGCAGGCCGCACCACCATCGTCGTGGCCCACCGCCTGGCCACCGCCGCCGACGCCGATCTGATTATCGTGATGGGCGACGGCCGTCTGCTGCAAACCGGCCGCCACGCCGACCTTCTCGAGATCGACGGCCCCTACCGCCGGTTGTGGTCGGTCTGTGTCGGCGACGACGCCCCCGCGGACCACGTCGCCGCCGAATCATCATGAGTACGCTATCCCCGAGTTGCCGAAGCTGTTGCGCGGCCGATCAGCTCGTGGATGAATCGCATCTTGTCCAGTGCCGCCGGGGCCAGGACGAAGGGATAGAGGTCGGGGTGGCCCATCGACCGGTTGACCTGGTTGAGGGCCCATGACAGTGGCAGCCAGTGCTCGATGAGCCGATCGAAACCGGTGTTGGCGTGTAGCCGCACTTCTGATCGGGTGCTTTCCCGGGTCATCGCGAATGCTGCTGCGGTGTAGAGGGTTTCACGGATATGGAGGTAGTGGGCGAAGGTCTCGGCCCAATCCTCGACGGGATGCATTGCGGCATACGCGGACACGAACCGATCCGGCCAGTCCGGTGGCGGGCCGATCCGATAGTTCCGGTCCAGAGCGGCCGCATAGTCCTCGTCGGGGTCGCCGAACAGTGCTTCGAATCTCGGCTCCCGTAGGCCGTCGCCCACCAGGACCTGCTGGTAGTGGTGGCCGAGCTCGTGGCGGAAGTGGCCCACGAGCGTCCGGTATGGCTCGTCCATCGATACGCGGAGCCGTTCGCGGTGCACATCGTCGCTTTCGGCGAGATCCAGCGTGATCACCCCGCTGTGGTGGCCGGTCGTCACCTCCTCACCCGCGCTGGACAACAGATCGAAAGCCAGGCCGTGGTCGGGATCCTCGTCTCGCCCGACGATCGGCAACCCGAGTTCGTTCAGCTCGAAGATCACCCGCCGCTTGCTCGTCTCGGCTTCGGCGAATTGGGCGAGTGCCGGGGAGTCGTTGTCCGCGGGCCGTGTTCGGGTCAACCGGCACGAAGAGCACAATTCACCGCCGGCCCCGGTTGCCGCTGGGACCAGCCAATTGCACCGGGCGCGCTGCAGATTGCCGCATGTCCGCCAGCGCCGACCGTCGACAGTGGTCGTGCCGTGCGTATCGAGGACGAGCATGGTGCGACTGAGCGGGTGAAACCCCAGCGCCCCACCGCACCTCAGGCAGACAGAATTCTCGAACGACAATCGCTGTCCGCACCGCCCGCACGTGAAGTCTCGCAAGGGATTCCTTCCCGTCGACCGACATCGGCGAGCCGATCGTCTGACGTCCAGCCGGGCCACCGTGGTATTGAGCCTGACCCAGTGCAGCGATGTGGTATCGAGACGGCGGACTGATCCAGAGCCGAGAAGCTATCCCTTGGTCGAATCATTCTCGGCCGAAACGCTTTTGCGCAGGATGCGGAAATCCCGCTGCAGATCGCTGAGCGATACCGCACACACCCGGCCGCCGCCGATAGGTCGAACCTCCACGTACGGAATCGGGTTGTGTCGCACCGCAGTGACCTGAATGGGAGCACCGAGCGCGGTGTCGTGGATGGGGACCAGACGCGTTCCTTTTGCGATTTCCACGGTTCTCGACCTCCCGGGTATGGCGCGATCTGTTTCGTATTCGCGATACCCGCCTGGGCTTCGGTCAAACGGCACCAGGTTTCCGGCGCGGAGGTTATCGGCCGCCCACGGTTGGCCCCGTCGGCGGTCCCCCCGGCCCCGAGTTGCCTTGGCGGCCACGACCGTTCCATCGCGCCCTGACGGCGCTCCCGGTCGTCTTCATGCCCTCGGCGCCCCTGCCCCGAGCCGTGAGGGTAATGGGGGAACCGAAGCCTGGCCAGGCGCGATGCACTGGCCAGGTGGGCAGTCGTCAGTTGATGGAGAAGCTGCCCGCCATCGGGGGCGTGCCGGCCGCTCCGGCCGCCACGGTGCCGATCGGATCGCCCGAGCAGTCGATGCTGGCGTAGAAGGTGGCGTCCTGATCCGTCGAGTTCGTCACGGTGGTCGTGTCCAGGTCGGTGAGCATGATCCGGACGCAACCGGACGGGTTCACGAGAACCCTGCCGTTCGAGACCAGGGTGCCGGTCGACGCACCCGCGGTCGCGGGCACCAGCACCGCCACCATCCCGGCCACCGCGGCAGCGCCGAGTACTCCAGCAATACGCAACTTCATTGGATCCTCCGTGGTGAATCTGCACCCGATCGCTCGGGCACCGTAACCCTGGCAAACTACACCGGCCGAAGGCGCCGCCATGTATCCAGAAAAATACGGCCGTGTTTCGGCGTGCGGCCGGACCGCGGCCCGCGAATGCCCCACCAGTGCAGACGATTACCCTGGCGCGGGTCTTCTCGGAAGGTGCGATCGCCGAGGACGGGCGATCCGCGAGTGCGGTGTCGCGGCCCGAGACCACCTGGCGCCCAGGTATCGGCGTTTTCGAGGCGCTTATCGGAGGCTTTGGCGCCAGCGGTGTAGTGATGTACTCGAATAGCGCAGTATTCCTGTGCAACAGGCAGATTCGTCTCGGGCACGGACACGCCGGGAATCGGACTGGGCAGTCATCGGATGCGCGTTCAGGGCGTGCCGCCGCGGGGATAGCCCTTATCGTCCGCGCCATGCCGTCGAACAACCACGAGGTGCCGTTGGAACGGTTTCGGGAGCGACCGGAGTTGGCCGCGAAGGTGGCCCGTGACGTCTTCGGCCTACCCGTTCCAGAGGACGCGTGCTGGCGGTTGGGACCGGAGACGGTGACCGTCCTCGGACCGCTCGAGCTGCACCTGGATGTCGCCCTGGTCGGCGGCAACCCGCAGCGGCCCGAATACGCGATCATCCAGGAGGTGCAGAACACCTGCACCGCCGACGACCTCGCGCGGATTCGGTCGAGCTGGCCCGAGTATGTGACCAACCTGCGCAAGCGGTTGGGGTGTCCGGTGGTGCTACTGGCTTACTGTCCGATCGAGCGAGTCGCGGCGGCTGTCGGACAACCGATCGAGACCGGCCATCCGGGTTTCGTCTTCACGCCGATCACGTACTGGCCGGGGCGGTTGGGGCCGGTCACCGATCCGGACCAAGCGCGAGAATGGCCCGAACTGGTACTGCTGTCAGCTCCTGGGCATGTGCAAGACGAGTCGCGGCGCCCGGTACTGGAGATGGTGCTGCGGGCGCTCGAGACCTTCGGGCCCGAGAGGGGCCTGATTTACTATGACTACATCAGCGCGCGACTGCCTGAGGCAGCCCGCATCGAGCTGGAGGCCATCATGCCGATTTCGGTCGAGAACTACCAGTGGGAGAGCGAATTCGCCCGGCGCCACCAGGCGATCGGTCATGCGGAAGGCGTGGCGGAAGGCAAGGCCGAGGGCGTGGCCGAAGGCCGGGCCGAGGGGGAGGCTTCGGCGATTCTCACGGTTCTGGCCGCTCGGGGGATCGAGGTCGACGGGGCCGCCCGTGAGCGGATTCTGGCATGCGCTGATCTGGAGCGGCTGTCGGATTGGCTGACCCGGTCTGTCACGGTGGCCGCGGTCGCGGAGCTGTTCGATTCGCCGTAGCGTCAGCTCGCTCCTGCGGATCTGGCCATGGTCGCCCACGTCGAAGAGAACGTCGCTGCCGCTGAAATAGCCCTCACTACAGCGGAATTCGACGCTGCGGCCGACACCGACCGAGTCGGCTACCGCGCGCCGCAGCGAGCGATGGTGCACCCGATTTGGCATGACGGTGGGTGGACGCGCTAATGTTCTCTCAGCCGGAGCGGGGGAGACCCCGAACCGGACAGTCGCCTCGAGCGACGAGCTACGGTTCTATAGCTCAGCGGGAGAGCACTCGCTTCACACGCGAGGGGTCGCTGGTTCGATCCCAGCTAGAACCACCATGAGGGGCTTATTCCAACCGGCGTCCGCTCGCTGGTTCGAGTAAGCCCCTTTCTGTCTGCTTTCTGTGCGGTGGGGGACTGGTGCAGGCGCGGCCGGCTTGATGGAGGGCGGCGAACAGGTCGGTTTTCTCGTCGCTGATCGTCGGTTCGATGGTGTCGTGATGATCGTCGATGTAGAAGCGTTGGTAGAAGGTTTCGTTGAGCAGGCGGCGGACGTCGGTGCTGGCGTCGCGGTACAGGACGTAAGGGTCGGCAACGAGGTCCAAGGCGTGGCGGAGCACTCCCGCGCCGATGGTGAGCTCTTCGGAGGTGTTCGTGAGCCCGGCTTCGAGGCGTTTGCGTTGGGTCTTGATGTCGATGAGCTTCATGCGGACTTTTGCTTGGGGCATCGAGCCGTCGGCGAGCAGGTCGATCAGGCGGTTTTCCTTGGCGTCGAGCTGTTTCAGTTGACGGTTGAGGCTGGCGTGTCGGTCGCGGACGGTGGTGTGTTCGTCGGCGACGACTTCTTCGAGGAGCCTTCGGGTCTCGGTGGCAAAGGATGTCGAGAGCTGCAGTGTGCGATAGTGCTCGGCCACCGCTTCTTCGACCATTTCGACTGGGAGGTAGGGGAGATCGCATAACCCCTCTTTGCTTCTGCGGCACTTGAAGTATGTGTACTTGCTGCCGTTGCGGCTGGTCGACTGGTTGAACACCAGCCGTGAGGTATGCCCCTGGTTGCGGCAGCGAGTGCAGAACAGGAACCCTTTGAGGTAGTGGTTGTGAACCCGGTCGCGGTTCCCATTGGCGCTGCGCTGCCGGAGCACATCCTGAACGCGTTCGAACAGTTCATGGCTGATCAGCGGTTCGTGGCGCCCGGGATAGATCTGGCCCTTCCACGTGACGTAGCCGACGTAGTACGGGTCGCGCAGCATGTTGTGCAGGGTTGAGGCGGATACTGGTCGTTGTGCCGGGTAGCGGCTGGTCGGAGGAGAAGTCAGCCCCAGGTCGGCCATTGCCGCTTCGAGATCGTCGAGGCCGTGCTCACCGGTTGGGTAGAGTTCCCAGGCCTGCACGACGAGCGGTGCACGGTCTTCGTCGATCTTGATGGTGTTGACCTGGCGGCCTTCGAACAGTATGCGGGTGTTGACGTATCCGAGTTTGGCTCGGCTGCAGGTGCCCCCGCTCATGGCCTTGTTCAGCATTTTGATGCTGATGTCCTGGCCGGACAGCCTGTTCTGGGTGTCGTTGAAGATGTCAGTGATGGCGGCCATCATGTCGGCGTAGATACCTTCGCCGAAGTCTTCCCGAGCCGAGATCAGCTTCACGCCCATCTTGTCGAGCTGGCGCTTGGTGACCGCGGCGTCGATGTAGTTGCGGAAGGCACGGGACCGGGCATAGACGATGACGTACTTGATCTCGGGGTGCTCGTTCAGGTAGGCCAGCATCTCTTGGAACACGGGCCGGTTCTCGACGGACTTGGCCGATACTCCTGGCTCGACGAACTCCTTGACGATCCGGGTAGGAAGGTTGTCGGCACGCTTTTCGACGACGCTGCGTTGGGTCGCAATCGAATTGCCGTCCGGGTCGATGTCGATGGCGGTGTTCAACTGTTTCTTGTCCGAGACTCGCAGGTACGCGACGGCTGGATCGGCGGTCACGGTAGCTTTCACTGTTCCTCCTCAGCTGGTTCGGATTCCTTCGCCAGCGCGATGACGGCGCGGCTGAGCCTGCGGAGATCCGGTGGCTCACGCCTGTCGCTGTCCACGACCAGGCGGTGCTCACGTCTGTCGCCGATCGGAGTCTCACCGCGGCTAGACATCCCGTACTCGCCTGCTGGGCGCTTTGGTGTTGCTACGGCCTAGCTGTTGACCGGAGCGCCCTCCAAGATTCTGTTTTCGCCTTGCATTGCAAGAGGATTCGGTTCGCTAAAAGATAGCCATGGATGGCAAGGGAGTTCATGACCTGCGCACAAGCGCCCAGCGGTGGCGGTATCGGGAAGGGGCAAGTTTGGCCATGGGATCACTTGCCATGCATTGCATTTGCTGTGCCACGGACACATCCTGGCGGCGTTGGTCTGTCCTCCGCCTTCTTGGTGACGCTCGTACGCGCGAAACCCGAGCCTGCGACGACCCCCGGTGGAATAGACGTTGGGCGCACCAGGCTTGATTGTCATGGGTTCATGCAACAGAGCTGAGGACTTGATGCGCCAGCCGTATGCTGAACTGTGTTGTGCATGTTGAAGTTGGTTGTAGGTCCTTCTCTTCCAGCTTCAGGAACCTCAGAAGGCTGCGCTGATTGATCGTCCTGACGCTGATAGATCGTCCGAAATCGCTCTTCGATTCGGGGTCGGCACTGTCCAGTCGCACAGGGATCTGACCGCAGGCTCTGGGCGACTCAGCTTTGCGACGGGCACCTGTTGCTGAGCGCTGGCGGGCTTCCTGGCCAAAATCCCTCCCGCAAGCCCCAATCCGCGGGCGCGACGGATTCCCTCGCTCGATGGGCCTTGATGCATCGCCCATGTGGCCATGCCTGCGACGTGCACTACGCCGGCAGCCGCCAATCGACACTGGACGGTGTGCGTGTCGCAGATCACGGCTGGCGCGATAACCGGTGTGGCGCATGTAGTGTCTGGCCGTCAAACATGCTGAGTGTGATCAACATGGGCGATTACCCCCGAGCGAGCCCCAGGCTGATGTACTTCGGTCCTGGGGCTCGATTGGGTATCTCACGCGACAGGGACCGGGGGTTCCTGGTTGAGTCGGCCCGTAGCGCGGTGCCGGTGTTGCCGCCAGTCCGTTTCTACGGGCCGCTCGCCGAACCTGGCGTGCGTGTCTCCACGCACCGGGCTCTCCACGGCATCTGCCGTCAGGCGTGGTCGGCCATGGTCCAGGGGTTGGGGATCGTGTTGCCGCGATACCGATATCGTGTGATCGGCACCTTGGCGAGGTTGAACAGTTCGATCCCGTCCGCTGACGGCCTGTGCCAACACGGGCCGGTTCATAATTCGAATACGAAGCCGCTGCGGTCGAGATGTACTCGACCGCAGCGGTTTTCGCGTGGTGGGCGAGTTCGGATTTTCCGCGGTCGACCGGGTTGACAGCCCGTCGGGCTCTAGTAGAACGTTGTTCTATAGCAAGGATGCTGTCCCGAATCCGGGCCCATGCACGACCACGTACCTGATGGGAAACGCCAGTCATGTCTGACCAACTCCTGTCCGCCCCAACACCCGACATCGACGGAGCCAGCAGACTGGGGGGCTTGTTATATCGAAGGGCCCGTACGGTTCTCGCATTCAGTGTCCTCATTCTCATCGCTGCCGCCTTCCTGGGTGCGGGGGCGTTCGGCAAGCTGCAGGGCGGCGGTTTCGACGACCCGGCCGCGGCATCGAGCCGCGCGGCGGCCGCCATCGACGATCACTTCGGCGGTCAAACCAATCTGGTGCTCATGGTGCACGCGAACAGCGGCACGGTGGACACCCCCGCCGTCGCGGATGCCGCCCGGCAACTCACCGAGAGGGTGGCCGCGGAGCCCGGGATGAGTCAGGTCGCCTCGTACTGGACAACGGCCGCGCCGGCCATGAAATCTCGGGACGGCGCCAACGGGATCGTCGTCGCGCACATCGACGGCGACGCTGGCCAGGTCAGCGAACGTACCGCCGTGCTCGTCGAGCGATACCGGGGGGCGAGCGGGCCGATCACCGTCGGCGCCGGCGGAACTGCCGCAGTGCAACACGACGTCAACGATCAGGTCGCCAAAGACCTCGGGCTCGCCGAATCGATCGCGATCCCCCTCACCCTGATCCTGCTGGTGCTGGCCTTCGGCAGCGTGGTGGCCGCGCTGGTGCCGCTGATCCTCGGCGTGGTCGCCATCCTGGGGACCTTCGCCGAACTCGACCTACTGGGCCGAATCACCGCGGTGTCGGTGTATTCGGTCAATCTCACGACCGCACTCGGGCTGGCGCTCGGGGTGGACTATGCCCTGCTGCTGGTCGCACGGTTCCGCGAAGAGCTCTCCGGCGGCGCGGACGTGCGCGCAGCCGTCGCGACGATGCTGCGTACGGCCGGACGCACCATCGTGTTCTCCGCGACCACCGTGGTCGCGGCGCTGGCCGCACTGCTGGTGTTCCCCGAATTCTTCCTTCGGTCATTCGCGTACGCGGGCATGGGCGTCGTCGCCATCGCCGCGATCAGCGCGCTCACCGTCGTGCCCGCATTGCTGGCGGTTCTCGGCCGTAGGGTCAATGCCTGCTCGCTGCCCTGGTCGAACGCTCACCGCGGCTCGGACGCTCCGGCCTGGGGCCGGCTCGCCGCCGCTGTGACCAGGCGTCCGATCGCGGCTGCGCTGCCGGTCGTCGCGATCCTCGCGCTGGTGGCCGGTCCATTGCTCGGAGTCGGATTCTCCATTCCCGACGAGCGAGTGATGCCCGCCAATGCCGCGAGCCGTCAGGTGGCTGACACCTTGCACGACGGGTTCGCCGGCTTCGGTCATGCCTCCGTCGACGTCGTGATCGATGGTCCCGCAACAACATCCGCGATCGCCGACTACGCCGCCCGCGTATCACAACTGCCCGGCGTCACCGGCGTGACGACCAGCGTCGCCCAGCCGCGCTTGCAGCGACTCACGGTCGCCAGCGACCTCGACGAGAAATCCACTGCGGCAGGTGATCTGGTGCGTTCAGTACGTGCCGTTGCTGCTCCTGCCGGCACCGTCGCGCTGGTCGGCGGCGTCGACGCCCAGCAGATCGACACCGAGTCCTCGATCGGATCCCGGCTCCCCATCGCCGCTCTGATGATCGTCCTGACCACGTTCGCGCTGTTGTTCGCCTTCACCGGCAGCGTCGTACAGCCGCTGCGCGCACTGCTACTCAACGCTCTCGGCCTTTCCGCCGCACTGGGCGCCATGGTGTGGATCTTCCAGGACGGACATCTGAGCGGGCTGCTCGGATTCACTCCACGCCCCACCGACACCGCCATGGCCGTGCTGTTGTTCTGTGTCGCGTTCGGGCTGTCCATGGACTACGAGGTAATTCTCACCAGTCGCATCAAGGAGTTGCGCGACCAGGGTGCGGCCACGACCGACGCAGTTATCCACGGCCTGGCCAAGACTGGGCGGATCGTTTCGACTGCCGCCGGCTTGCTCGCGGTCAGCTTCTTCGCATTCGGTGTGTCGAAGGTCAGCTTCATCCAAATGTTCGGTCTCGGCACAGGTCTGGCGATCCTGATCGACGCCCTGCTGATCCGAGGCATCCTGGTACCTGCCGCCATGAGCCTCCTGGGCAGGACCAATTGGTACGCCCCCGCGCCGCTGCGTCGGCTGCACCGTTATATCGCCCTCCAGGACCACAGCTGAGGCGCAGCACGAAGGCGAACAGCCCGACCATTCGTTGACAGCTACTGTAGAACGGTGTTCTACTTCTGCTCGAGACGAGAAATCAAGTATTTGGATGTATTTGAAATCGGAGCCCGCTTGTGTGGGGCGCATATTGCATGCTAATGGTTCCGATTTTTCATAGGACGGAAATCGGCGCGATGACGAGCCCGGTATCGGGCCTCGCGTTCTTCGGAGGGAATTGTGCGTTCAGGTAACGGAAAAATATTGATAATCGGCGGCGGGATCGGCGGCGCCAGTGCAGCGATCGCGCTGCGTAACAGCGGCTTCGACGCCACCGTATACGAGGCCAGGAGTGCGCGTGGCACGCAATACGGCGGTTGTTACGTGCTCTGGTACGCGGGCGTGATGTCCTTGGCCAGACTCGGACTGCTGGACAAGGCAATTGCATTGGGTCATCGTGTCGATCGATTCGAGATGTGCGGTGAGCACGGCAATACGCATTACAGCGTGACGAGGGCCTTCTGAGCAATTGGGTCAAGGACGAACGCCGCCGCAGCGAGGCCGCCGCAGCACACGGTGACACGCCCCTGGATCCGGCCGAACGCGCCGAACTACTGGCCTTACGGCGGCGAGTTGCCGAGCAGGACAAAGACATTGGGTTCCTGAAAAAAGCCTCGGCGTACTTTGCCGCGATGCAGAACAACCGCAACGGTTCGCTCTGATGGCGAAGTACGCCTGCCCCGATGTCACCCAGATCGCCGGCACCGGGCAGGCATCGCACAGGTTCTCCATCACCGCATGGCACGCCTGCTGGACGTATCGGCATCTGGCTTCCATCAGTGGCGAAACCGCAGGGCTGCAAAAGAACTCACCTCGCGACAACAGCGACGTGCGGACCTGACGGTGAAGGTCCTCGACGTGCACGCCGACTCGCACGGCACCTACGGGTCACCACGGATCACCGCGGAGCTGCGCGAGCGCGGCGAGACGGTCACCGCCAAGACCATCGCCAAGATCATGGCCGAGATCGGGATCGAGGGTATCAGCCCGCGCACCTTCAAAGTCCGCACCACGATGGTCGATCCGGCCGTATCGTTCCCGCCGGATCTGGTGGTCCGGACCTTCGATCAGGGCCGTCTCGATGCCGTCTGGTTGACCGATATCACCTATCTGAGCTGCGGAGAAGGTGACATGTTCTTGTGCGCGATCCGCGACGGGCGTTCCCGCCGCGTGCTCGCCCACATCACCGCCGACCATATCGGCGCTGACATGGTCACCGCCGCCATCGACGCAGCGGTGGCCGCACGTGGTTACCGCCCCGAGGGTACGGTGCTACATTCGGACCGCGGTGGCGAGTTCACCGCCAGGCTTACCGCGAAAGCCTGTGCCCCGACACGGGCTTCGGCGGTCGATGGGTGAGACCGGGATCTGCTGGGACAACAGTCCTGCCGAATCGTTCTGGTCGAGTTTCAAGCACGAGCACTATTACCGGCACGTCTACCCAACGAAGACCGAACTCGTTGCCTCAGTTGGCAATTGGATAGACTGGTACAACAGTACTCGACGCCACTCCGCGATCGGAATGCTCAGCCCTCTGCGCTATGAGCAATCCCTGACAGCTACAACGGAAGCTGCCTAACCAACTGTCCACCGTTCGGGGTGAACCTCAGATGGTGTTGGAGTGCGGATGAGCAGTGTGCGCCCGTACCCAGGAGATGGCCAGTGCGGCACCTGTCACGGCCACGACAGTCGTCGTGAGTGCGATGGTCCGTAACCGCCGGCGCGGTGACCACCGCCCGGGCGCGAGCGGCTCGCCGGAATCGTTGCCGGTGCGGATCGTTAGTTTCGGGTCTCGTTGCGGCACAGCATCATCCTGCCGCAACAGCTCATCGCGGGACGGGTGTACTACGAAGCCACAGTTGACCCGGCTGATCGTCTGTGGCTGAGGCAGACCACTGTTCGAAAATCGTTTTCCGAACGGCGAACGTTTGGCGGTGGTGGGTGCGACTTGGAACCGTTCGGCGGCCCAACTCCGACAACGGGGTATTACGTTGGGACACGAAGACCTCCGGAAGTGAATGCGTTCCTCGACAGCTCGCACTTCACTCGGAGGTCTTCGCCATGTCAGCTCGCCACGCCGTCACCGACGTCCATGGTCAGTACACCTAATCCTCACCGGGCTTCGGGAAAGGGCACGAGCTCTTCCGCGTGCGCCCACAGCTCGACCTGATGCGGGTTGATGATCGTCATCCCACCGTGGATGGGAATGGTCACGCCGTTGATGTAGGCGGCCCTGTCGGAGGCGAGGAAGACCGCCATTTCTGCGATGTCGTCCGGCACGCCGAGTCGCTTCGTCGGCTGGGCCAGGAGATGCATGTCGCGCATGGCCGGCGGGAGGGAGGCAAAGGCTGTTTCGCTGAGAACGACGCCGGGAGCGATACCGTTGCAACGGATCCCATGCTTGCCGAAGCCGGTGGCGACGTACTTGATCAAGGAATCGATCGCGCCTTTCGACACGCCGTACGCCGTTTGGTTGACGGTCGCGTGGTGGGCCCCGACCGACGACGTCATGATGATCGATCCCCCGCCACGTTTCTTCATCTCCGGGATTGCGTGCTTGCATCCCAGCATCGGCCCGCGGACGTTGATGGCCATCACGCGGTCCCAGGCTTCCACGTCCATGTCTTCGACGGTCGTGTCGTGCCGCATGAAATTCGGGTCGACGAGCGCGGCATTGTTGTGGAGGATGTCGAGTCCGCCGAAGGTCTCGACTGCGAGTTCGACCATGGCTGCGATCTGCTCATCTTCGGCGATGTCGACAGTGATGGCCACGGCCTGACCACCGGCTTCGGTGATTGCGGCGGCGGTGGCTTCGGCGCCCGCGGTATTGATGTCCGAGACGACGACCGCGGCGCCATCGCGAGCCATCAACGTGGCCGAAGCCGCGCCGATACCGCTTCCCGCCCCGGTGACGGCTGCGATCTTTCCATCCAGTAGTGCCATCGATCTTCCCTGCTTCCTGTGCTTCCTGATCACGTGACTTCCGGCGAGGCGCTGATGCGGCCTCGGTGCCAGAGGCACAATACTAGATCGATCTATCTATTGTGGAATTTCGCGAATGCGCCTGGAACTTCATCCCTACGCGACGATGTGTCCTCCGATACCAACATTAAAGTAACGTCTGTTACATTTCGTGTCGTGACAGAGAATCGAGCGGTGGCGCGGTGGCTGGTGCTGTTGGTCCGGGTGCCGACCGAGCCGTCGCGGCATCGGGTGGCCGTGTGGCGTGAACTGCGCCGTGTGGGTGCTTTGCAGGTCGGCCAGGGTGTGTGGGTGGTGCCCGATGTCCCGGTGTTCGCCGACGGGGTCGCGCGGGTGATCGAGCTGGCTCGACGCGGCGAGGGTGAGGTGCTGGTGCTCGATGCATCGGGCCACGCCGAGACCGACACCATGCGGTTGGAGGCGATGTTCACCGCCGAGCGGAGCGAGGAGTGGGCGGAGTTCCTGGCTGATTGCGGCGGGTTCGATGCCGAGATCGACAAGGAGATCGCCAAGGCCAAGTTCACGATGGCTGAGCTCGAGGAAGAGGAGCAGAGCCTGGAACGGCTGCGGCGCTGGCATCGCGACATCAAGGCCCGCGACGTGTTCGGTGCCCCCGCGGCCGCCGAGGCCGGGCAGCGGCTCGAGCACTGCGCCGATCGGTTGGCCGACTACACCGAGCGGGTTTTCCAGGCCCTGCACCAGATGTAACCGACCGCTGGACCCGAGGGAACCCCGATGAGCGTGGACACACGAATCTTCTACGACATCAACGACTTTGCCCGCGATACCCCGTGGTTGCATCCGATCGTGTCCGGCTACGCCAATGACGGTGTCGTGCTTTTCGCGGTGCTGCTGCTGGCCGGATGGTGGATCGCCCGCCGCGACGCCGATCCCGCTGCGATGGTGGCGGCGGTGTGGGCGCCGCTGGGCATGTTGATCGCGCTGGTGATCAACTAGCCGATCGCCGCCGCAGTCGACGAGACCCGCCCGTGTAATGCGTTGCACGACATCGTGATCCTGCACTGCAACACCGATGCCGGGTTCCCCAGCGACCACACGGTCATGGCCGGCGCAGCCGCGGCCGGGCTGTGGCTGGTGCACCGGCGACTCGCGGTGCTCGCCGCAGTGGCTGCGGTCGTGATGGCGTTCGCTCGGGTGTACATCGCCGCGCACTATCCCCAGGACGTCCTCGCCGGACTCGCTCTCGGGGCTGCGGTCAGCCTTGTCGGGTTCTACCTGGCACGACCGCTCGTGACACGGTTGCTGGCCCTGCTCGCTCGTACTCCGCTGCGCATACTGCTCACCGACACCGCAGCCGAACTCGCTGCCGCGCAGCAAGAATCGTGATGACTGCTATCCCCGGTACCCGGACCGGTACAGGACGGGCACGGCTGCTGCCGCTGTACTCGGCCGGGTTCGTGACCGCGTTCGGAGCGCAAAGCATCGCAGCCAGCCTCGCCGGATACACCGGACAACAGCACGCGAGCCTGCTCACCCTGGGGCTGCTGCTGGCCGTCTACGACGGCGCGGAGGTGCTGCTCAAACCCGTCTTCGGGACGCTGTCCGACCGCGTCGGGGCTCGGCCGGTGCTGCTCGGCGGGCTGGTGGTGTTCGCGGTCGCGTCCGCGGCGTTCGTGCTGGTCGGCAATCCAGGCCTGGTCGGGGTCGCGCGGTTCGGTCAAGGCGCGGCCGCGGCCGCGTTTTCCCCAGCCGCTGGGGCGATGGTCGCCCGGCTCACCCCGGCCGGCGGACACGGGCACGCGTTCGGCAGCTACGGCGCATGGAAAGGCTTGGGCTACACCCTCGGCCCACTGCTGGGCGGCATCCTCGTCGCCGCGGGCGGCTACGGCCTGCTGTTCACCGCCCTCGCGGTGCTCGCGGTCGGGGTCGCGGTGTGGGCGGCGCTCGCCGTGCCTGCTGTCGAGGTGCTGCCGAAAACCCGTCAGACCGTGCTGGATCTGGCCCGCCGCCTCACCAGCGGCCCGTTCCTGCGCCCGACGGCCGCCCTGGCCGGAGCCACCGCCGCGCTCGCGGTCGGGGTCGGATTCCTGCCCGCGATCGGTGCCCGCCACGGCCTGGGACCGCTGGCCACCGGCGCTGTCGTGTCGCTGCTCGCCGCCACCGCCGCGCTCGTTCAACCACGCGCCGGGCGCGCCCGCGACACCGGACGGCTACAGGATCGATCCGGTATGGCAGCCGGGCTGCTCCTGGCCGCGATCGGGATCGCCATCGCCACGGCCCTGCCCGCAACAGCGGGGACGGTGTGCGCTGCGGTCATCATCGGGGCCGGTACCGGACTCATCACCCCCCTCGGATTCGCGCACCTGGCCGCGACGAGCCCACCTGAACGGATCGGCCAGACCATGGGAGCCGCCGAACTCGGCCGCGAACTAGGCGACGCCGGTCGGATCTGGCCGGCCAGATCGCACACGTGTGGGCAGATCAGCACAGCGTTCATGTCCTCGTCGACGGTCGGTTGATCAAGACCGTTCCTTCCAATCTGACGGTCGACGACCTCCACCAGCTGGCCATGCGCGGCGCTCGGCCGGCGGGTCCACCACCCGGTGCCACGGTTGCGCGACGTGTCGAGCGGTTCCCGGCGGCTGCGGTCATCGAGCTGGAACGGTCGGTCAACGTCAACGGCGTCGTGGGCATCTGCAACCATCGGGTCAAGATCGGCCCGGAACTCGCCGAACGCAGGATCGTTCTGCGCCTGGACGGGCACCTGCTGCACGCCGTCCACGACGGCGTACTCGCCAAGACGCTTCCCGCGCCGATGCCGGTCGAGGAACGCGCCAAGCTCCGAGGCGCTCGTGTCGTCACCACCCCGTTGCCAGCACCGGCACCCGGACCGATAAGCGTCCAGCGGAAAGTCCCGCGCAACGGAGTCATCATGGTCGCCCGCCAGAACCTGCGGGTCGGCCGCACCTACGCCGGACGAATCGTCACCGTCCACGCCGAAGACACCCACTTTCGCGTCACCTGCGATGGTGCCGAAATCGGCATCTATCCACGCATCACCGACGTCCCGATCCGACGTTGGAAAGCCAAGATTCACGCCCCGAAACTGTGAACCGATTCGTCCAGCATGTCCTGAAACTGTCAACGATCTGCTGAGCCGAACCTGTCAACACCCCTTGTGCACCCCGGGCAGGAATCGAACCTGCTGGAACAAATGTATCGCTATCGCTCGGCGGTCGGAATCGGCCACAGGACTGCATCGTCCAGGACGATGTTCGCGAGGGCAGTTCTTCCGCGGAACCGATCGATATGTCCTTCACCGGTCTTGTCGGCCGCCAGTACGACGTCGCCCGCTTGGAACCGCTCGATGCGGCCTCCGCCCACCTGCAGTTCCAGGCAACCGGTCAGGACCAGGACCAATTGGTTGACGACCTCGGGGTGCATGCCGATGTACTCCTGGTCGGCGAAGTCCCCGAAGTGAAGGCCGACGGTCGGTCGGGCCCGGGACCAGACATCCGGCTCCGCGGGGAACAGATCGTCGAAGTCGTGGAAGTAGGCCGCGTCGCCGACTCCCTTGCGCATCTGCTTGAAGTTCGGGCCGTTGCGGTCCGGCAGCGTGGCGACCGCATCCGCAGTGGCCCACTCGCCCGCACGCTCGACCGGTCCGTCCAGATCGAATTGGACTAGTCGCGTGTCCGGTTCGGCGGTGATCTGCGCTGCCCCACCCGGTCCGATGTCGAGGAGGCCGATGTCGCCCGGAAGGATCTCTGTGTCCCCGCTCGGGGTGGGCATGCGCAGGCAACCCGTGGCGACGAAGACCAGCCCGCTGAGATGGTCGGCGACAGGCGCCGCGATGGCTCCGCCGCTGAGAACGATCGAACGCAGATAGGTGACGGGTACATAATCGCGAACCACCAGCGGCAATTCGCCGCGTGCGCGTCGCCGGTACAGGTCTGCGTCGAAGGGGCCGCTCAGGTGGGGGAGCGGTAGGACAAGGGCTTCGACTCGCAACTCATCGTTCCCTCTGACCTTCACTGCTTTCATGGCTGACCTCCTGTGCGTCGCTCACCGGGATAGTCCGAGCGGACCCAACATCCAAGGTCGGCATGCGGACGGGTGCGGACGGTATCGGAGAGCTGTCGCACCTCATCGTCCCTTGATATGTACGAGTGAATGTATATACGCGCGGCGCCACTACTGCAAGACGATGCGGAAGCGCTGCGGGCGGCTGGTGGGAGGGTCACGTCTCACGCCCTTGCGTAGATGTTCGGTGCTGTGGTTAAGTCCGTAATAACGGACGAGTGAACGTATATAAGGACAAATTATGCTCAGTGGCATCACGGTTATGGACCTTGGTCAGGTGTACCTGGGTCCCTACTGCTCGATGCTCCTCGCGCGCCTCGGTGCCGACGTCATCAAGATCGAGCCGCCGGGCGGTGAGGCGGTACGGCTCCGGCAGACCGACGAACCGACTGCCGCGTTCGCGCTACTGAATGCCGGAAAGCGAAGTGTGCGTTTGGATCTGAAGACCGGTGAGGGTCGCGAGATTCTGAAGCGGCTGGTGGCCCATGTTGACGTTCTGGTCGAGAACTACGCCCCGGGGACGATGGATCGGCTAGGACTCGGTTACAGCGTCCTGCGCGAGATCAACCCCGGACTCGTCTTTGCGTCAGGCAGCGGCTACGGGAGCTCCGGTCCGAACGCGCATTTGAAGGCGATGGACCTCACGATCCAAGCAACGACCGGCCTGATGGCCGTCACCGGCTTCGCGGACAGGCCGCCAGTGAAGGCCGGTATGGCCGTCGCCGACTTCATGGGCGGCGCGCACCTCGCGGCGGGCGTTCTGGCCGCCTTGGTGCAGCGGGGTTCGACCGGCCTCGGTGATCACGTCGAGGTCGCCATGCAGGATGCCGTAATTCCGAGTCTGGCTTCGAATCTTGCCGGCTATCTCGACAGCGGCGGAACGGTGCCCGAACGTACCGGCAATCGGCACGGAGGGTTGGGTGTGTCGCCGTACAACGTCTACCCGACATCGGACGGGTGGGTGGCAATCATCGGAATCAGCGACCGGCATTGGGAATCGTTGTGCGCGTTGATCGCCGCCCCAGGACTGGCCGATGACCCGGGCTTCGGGTCGAACGATGCACGAGCGAAACGGATCGACGAGGTCGATGCCTTCGTGGCCGGCTGGTCATCCGGTCTCACGACCGGCGAGGTGATCTCGGCGTTGGAGGACGCCAAGATTCCTTGCGCACCCGTCAAGGCATTGCAGAGTCTCTTCGACGACGAGCACATCAGATCGCGCGGGATCCTGACGCCCCTGCAACTCGAGGACGGCCGGGAGCAGTGGGTCTTCGGCTCACCCATCCGGCTCGCCGAGGGTAGTAGCGCCGCGCCCTCTCCAGCACCGTTGCTCGGGGAGCACACCGAAGAGATCCTACGCACGCGACTAGGGATGTCCGCCGATGAGTTGGCGGTACTTCGGAAAGAGCGAGTGATTTGAACGTGCAGAAGCTGGCAGTGGACGAGGACCTCGTCGAGAGGCTCCGCCGTCATCAGGAAACAGTATCCGTGGTCGAGTTGGGGGAAGTGACGCCTCTATTGATCCAGCGTTACGCGCGGGCGATCGGAGCAACCGACCCGATCCATTTCGACGAGGAGCACGCGCGCTCGCTGGGCTTCCGATCGGTGGTGGCCCCAGTCAACCTGCTGCCCTCGATCGTCGACTGGACCGATGGCGGCGACGAACGTGATCTCCGTGCGGACGGGACGGTCCACGATCCTCTCTCACCGGGCATTCCGAGCTCCGGTTACCGGCTCATGGGTGGCGGTGAGGCGATGACCTTTCACACCGAGCTCCAAGGGCGGGACCGGGTGCGATGCCAGACCCGCCTCGATGACCTGATGCTGCGGCGGACCCGGAGCGGACCCATGTTGGTCGTCGTCTACGAGAACCGATTCCAGACAGGTGAAGGTGAGTCGATCATGACGTGTAGGCGTACGATCCTCGTCCGCGAGGCCGCGTGATGACGACGATCTCTCGCCTGTTCGACGACGTATCCGTCGGTGACGTTTTCGAGGACTTTCATCGGACCCCGACCCATGTCCAGCTCTTCCGCTACAGCGCGGCAACGGGCAATCCACACCGTATCCACTACGACCAGGCCTACGCGGCCAGTGAGGGCTATCCCGACGTCCTGGTCCAATCGCACCTGCACGGGGCGTTCGTCGCCCAGGCGTGTGCCGAGTTCGCCGGTCCGAACGGGCGCGTGAGCGAGCTCGATGTCTCGATCCGGCGCTTCGCTGTACCGGGCGATGCGCTTACCTGCGCGATCGAAGTGGTCGGCAAAGAAGAATTCGACGAAGCATTCGGGCTGGTTCGCGTCGAGGTACGCGAGACGCGGCGATCGGATGGAGAGGTGTGCGTCCCTGCGACCGCATCGATCCTGCTTCCCCTGAACGAAGGAGCAAGACATGCGTGAGCGACTACTGGTCGCCAACTGCTCGGCATTCTTCGGCGACCGCTTTTCCGCGGCCCGCGAGATGGTCGAGGGCGGTGACATCGACGTCCTGACCGGCGACTATCTGGCTGAATTGACGATGTTCATCCTGTGGAAGAACAAGGTACGCGACCCCAACGCGGGTTACGCGACAACGTTTCTGAGGCAGGTCGAGGAAGTGCTCGGCAGCTGCCTCGACCGTGGGATCAAGATTGTTGCCAACGCCGGGGGGCTGAACCCCGCCGGCTTGGCTCGCGCGCTCGACGACCTCTCTGCTGCGGCCGGTCTGCGACCGGCGATCGCCTACGTCACCGGGGACGATCTACTGGACCGGCTGCCCGCTCTCCAGGCCTCTGGCAACGCCTTCACACACCTCGATACCGGCGCTCCGCTCTCGGACATTACGTCGTTGCCGGTCACGGCCAACGCGTACTTCGGAGGCTGGGGGATCGCCACCGCATTGCGCTCAGGCGCCGACATCGTAGTCACGCCGAGAGTGACGGATGCGGCGCTGGTCGTGGGTCCGGCCGCCTGGGCGTTCGACTGGGCGCACGACGACTGGGACCGCCTGGCAGGCGCGGTTGTCGCGGGACACGTGATCGAGTGCGGGGTGCAAGCAACCGGGGGGAACTTCTCGTTCTCTCACGAGATCCCCGACATGAGGCACCCTGGATTCCCCATCGCCGAGCTTCATCGGGATGGCTCGTCGGTCATCACAAAGCACAGCGGCACCGGCGGTGCGGTCACCGTTGAGACGGTGACCTCGCAATTGCTGTACGAGATCGACGGTCCGTTGTATGCGAATCCCGATGTGGTCGTGGACCTTCGAAGCGTCAGTCTTGATCAGGCCGGCCCCGACCGAGTACTCATCTCGGGGGCCCGGGGCTATCCGGCACCGGACATGACGAAGGTGTGCCTGAACTACGTCGGGGGGTACAGGCAGAGCGTGACGTTCATGATCACAGGGCTGGACGTCGACCAGAAAGCGCAGCTCGCGATCGACGGCTTCTTCGAACAGCTCGGCGGTCGAGAGCAATTCGACGAGGTAGATATCCAGCTGCTGAAATCCGAGGGCACAGACCCGGTCTTCAATCTGGATGCCCTGTCGCGGCTCGTGGTCACGCTGAAGCACAGCGATCCATCCCTGCTGGGCCGCCGCGTTTTCGATGCGGCCGTATCACTGGCCTGTGCGAACTACGCCGGATTCTTCATCGAAGGCGACGGCCACCGCCGGGCGAGCGCCTACGGAGTCTACTGGCCGGCTTTGATTCCGGCTGTCGACGCCGTGCAGTCGGTCGTGCTGCCGGACGGTTCCAGCGTGGTCGCGCCGGTGCCGCCTCGTGCCCCGTACCCCACGGTCGACGATGCCGAACGGCCCACCGAGAACCGCTGGGCCGATGAAGCGACGATCAGGGTTCCCATCGGCGCCCTCTTCGGCGCGCGGTCGGGAGACAAGGGCGGCAACGCGAACGTCGGTTTGTTCGCGCGATCGGACAGAGCCTGGGATTGGCTGGTCCACACCATCGACGAAGCCGCCTTCAGACGCCTCCTTCCAGAAGCCGCCGAATTCGAGATCAGCCGCACCGAGCTGCCTCTGATCCGGTCGGTGAACTTCGTCGTCCGCGGACTGCTCGGTGAGGGTGTCGCTTCGTCGGTGCGAATCGACGCTCAGGCCAAGGGGCTCGGCGAATTCATTCGTGCCCGTTGGGTCGACATTCCGAAGTCCCTCGTACTGACTGACCGAGCCGAGGTCGTCGCATGAGGCCCGTGCTGAGCAAGCCCTGGAGGCCGCTGAACCTCGAAGAGGTGAGGACGGTGCCGGCCAGCCTCGGTGTATACGAGATCGCCCGCATCGACGGCACCATCGTGGACATCGGCTACGCGGGTGGCCGTTCGACGTTCGGCCTGCGCGGTGTCCTCCTCGACATTCTCGGTGCGGACGAGACACCCCGGCAGTTCCGTGTCGAGATCAACGCCCAGTACATGTCTCGTTTCGACGAGCTGCTCATGAGCCATACAGCCACCTTCGGGTGCCTGCCATCGATGGTTGCCGACCGCGGAGTGCGAGCACCCGGCCGCCTCCGTCCCTTCCCTGCCGGGACCCCTTTGAAAGCCGAGGAAGTCCAGTGATCATTCGTCCGACACCCGAGCAGCAGGAACTCGTCAAGATGGTTCGCCGGTTCGTGCGCGACGAAATCGTCCCGCTCGAGCTGGAGCTGGATCCGGATGAAAGCCGCTTGCCGCCCGCAGATCACGAACGGCTGGCCAAGCGTGTTCAGCAGATGGGGCTGTTCAATATCGACATGCCCGAGGAGGTCGGCGGACCTGGACTCGACACTGTTACGAGAACTTTGCTGGCCATCGAGATGTCGCAACACCGGGCCGGGCTGTACGCACCGTGCTACGACGTCTTCGGCGAACCCGCGATCAATGGCTTGGCGAACGCTACCCCAGACCAGAAGGAGCGGTATCTGGTCCCGACGGCGCGAGGTGAAAAAAGGGGCTGCTTCGCTCTGAGCGAGCCCTCGGGCGGTAGCGACCCTGCGCGATCGATTCGTACGAAGGCGATCCGCGACGGTGACGATTGGATCCTGAACGGTTCGAAGATGTGGATCAGCTCGGCCGCAGAGGCCGACTACGCGCTGGTGTTCGCCCGGACCGGCGATTCCGATTCCGGCCGCGCGGGCGTGACGTGCTTCATCGTCGATACGGACTCCGAAGGGTTCCATGTGCGTCGAGTGATCCACACGCTCCGTTCGGGGCACTATGCCACCGAGCTGCAGTTCGAGAACGTACGCGTACCGGGCAAGAATGTCCTGGGTGAGGTCAACGGAGGCTTCTCTGTCGCCAATGACAAGCTCTCTGCAGGGCGTATCCCATACGCCGCCGCGTGCATCGGGGTCGCGGTGAAGGCTCAGGAACTCGCTGTCGAGTATGCCAAGGTTCGAGAAGTCTTCGGGAAGCCACTAGCTGAGCATCAAGGCATCGAATGGATGCTCGTCGAGAACGAGATCGATATTCGCACCGCAACCATGCTCGTCCTGCAGGCGGCCGACCGTGCCGATCGAGGTGCCTCCTTCCGGACCGAGGCAGCCGTCGCCAAGATCGTGTGCACCGAGTCGTCGGCGAGGGTGGTCGATCGAGCGATGCAGATCCACGGCGGCATGGGCATGACCAAGGAGATGCCGCTCGAACGCTGGTTTCGGGAGTTGCGGATCCGGCGGGTCGGGGAGGGCCCGAACGAGGTTCAGAAGATGATCATCGGCCGACAGCTGCTGAAGAACCCGTACCAGTTCTTTCTCAGCTGATGTCATCGGAAAAAGGAACCTCGATCGTGTCGGCCGTGAACAAGGGGGGCGGTGCGTTCAGCCTTGGTGCCAACGGCGCCGGTGAGGTCGGCGAGTTGGTCGACTTCGACGAAATGCGCGCGTGGATGGATGAACAGGGCATCGGAATCGGGGAACTCACCGGATTCGAGGCGATCTCGGGCGGCACCCAAAATGTGATGATTCGCTTCAACCGGAGCGGGCAGTCCTACGTCCTGCGGCGGGGTCCGGTGCATGCCCGGTCGGACTCGAACCGCACTATCGAGCGCGAGATGAGACTGCTACGCGCCCTGCGTGGTACGCCGGTGCCGCACGCATCCTTTATCGCGGGGGCAGTCGATCCGGGTCTCATGAACGGTCATGCCTTCTATCTAATGGAAGCCATCGACGGCGTGAATGCGGCGATCAGCCTCCCCGACGTGCTTCGCTCGGACGCGGCACGGACCGTGATGGCGATGGCGACGATCGATGCCCTCGTCGCACTCGGAGATCTCGACCATGCCGCAATCGGACTCGCCGAGTTCGGGAAGCCTGCCGGGTTTCTCGAGCGTCAGGTGCCGCAGTGGATGGCACGGCTGGAGTCGTACTGTCAGGACAACCGATACGACGGAGTACGCCCCGAACAGATCCGGACGATCGCCGACTGGCTGGAACGGAACCGACCCGGCGAGTCGATACCAGGGGTGATTCACGGCGACTTCCATATCGGCAATGTCATGTTCGCCCCCTCGGCGCCGGAACTAGTCGCGATCGTCGACTGGGAGATGGCGACGATCGGTGATCCGTTGCTCGACCTGGGCTGGCTGCTGTCCGTGTGGCCGTCACCCGACGACGAAGAGGACCTGCTGGGCACCGTCTATTCGCGCGCCGGTGGCCTGCCGACCGAGCACGATCTCGTTGCCCGCTACGCGGCCGGGTCACGCCGCAGCGTCGATGCAATCGACTGGTACGTCGTACTCGCGGCTTTCAAGTTCGCCGTCGTACTCGAAGGCACCTACGCCCGGGCAAAGGCAGGCGACGCAACTGCCGAGACCGGCGAACGCCTGCACCGGGTAGCCGGTGAACTTTTCGCGCGCGCCTGCCGCCGCATCTCCTCGATATGACGAACCCCAAATCCGACAAGGAAGCATCATGACAACCAGCGCGACCCGTGCTACCCGTTTGCTCGACGGGCTCACCCAATTCATGGAGGACCGCATTTACCCCGCGGAGGCCGCGTTCGAGCGCGAACTCGAGATCGGGTCGTCCCGCCGGTCCGGGGTAATGGAACGTCTGAAAGCGCAGGCGCGCGACCACGGTCTGTGGAATCTGTTTCTCCCGCACCGGGTCGGCGCACACGAGCCGCTGACCAACGTCGAGTACGCGCCGCTGGCCGAGATCACTGGCCGGAGCCTGCACCTGGCCCCCGAGGCGCTCAACTGTTCGGCGCCCGACACGGGAAACATGGAACTGCTCGCCATGTTCGCGACCGATAGGCAAAAGAAGCGATGGCTCGAGCCGCTGATGGCGGGCGAGATCCGCTCGTCGTATGTCATGACGGAGCCGGACGTCGGCTCTTCGGACGCGAGCAACATCGCCACCACAATCCGGCGGGAAGGCGACGAATGGGTGGTCAACGGGCGCAAGTGGTGGATCACCGGAGCAAATCGTCCGGACTGCGAGCTTCTCATCGTGTTGGGGCTCACAGATCCCGGCGCCGACCGGCACCAGCGTCACGGTATGGTGCTGATCCCGAAGAACACCCCCGGCGTCTCCATCGTGCGTGAGTTGAGCATCATGGGGTACCACCCTCGCGAGAGTCACGTCGAGATCGAGTTCGACGACGTACGGGTCCCGGTCGGGAGTCTGCTGGGTGAACCCGGTGCCGGGTTCGCGATGTCGCAGGCGAGACTGGGTCCGGGCCGGATCCATCACTGCATGCGGATGGTGGGTGCCGCTGAGCGGGCCCTCGAGCTGATGATCGACCGGGCCAACGGGCGAGAAACATTCGGAACGAAGCTGGCGGACCAGGGTGTGATCCGCGAGTGGATTGCAGACTCGCGGATCGAGATCGATCAGGCAAGGCTCTACATCCTCCACGCGGCCCACCTGATGGACACCGTCGGCAACCGGCAGGCTGCCAGCCAGATCTCCGGCATCAAAGTCGTCGCGCCCGCAATGGCTGCCCGTGTTATCGACCGTGCCATTCAGACCTTCGGTGCGGCGGGGATGAGCCAGGACCTGCCGCTCGCTCGGCTGTGGGCCGAGATTCGAGCGCTGCATTTCGCCGACGGGCCGGACGAGGTCCATCGGCGCGCGGTCGCCCGTGCCGAGCTGAAGCAGTACACCGTGGCGTCGGCCGAGGGAAACCGCGGGCTGCGCGCGCATCTGAATTCGGTCGGCGTGACGAACGGAGTGTTGTGATGGAGTACGGCTTGACCGGCAAGGTTGTCGTGGTCACCGGCGGAAGCCGCGGTATGGGAGCCGAAATGGTCCGTGCCTTTGCCGCCGAGGGCGCGACCGTAGTGATCGCGAGCCGTAAACTCGACGCTTGCCGTTCGCTGGCAGAGGAGATCGAGCGCGAGTACGGAGTTCGATCGCTGCCGCTCGCTTCGAACGTCAGCGACTGGGCTCAGTGCGACGCACTGGTAGACGCCACATACGACCGGTTCGGCCGTGTCGATGTATTGGTGAACAATGCCGGCCTGTCACCGCTCTACCCGAATCTGGCGGAGGTCAGCGAAGAGCTGTTCGACAAGGTGATCGCCGTCAATCTGAAGGGGCCGTTCCGTTTGGCGGCCCTCATCGGTACTCGTATGCACGCCGGTGCCGGCGGCGCAATTATCAACATAGGGTCGATCGAGGCGATCCGGCCGGCACCGGACGCCCTTCCGTACGCCGCCGCCAAGGCCGGCTTGCGCACGATGACGGAGGGTCTTGCCCAAGCCTTCGCTCCGAGTGTGCGGGTCAACTTGATCCAGCCCGGACCTATCCTCACCGACATCTCGACACATTGGTCGCCCGATGTCCGTGAGCACATGGCGAGCCAGGTGGCGCTCAAGCGGTGTGGTGAACCGCGAGAAATCGTGGGAGCGGCCCTGTACCTGGCGTCGGACCTCGCCAGCTACACGAACGGCGCCGTCCTTCGCGTCGACGGCGGCTGGCGCTGACGAGATCCTTCACCGGATGGGTTACGTAGTGGGTCTGGCGCTGTCGCCTGCGGGCCCTTCTAGACTCCCTGCGGGAGTACAGAGGTCCATAGGTCCGTCCCATGAGTAGGAGAAGTTGAGTGGCTAGCGGCAAGCACCACCGCACCGTCGATCGGGTCGTTCTGGCGCTCGAAATGATTGCACGGTCGCCGGACGGCCTGACCTTGAAGGCGGTGGCGGAAGCGCAGGGCGCGCCGAAGAGCTCGGTGCAGCAACTGCTGAGCGGATTGGTCGCCACCGGCTACCTCGACAGTGACGGCACACGCTACACCCTGGGCCCGGGGCCGCAGCTCTTGAGCCTGATGGCCGGCGCGCCACTGCCGGCGCTCCGAGTGCCGCACGAGAAACTGGTGGCCCTCGGCGGCGCGCTCAATCGCAGCGTCTACGTCGGCGTGCGTTTCGGCGACTCCTGCATTTCCCTCGACCAGGTCGGCCTCACGCACATGTGGGACTTCGCGTCGTGGGATCGCTCCAGGCGCCCATTGCTCATCACCGCGGCCGGAAAAGTGATCCTCGCCGGACTGCCCGATGCGGACTTGCACAGCTTTCTGAGCTCCGCGCGGAAATCCGAACCCCACCATGTAGAGACATTCCTCGCTGAACTCCCGGAGATCAGGGCGACCGCCCTGGCGTACAACTACGGTGCGACCTATCGGGAGGTCATCGCGGTCGCCACGCCGTTGTACGACCGGCAGGGGGCGTTCGTCGCGGCGGTCTGCGCGACCGACAGCAAGGAAAACCTGGACGGGTTGACGGCGCTCGGTCATCGGCTGAAAGACGGTGTCGCAGGCTGGGTTCTGAAGTAACCCCGGCGTACGCGAATCGGATGGGCGATGACGATCATTATCTGAAGTGGGAATCCAGCTCGATCATTTTGGATTTGTAGCGCCACTCGGTGCCGACACGCACGAATCGGTCGGTGTAGGTCCCGGTGGCCTGCACTCGCGGCCCTGACACCCCAGCGATCAACAGCACCAGGTACGAGATCGCTGTACACGTATCCGGGGTCTCTTCCGAGAAGAAGGTGTTCGTGACGACGTGGCGCATCTGCTCCGACCGTCCATGCATGCCTTCGCGTAGCCGGGCTTTGACGGCCTCCAGTCCTATGAACGGCCCGTGGACCTCCGTGCCCCTGATCACAGTCGTGAACTCGGCGTCGTCTGCATAGAGAGCCGCGAGCTCATCCAGCCGCTGGTGGTCGTACAGCCACGCCGAGTAATGGATCAGCTCGCGTAGGGCGTTCTTATCCGCCATTCGTCGGCTCCTCGTCTCTGTTGATTGTGAGTCAGCCGTTCAGTTTGACGATCATCTTGCCGGGCCGAGGATCGAGTTCCAGCGACGCGATCGCGGCCGGAACCTCGTCGAATGACCATGTGCGGCTGATCGGCGCGCGCACGCTGCCGTCGGCAGCCATACGGCCGAGTGCCTCGAACGTCGCCTGATCGCGGACCGGTCCCATCGCGCCGGCGAAGACGCCGACGATCGTGTGGTTCGATAGTGCGGTACGGACAGGGTCCGGCTGGTGCCAGCTGCCGCTGGCATAACCGACGACCATCATGCGGCCGTGCGGTGCCAACAGCTTCACCGCCGTCTCGCTGGCCGCGCCGCCGACGGGGTCGAAGATCGCATCGACCGTGGTCTCGCCCAGTACGGCCTTCACACCCTCGTCGATCGGCACCTGCTTCCTGTCGATGACCGCGTCGGCACCGAGTTCGCGGCAGAACCGCGTCCCGGCCGGACCGCTGGCCACCGCGATGGTGTGAGCGCCCAGAGCCTTTCCGACCTGGATCGCTGTCGCCCCGCTGCTGCCCGTGCCGCCCAGCACGAGCAGTGTCTCGCCGGCTTGAACCTTCCCCCGGTGGACGAGAGCTCCGTAGGCGGTGCGGAACGGGATGAAGAAACCGGCAGCCTCCTCGTCGCTGAGCATGTCGGGCGCGGGGCAGACGCGGTAGTCGTAGGCGAGGCAGCAGTCGGAGAAACCGCCCCATCCTTCGGCGTACTGAGTCAGCGCCAGGACTCGGTCCCCGGGCTTGAATCTGGACCGGGCGCCGGCGTCGACGACAATGCCGACGACCTCTTGACCAGGTGAAATCGGTGGTTTTGCAACCAGGGGGTAGCCACCGCGTGTCATGAGAAGGTCCGGGAGCCCGACGCCGGTGGCGGCCACGCTGATGCGAACCCCGTCGTCCGGCGGCGGTGGCACGTCGAGGACCTGTACTCGAAGCACCTCTTCGGGCGCTCCGAACTGTTCTGCTCGCCAGCCTCGCACAGTAGTAGTCACAGTGCTTTCGCCACCTCTCGGATCTCCCGCGTCGGTGAGTCAACCACCGTCGCGAACGTATATGCGTACGAGCATCCTTTGATGTGTACACCGTGGCGATCATGGCTCATGCGGGTCAGGCCTGTCCACCGTTGACGGGCTTTGTGACCCAGGCTACTATACCGGCTAATCATCTATATATTTAGCCTGATGAGCCCCGGTGTGGGGCGGAGGAGGAGTTGGGCGACATGACCTCGAACGATCACGCGCCCGCTTCTCCGATCGGGCGCGCTCGTAGGGTGGAAGGGCGGAGCTGTGAGCGGCGGCGACTGCGTCGGTTCCGACCGCGACGTGGTGCGCTTCGTCGAGGTCGGAACCGTAGTCATTTGTCGGTTGCGGCCCTGCTACCGGCCTGGCTCTCCGAGAACGTCGACCACTGTTTTCGCGCCGTGCCGCTGCAGCACCTTCTTGCTGATCTTTGTCATCTCGATGCGCCAGAACTGCTCGGCCTTGTCGGCGTCACCTGCCTCGATGAGGCTGAGGCCCTGTTCGACGCCTTCGACTCGCTGGGCGCGCTGGGTCGCGGTCACTCGGGTGCCGATGTCCTTGACCTCACCGGCGAGGACGTGTTGCAAGGTTCCCCACAGAAGGGCGAGGGTCTTGTTGCCCGAAAGCTCCACCAATCGCTGGTGGAAGTGGGTGACGGCGGTCCCGTAGGCATCCGGGTTGTCGATGACTTGCGCCTCGTACGCGAGCAGACCACGGAGCTCGGTAAGGGCCTGCCCTTGCTGAGGCGAGTCGGCGAGAAGCCGTACGGCCTGTGGTTCGATCGCCACACGGGCCGTGTAGACATCGGCGAGGGTGATTCGCTCGGCCTGCATGACGAGTCCGAGGTAGTTGGCCGCCACCGCGACGCTCGGCCGGCGCGCCTTGACTCCGCCTTGCTTCCCACGGCGGACGACGACGAGTTTCTCGGACTCCAAGACCCGAAGCGCTTCGCGCAGCGACGGGCGCGAGACGCCGTACTTTTCCATCAATTCGGCCTCGGTGAGCAGGTCTGCGTCGTAGAGCTCGTTGCGGAGGATCTCTCGCCGGAGTGCGGCCGCTACCACGTCGGCGGTCTTGGGTACCTGGACGCGGCTAGCGCTCGCTTGTCCAACATTGCGGGGCATCATGCATCAAGCCTAATCAGATAGATGATTAGGCGAATGGGGGGCTAGGCCATTGCTTACCGGTAGAAGAAGAGATACTTTCGAGTATCAGATAGCGCCAGATTGGCGAGGAGGGTCGAAATGACTTCAGAGATATCGGCTACCACCGAACGTATGGATAACGGGCCAGTGGCCGACGAACTCCCCTTTGATCCCAAGCTGGCCATTCGTGACCGGGTGATCACCCTGGACGACTGTGCCCGCAACCACGAACTGTTGCGTAAGCGGGTGTCCGATCCGAACGCCGGCCTCTTTGGCCCCGACTCGATGATGTGGCGGATGGTCGCCCCCCTGCCTGTGGTTCCACACATGCTGATCCATGCAGGCCTTCTGGAACAGGTCATTCCAGAGATCATGTTCGGAATAATGGGCTCCGTCGTCCTCGAGGACTACGCCGGGCGGGTCTCGCGGGTCTACAACTCGTTCATGTCCTGGTTTGTGGAGGATCTCGACACGGCATTGAAGGTGTCGCGAAAGATCAACGGTTACCACAGCATGGTCGGGGGCATGGCGCCGGAGAACTGCGGTCACATGCGGACGGGACAGCCTTATCGTGCCACTGAGGAACTCGTCATGCAGAAGACCGTTGCGACGCAAGTGATCCCGATCAAGCAACTCTACGAAATCCTGGAAGGGCCCCTCACCAAGGAGGAGGCGGATCGCTACTACGAGGAGTGCAAGATCTTTTCGATGCTGTTCGGCATCGACGAAGAGCTCGTTCCCGGGACGGACTGGGACTCCTACGAACAGTGGTGGATGGAGCGGGTCCGGTCGGGGGAATTCGAGCTCTACCGCGGCGCGAAGATCGCGTTCGGGTCGGTCGATGGAGACGGCCCCAAGCAGCCGCTGCTGTCGCGCGTGGTGACTAACTGGTACATGTCGCTCGAGATGAACCTGCTGCCCGACGAGGTACGGGTGCTTTGGGAACGTCGTAGTTCTCTCGGCAAGCCACGTCCGCTCATGGCCAAGGTGAGCTGGTTTGTCCTCACGAACATCTACAAGCGGCTCCCGAAGGGGATCATCACCGCACCGCGGATGCGCGCTGCGCAGCGCCGGGTCGGCACCGCCGGTGAGACGCTTCGTGGTGAGGAATGGGTAGCGGGCAAGATGCGTCATCCGTTCGGATCCGCGACGCCGACCTTGACCACCCCGTCGCGTCCCGAACTCGCGCCGAACCGGTCGTCGGCGTTGACACTGCGTCCCCGCTGATTCGCACCACACCTCGTACCAGGGATGAGCAATTCGCGCCCGACGTCGCGAATCCGGCGACGCCGGGCGCGACCGCGCCACATGGGACTGAAGAAGACAAGCCGTTGGCGTGTGTCACGCCTGGAAGGAAGTCGTCGTGGCTGACGAGCCCGTATTGATCGTGTCGGCAGACGGCAGTGTGCTGACTCTGACGCTGAACCGTCCGCATCGCAAGAACGCACTCAACGGTGAGTTGTGGGCCGCGCTCGCCAGGACTCTATCGGCCGTGCGTGAGAATCCCGACGTACGTGTTGTCGTGCTGGCGGGAGCCGGCGACGCCTTCTGTGCCGGTGCCGACCTCGCCTCCGGCGAGGCCGGTGAGCATCCACTGCGGGCCATGCTCGGCGTCAACGAGGTGGCACGCGCTCTGCACGATCTGCCGGTGCCCGTGATCGCAAAGGTCCGTGGCATCGCAGTAGGCGCCGGATGGAACCTCGCGCTCGGCTGTGATTTCGTCGTCGCGACTCCGGATTCGCGCTTTTCCCAGATTTTCGCGCGCCGCGGCCTGTCGCTCGATCTGGGCGGATCATGGCTGCTCGCCAGGCTTGTCGGGTTGCAGCAGGCCAAGCGGCTGGCTCTGCTGGCCGAGACGATCGATGCCGAGGAGGCTCACCGTCTGGGCCTGGTCACCTGGGTTGTGGACAGTGCGGACATCAACGGTTTCGTGGCGGACCTCGCCAGCCGACTGGAGGGGGCGCCGCCGATCGCACTGGCGCAATCCAAAGCGCTGCTACACGAGGCAGTGAATCGCACGCTGGCGGAGGCGTTGGCGGGTGAGGCGAGGGCTCAGACGGTCAACTTCGCCACCGCGGACGCCCCGGCCGCCTTTGCCGCATTTATCGATAAACACGAGCCGGTCTTCACCGGAGAGTGGCTCCTCAAGTGACGATTCTGATGAACAAGCGCGTGCTCGTTGGTGAGCGTCCGTGCAGGGAACGAGTAGGAGGAATCTGTGCTGCGAACACGCCTGACCGAGGAATTCGGTATTGATCACCCGATCGTGCAGGGCGGGATGATGTGGGCAGGCCGCGCACAGCTTGTCAGTGCTGTTGCAAATGCCGGTGCTCTGGGCTTCATCACCGCGCTGACGCAGCCGACACCCGCGGATCTCCGCAAGGAGGTGGACCGATGTCGCGCTCTCACCGATAAGCCGTTCGGCGTCAACCTCACGATTCTGCCCGCGATCACGCCGCCGCCCTACGACGAGTACTGCCAAGCGATCATCGACAGCGGTGTGAAGATCGTCGAGATCGCTGGAAGCAACCCGGAGACGTACACCGAGGTGTTCAAGCACCACGGCATCAAGGTGATCCACAAGGCGACCAGCGTAAAGCACGCGCTGAAGGCGCAGAGCGTCGGTGTCGATGCGGTCAGCATCGATGGCTTCGAGTGCGCTGGACATCCGGGTGAGACCGACATACCGGGCCTGGTGCTCATTCCGGCCGCAGCACGGGCATTGGAGATTCCGGTCATCGCTTCCGGGGGCATCGCCGATGCGCACGGGCTCGTCGCGGCACTCGCGCTCGGAGCCGAGGGCGTCAACATGGGCACCCGCTTCTTGTGCACCAAGGAGTCGCCGGTTCATCAGAGGGTGAAAGAGCGCATGGTCGCCAGCAGCGAACTCGAAACCAACCTGATCCTCCGGACCCTCCACAACACCGCTCGTGTAGCGGACAACGCCGTGAGCCGCAAGGTCGTCGAGATCGAGCGGGCCGGCGGGACATTCGCCGACGTGGCCGACCTCGTATCCGGCAAACGTGGACGTGTTGTGTTCGAAGAAGGTGATCTCGATGCGGGGATCTGGACCGTCGGACTTTGTCAGGGGTTGATCGAGGACATTCCGTCGGTGGCAGAGGTCGTGGATCGGATGGTTCGCGAGGCCGAGCAGATTGTGCATACCCGGCTCGCGGTGATGACCGGCGAGTTGCCGGTGGTAGGAGCATGACCATGGGCGTAGACCCTCGTTCGCTTACCGGTAGCACCGAACAGCCGCGGCGCTCGCGGCGCAACCATTGGATGAATCAGGTCGCTATCCATGCCCAGATGCGACCCGATGAGGTGGCTATCCGCTTCGATGGCGTGGATACCACGTGGCGGCAGCTCCACGAGCGCTCGGACAGACTTGCCGATGCGCTGTTCCGCCGTGGGGTGTCCGAGGGCGACCGGGTGCTGATCCTGATGCTCAACAACACCGAGTACCTGGAGTCGGTGCTGGCTATCAACGCGCTGGGAGCGATCGCGGTCCCGGTCAACTTTCGGCTGGCGGACAACGAGATTTGCTACATCGCCGAGGACAGCGGCGCCAAGGGCGTGATCACCGACAGCACGCTCGCCCCGCTCGCGGCCGCCGTGTGTCGGCGCATACCTCGGCTCGGCCTCAGCGTCACGCGGGGGGAGGAGTACGAAGCGCTGGTCGCCGAGCACGGTGCCTCGCACCCGCCCATCGACGTTGCGGAAGACTCCGCTGCCCTGATCATGTACACGTCGGGAACCACCGGCCACCCCAAGGGCGCAGTCCTGTCCCATGTGAACCTGCACGCCCAAGCACTGACCGCTATCCATGGGCTGCGGACGACCGTGGACACGGTGCATTTCTGCGCCGTGCCGCTGTTCCATATCGCCGGCCTGGGCGGAATCGCGCCGAATCTCGTACTCGGCACCAAGACCGTGATTCAACCTCTCGGCGCCTTCAACGCCACCGACACGCTCGACGCGTGGGAGCGGGAACGCGCTACGTCCGTATTCCTCGTACCCGCGCAATGGCAGATGATCTGTGCGGATCCCTCCATCCGCGAGCGTGACCTGGCTTTGGAGGTCATCAGTTGGGGCGCGGCACCCGCATCGGACGCAGTCCTGCGGGCAATGGCCGAAACGTTCCCCGCCGCGCTGATCGTCGCGGCATTCGGGCAGACAGAGATGTCACCGGTCACCTGCCTCATGAACGGTGCCGACGCGATCCGCAAGATCGGTTCCGTGGGCAAGGTGATCCGGACCATTGCCGCGCGTGTGGTCGACGAAGAGATGAACGATGTCGCCGTCGGCGAGGTCGGTGAGATCGTCTACCGCGGCCCCACACTGACGGCGGGCTACTGGAACAACCCACAGGCGACCGCGGAGGCGTTCGCCGGCGGCTGGTTCCATTCCGGTGACCTGGTCCGGGTCGATGAGGAGGGCTTCGTCTACGTCGTCGACCGGAAGAAGGACATGATTATTTCCGGCGGCGAGAACGTGTACTGCGCCGAGATAGAGAACGTGCTGTTCGAGCACGAGAGAATCCTGGAAGCCGCCGTTGTCGGACGATCTGATGACAAGTGGGGTGAGGTTCCGGTCGCCATCGTCGTAGCCGATACACCGCTGACGTTGGCCGAGCTGGAGCCTTTCCTGAATGAACGGCTCGCCCGCTTCAAGCACCCCAAACACCTTGTGCTCGTCGAGAGCCTTCCGCGCAATGCGAGCGGAAAGGTCATCAAGGCGCAATTGCGCAGGGACTACGCCTGACCCGGGAGGCACGAACGGGCTGTGGCCCATTCGAAGGTCGGGCGATCCGGGGAAGCAGCGAGATTCCGATGACCTCGTACGAACAGAAAGGGAAGGCCTGATAGGCCATTTCAATGGCAAGGTTGCGGTCGTGACGGGTGCCGCACAGCGGCAGGGGCGTTCCCACGCGGTGCGGCTGGCCGAGGAAGGCGCCGACATCATCGTGATCGATATCTGTGCGCAGATCGACGTCGTGGAGTACCCCCCTGGCGACGCCGGAGGACTGGGTGGAGACCGCGCGTGCGGTAAAGGACCTGGGCCGGCGAGTTTTCATAGGCACGCGGGTCAACAGTGTGCACCCCAGCGGGGTGGTGACACCTATGGTGCAGAACGACGCCTTGCCCGGTGGATAGAGCGATTCCCGGACTTCGGCAATGTCATGGCCGATGCGCTGCCGGTGGAGCTGTTTGGAGCCGACCGATATCGCGAACGCCGTCGCGTGGCTCTGCTCTGACGAGGCGCGCTACGTGACGGGCGTGGCATTGCCCGTCGATGCGTGTGTGAGCAAACAGGTCGGCCGTACGCCCGGTCGCGCGGAGGGATCCGCCCGACCGGGGCTCATCCTCAGTGACACTCCCGCGGCGCGCCGACGATGCGCAATGCGATGGCGGAATAGCGCTCGACGATGTCCGCAGGGGTGAGGTCGCCTTCAGGGCTGTACCAGCTGGCGATCCCGTTGCACGCGGCCAGGATCGCTCGGCGCGCGTCCTCCGGATGGTCAGAGTGGAATTGGCCGCGCGATATGCCGTCCCGGATCACTTTGTCCCAGGTTTCGACGCTCGCCAGGGTGCGCTCGTGGAATCGGGCGCTGTTCTCGGGTTCGATGTTGCGGTGTTCCAGGAGTGCGATGTTGCTGTCGATGCGACGTTCGATCCGGAACTCCACCAGGGCGCGGACGAGGTTTCGTAACTGGCGCACCGCGTCGTCGCCTGTGTCTCGAAGCGCCTCGGCGCATCGGCGCTGGTAGTCGTCGTCGATGTCCTCGATGAGTGCTGCCAGCAGAGCCTGCTTGTTCGGGTACCAGTAATACAGCAACGACAGGCTGACTCCAGCACGCTTTGCGATGTCACGAATCGATGCACCGTGATAACCCCGCTCGGCGAAGATGTCGCGCGCTGCATCTGTGACTGCTTGCAGGCCGGCTCCGCGCTGACGGGACTCGGGGGCGTCAGGCTGCGGGGGCAGTTCGGCTCGCGAGGTGTCTGATGCAGGTTTCACCGTCCCAGCATAGGGAGAGTCTTTATCGAGCGATCGCTCAGCGGGGCGGTTTGGTCGATGCATAAGGCCGCCGTTCTGGTGAGTGTGGCTGAAGACGGTGGTTCTAGGGGGTCGACGCCAGGTGCCGGTCCTGGAAGTCGGTAAGGTACGTCTGCGTGGGTGTCGTTGTGCAAGAACCGCATCGGTGGTTCTGAGGCGCTGAGGAAGCGTAGAGGTCGTGACAGGGACAGAGCGCATTTACGGGGGTATGTCGGCGGCGGAGCGTCGCGCTCGGCGTCGGCGCCAACTGTTCGAGGCCGGCCTCGATCTGTTTTCCCAGCGGGGCATCGCTGCGGTCACGATCAGCGAGATCTGTAACAAGGCCGGCCTGATCAAGCGCTATTTCTACGAGCAGTTCGACTCGATGGACCAATTTGTCGATGAGCTCATGGAAGATCTGATGCGCGAGCAGCTCGCGGTCGAGCCACCCGGGAAGCCGGGGCCCCAACGATTACGTAGCCGTCTGAGGATGTCCATGGAAGCGATCTCGGAGGACCCTAGGCTGGCACGGTTTGTGATCGTCGAGACCTTCGGCGCGACAGGCAGTCTCACGCGTCTGCGCCAGTCCATAATCCACCGGTCGGTCGAGACACTGCTGTCCGAGCTGGACGTCGATGCATCGGGGCCGGTGGATCGACTGCGGATGGAGATGTCGGCTTACGCATTGGCCGGCGCTTATGGGGAACTCGTGCTCGCGTGGGTGGAAGGCGACGTTCAAGCCTCGTCCGAGGACATGGTGAACTACCTCGCGGAGCTGTTCGAGTCGGCGGCCGACATCATCCGAAGTCGGCCGCCGACATCATCCGAAAGTGAATGTCAGCCGAGGTAGACCGACTGTATCTGCTGGAAGCCGGAGAGCCCCTCGGGCCCGAACTCTCGCCCCATCCCGCTTGCCTTGACCCCACCGTACGGGTTCGCGAAGTCGATCCCGTATCCATTCACGCCGACCGTTCCGGTCTGAATGCGTTTCGCGATAGCGAGTCCCCGTTCGTGGTCGGCTGTCCACACGCTGCCGCCCAGCCCGTAATCAGAGTCGTTGGCAATGCGGACTGCGTCCTCGTCGTTGTCGAACGCGATGATGGACAGCACCGGTCCGAAAATCTCCTCCCGGGCGATGGTGTGTGAGTTGTCGACGTCTGCGAAGACGGTCGGCTCTACGAACCAGCCTCGGTCTTTGCCGCCGGGGCGACCGCCGCCGGCAACAAGCCGTGCCTCTTCGCGACCCTTGGCGATGTAACCTTCGACGCGGTCGCGCTGGTTGCGAGTCGCCAGCGGACCCACAGCCGTTTCCGGGGCAAAGGGGTCTCCGACAGGAATCGTGGTGACCAGAGCGGCGAACGCGTCTACGACCTCCTGGTAGCGCGAGCGCGGCGCGAGGATGCGGGTGCCGATGTAACAGGTCTGACCGCTGTTGAGCAGGGTGCACCCGAAAAGCTGCTCCATATTCGCAGCGAGGTCAACGTCGTCGAGCAGGATCGTTGCGGACTTGCCTCCGAGTTCCAGGGTGACGGGGCGCAGTAGTTCGCCGCAGATCCTGCCGATCGCACGACCCACGGTAGCCGACCCGGTAAATGACACCTTGTCCACTCCGGGATGCGACACCAGATATGCGCCGACGTCACTTCCGCCGGGCACGGTGTTGACCACACCTGGTGGCAGCCCGGCGGCGTGGGCAGCCTCAGCGACCAGGTGTGCGTCCAAGACGGTTTGCGGTGCCGGTTTGATGACGGCCGTATTCCCGGCAGCCAAGGCCGCAGCGAGCTTGGCGAAGGTCAGGGTCTGTGGAAAATTCCACGGAACGATGATCGCGACGACACCGATCGGGAGACGGCGTACGAGCGTCGTGCCACCCGTGATCGAAGACCGCGTCTCCTCGGCTGGTGTGCGCGTGATGAGATCGGCGTAGTAGCGCAGCAGTACCGATGGCGCGACGGCCTCGGACTGTTTGGCGAGCGAGGTCGGCATGCCCATCTGCTCGGTGGCGAGGTCGGCGAGCCTGTCGGAACGTTTGTCGAGCTCCGTCGCGAACCGCTGCATGGCCTCAGCCCGTTGGCTGGGGTCCCAGTTCGCCCAGCCGCTGGGATCATCGAACGCCCGCCGGGCGGCGGTCACAGCCGTGTCGATGTCGACTTCGTCCGCCTCGGGAACAGTGCCGACCACCTCTTCGGTGGTCGGCGAAAGGATCTCGATCGTGCGTTGGCCGTGTGGCCGACTCCAATCGCCGCCGATGTAGAGCCGGTCGTATGTCTGGACCACAGCGTTCCCCTTTCTTGAGGCAGGCGCATCGCTGCCACGTCGGCGCACTACGTCGCGCGCACATCGAACGTTCGTTAAGTTTTACCTGACGGTAGCCCGCCTCGAAAGGGGTGGCGCCGTATTCGGTTGTTACCGGAGCAATCGGGGGCCTCGGCACATGTGGCGATTCACGCCAGAGCCGGACAGGTCGGTCGGAAACCTGCCTCGGCACTTCTACCGCAGACTCGGCCCTGAGTCAGGTGCCGACGTGCCGAAATCTTCCGAGGGCCGATTCGAGCGTGTGCGGGCCTACAAGACCCGAACACGCTCCCACCGGTCAAGGCCTAGGTCGACACGGGATTCTCGCCCGAGAGGAGGATGCCGGGGATCTTGTCAACGCCGTGTCGACCATCGAATTCGGCGAAGGTGCGCTGAAACTCGTGGTGCACTCGCAGCATCAGTGGCTCCCATTCTCGATGGGTGATGACCAAGAACTGTCGTTTCTGCATCGCCTCGACGACCTGCTCGCCCACACGATCGGGATCGGCGCCCATACCGAGGCCCGCCTGGTTGCGCTCAATGATTTCGTAATTCGGCTCCCGGCCGAGCAGTTCCGCCTGTGCCAACTCCATGTTCTCGCCCAATTGTGTTGCCACCGAGCCCGGACAGAGCACAGACACACCGATGTCGGTCCCTTCCAGCTCATCACGCAGCACCAGGGACATACCGATGCTTCCCCACTTCGATGCAACGTACGCACCCTGGTCCCTCATCGGCGTCAGACCGGCCATCGATGCAGTGTTGATGATGTGCGCGCGCCGTCCGAGATTCTCGAATCGCGGAACGAACGTCGAGATACCGATGAACTGTCCTTCGAGGTTGACCCGGTTCACCCAGCGCCAGACCTCGATGGGCGTCTTGGCGAGCGCTGAGCCGCCATTGGTTCCGGCGTTGTTGCACAAGATCGAAACCGGTCCGAGCGCGCTCTCGACGCGATCCGCTGCGGCCTTCCAGCCTTCGGCGTCGCTGACGTCGAGTTTCACCGCGAGCACAGTGCCTCCGGCCTCGGACAATTCTCGCTCGACATCAGCGAGCCGCGCGCCATTGACGTCGGCGAGCGCAACCTTCGCGCCCGCAGCGACGAGCGCCCGTGCGATGCCGAGTCCGATACCTGATGCGGCACCGGTAACGAGGGCCGTTTCCCCATGAGGCCAGACCATAATGTTCTCCTTTTCATTCCCGTCGAATTCCGTACTCGTCGACGAAGGTGTTATTGATCGGATGAGATCGCTGGAGATCTGCCGGCTCGCATCATTCGCGTGGCCTGGCCATTCCCGCATCCGCCGAACGGACTATCTCGAGCGCGAAGACCCGCCGGATGGCGGGCATGCGCGCATGAAGGAATAAGGCGCGGCGTCGACGAATTCCTGTCGAACACCGCGTCGGCGGCTTCGATCGCTGCGGCGACCCTCATCGATCTGCTGGACGCCGACCTCGCGCCAGGACCTCGACAGGGGCATGTCGACGTCTTAACTGCCTTATCCTGCATATGTTTAGCCTATTCCGGAACGGTTCGCAAGGGGCCCCGGAACCGCAACCAGGAGGTGTGTGCCAGCCGCTCACACGAACCGAGAGAAGACCATCGGTCGCCATTGAAGGCCTTCACGGGCACGTCTGCGGGGAGTGATCGCCGACAGCGTTGCGCCCACCGTCGTCGGACGGCGAGGCGATCCGGCTCGACGCAGCCATCCGGATGGCGCCCCGCTGGGCCCGTGGGTCGGGCACCGCGCCCCGACGTCCGGCCGACTACAGACGTAGCAAGAAGCGCCCGCGCCGGGTCCCAGGCGGGCGCTTCTGACTCTCTGGTGAGGCGTCTCGGGGTAACCGACCGACTCGAGGCCTACATCTCAGATCAGCTCGAGGATGGTGGCATTGGCCATGCCGCCGCCCTCACACATCGACTGCAGTCCGTAGCGAATGTCGTTGTCCTTCATGTAATGAACCAGCGTCGTCATCAGCCGGGCCCCGGAGGCGCCCAGCGGGTGGCCGAGCGCCATAGCTCCACCGTTCGGGTTCAGCCGTTCATAGTCGGCGCCGGTTGCCCGCTGCCAAGCCAGTGACACCGGTGCGAAAGCCTCGTTGATCTCGAATGCGCCGATCTGATCGATCGACAGCCCGGAACGGCGCAGCACCTTCTCGGTCGCGGGGATGGGCCCCTTGAGCATGGTGATGGGATCGGCGCCCGTCACCACACCGGTGTGGAATCGTGCGATCGGCGCCCAGCCATTACGCTCGGCGATCTCGCTGGTGGTGATCAGCAGGGCGGCCGAGCCGTCGGTAATCTGCGAGGCATTGCCGGCCGAGATGACGCCGTCCTCCTTGAATGGAGTTTTCAGGGCGGCAAGCGTTTCCAGGGTCCCGCCCGGACGAACGCCTTCGTCCGTGTCGAAGACCCTGGTGTTGCCCTCGGCGTCGGTGACGGTTACCGGGGTGATCTGCTCCTTGAACCGGCCCTCCGCAATGGCGGCCGCGGCTCGCGCGTGCGAGTCGAGAGCGTGTTGGTCGAGCTCTGCTCGCGATAGTGAGAACTCCTGGGCGATCATCTCCGCGCCGATGCCCTGATTGAATTCGACGCCGTTATAGCGATCGGACACGCCCCGACCGCCGATGCGCCCGTACTTGCCGTCGGCAGCAGTGGCATTCATCGGGATTCGCGACATGGATTCGACGCCGCCGGCCACGGCAATGTCGTACTGGCCGGAGATGATTCCGGCTGCGACCTGATGCACTGCCTGCTGCGACGAACCACATTGACGGTCGACCGTGAGGCCGGGGACATGCTCGGGCCACCCAGCGGCCAGGACGGAGTAACGTCCGATGCAACCGGACTGCTCCCCGACCTGAGATACGCATCCCCACACCACGTCGTCGACGGTGCCAGGATCGAGGTTGTTGCGCTCAGCCAGCGCCTTGAGGACGACTGCCGACAGATCGGCGGGGTGAATACCGGACAACGCGCCGCCCGGTTTGCCTTTGCCGAGCGCCGTACGCACGGCATCGACGATTACTGCATCTCGCATCGTTTCTCCAATGGTTGGGAGTGAGGTCTTGCGGGCGCGAGCCCCGGGGCCCGGCGGGGATCGGTCAGAGACCGAGGGATTTTGCGATGATGGTCTTCATGACCTCGCTGGTGCCGCCGAAGATGCGGGTGACTCGTGTATCGGCGTACAGACGGGCAATCGGGAATTCGGTGATGTACCCGTAGCCGCCGTGCAGCTGAAGACACTTATCGATTACCCGTCCGGCAACTTCGGTGCAGAAGAGCTTGGTCTTTGCCGCGTCGGCTGCGGTGAGCTCGCCGACGTCGTGCAGCTCGAGGGCGCGGTCCACCATCACCTGAGCAGCCTCCACTTCGGCCGCGCATTCGGCGAGGACGAACTTGGTGTTCTGGAATGCTGCCACTGGCCGGCCGAAGACCTCGCGATTCTTCACATACTCGCAGGCCAGGTTCACCGCTGAGGTCGCGGTCGCGACCCCGCCGATCGCGATGCCGAGCCGCTCCTGCGGCAAGTTGTACGACAGATATTCGAATGCGCGCCCTTCCTCTCCCAGCAGGTTCTCCGCCGGGACATTGACGTCGACGAACGAGAGCTCGGCGGTGTCCGAGGCTTTTTGGCCGATCTTCTGGAGTGTCCGACCGACGGCGAAGCCCTCCGCCGCGGCGTCGACGCACAGGATCGACAGCCCGGCGCGACGGTTGTCCGGGTCGAACGGCGTGGTGCGTGCAACCACGAGGACCAGATCCGCGAGGGCACCGCCGGTGATGAAGGTCTTCGCTCCGTTCAGGATGTAATGGCTGCCGTCCTCCGACAGCACGGCCCGGGTCGAAATGCTGGCCAGATCCGATCCGGTACCGGGCTCTGTCATCGCGATGGCGGTCATGATCTCGCCGGTGACGAAATTCGGCAGCCAGCGCTTCTTCTGCTCCTCGGAGCCGTATTCGAGGATGTAGGGCGTCACGAGGTCGGTCTGGACGGGGGAGGCGCCGAATGTGACGCCCGCGCGGGCGAGTTCCTCGGCGGTGACGGCCGAGTATTTGAAGCTCATGGCGCCGCTGCCGCCGTACTCCTCGGGGACATTGATGCCGAGCACGCCGATCTCGCCGAGCCTGTGGTAGAAGTCCCGTGGGGGGTGTCCGAGGGTTTCCCACTCACCGTAGACGGGAACGACCTCGGCTTCGATGAACCGCCGCAGCATCTGGCGATAGGCCTCGTGGTCCTCGTTATAGACGGTGCGTTTCAAAACAGCCTCATTTCTGCGTTATATCGGGGGTCTTTGATTGCGCTCGCCGAGCGTGTCGCCGGTCAGCGACCGGTCCACCGCGGCTCACGCTTCTCGGCGAATGCGCGCGGGCCTTCCTGGGCATCGGCAGAGATGAACACGTGATGCGTTGCTTCACGCATCCGTTCCCAGGTCTCACCCACCGGCCAGGTCTGGGCCTCGATCAGCACCTGCTTCGACACACGGACCGCGAGCGGGCCGTTCACGGCGATCGAGTGGGCGAGCGATACGGCTTCATCCAGCGCCTGCCCAGGTTCTGCCAGTCGGTTGACCAAGCCGTAGGAATGTGCCCGAGTGGCATCGAGAAAGTCGCCGGTCAACGCGATCTCCATCGCGACGGAGTAGGGGATTCGTTGCGGTAGCCGCAGCAGGCCGCCGCCAGCTGCCACTAGTCCGCGCTTGACCTCGGGAATGCCGAACTGGGAGTCCTGGGCGGCGACGATCATGTCGCATGCGAGCGCGAGCTCGCACCCACCGGCTAGTGCATATCCCTCGACGGCCGCGATTACCGGTTTCCGAGGCAATGCCTCCGTGATCCCGCCCAGGCCACGCCCTTCGATCGCCGGCGATTCGCCCGCCAAGAACGCCTTGAGGTCCATCCCGGAGCTGAAGGTGCCACCCGCGCCGGTGATGATGCCGACGACCTGGTCGTCACGGCGGTCCAGTTCGTCGAGTGCGGCCGCCAAGCCCTCCGACACCGATCGGTTGATCGCGTTGCGTGCACGCGGGCGATTGATCGTGACGATCGTGACGCCATCGTCGCGGAACTCCGTCAACACCTCGTCGGTCATAGGACTGCCTCTCCACGGTATTTGTCGAACGTTCGTTAAGTTAGCCATCGAATGCCGGGACTGTCCAGCCCCGATACACATTTGTCCTATGTCGGCAGTCATGACCGCGGGCCCCGAAGCTGCACCGGGGCTGTCCCCTGGAGAAAGGGAAAGCGCCTGTCCGGGACACTGGGTGGGCGCTTTCTTTGCATATCGGATGCGTCTGCAGTCGGTCGGACGCCGGGGTGCGGCGCCTGGCCGACGGGCTCAGCGGGGCGCCATCCGAATGGCTCCGTCGAGGCGGATCGTCTCGCCGTTCAGCATCGGGTTCTCGACGATGTGCCGGGCGAGCGCGGCGTACTCGGTGGGGTTCCCGAGACGGGCCGGATGCGGCACCTGAGCGCCGAGCGCTGCGAGCATCTCGTCAGGTGCCGCCGTGAGCAGCGGTGTGCGGAAGAGCCCGGGCGCGATGGTCAGCACGCGGATCCGCAAGCTTGCGAGATCCCGGGCGATCGGCAGCGTCATACCGGCGATGCCAGCCTTGGACGCCGAGTACGCGGCCTGGCCGATCTGGCCGTCGAACGCCGCGACCGATGCGGTGTTGACGATTACGCCGCGCTCCTCACCCTCCAGCGGCTCGCTGGCCGAAATCTGTTCAGCGGCAAGCCGGATGACATTGAACGTGCCGAGAAGGTTGACGTTGACCACCCTGGCGAAGTCGGCCATCGGAAACGGGCCCTGTTTGCTGACCGTCCTCGCCGCCACGCCGATCCCAGCACAGTTCACGACGATCCGGAGCGTGCCCAGGTCGGCGGCGGCCGCGAGTGCAGCCTTGACGTCGTCTTCGTTGCACACATCGGCCGGGGCGAAGATTGCGCCGTCGCCGATTTCCTCCGCGAGCCCCTTGCCGTCCGACGACGGCAGATCGACTATCACCACCCGTGCGCCCTGCGCGTGAAGCTCGCGCACGGTGGCCAGTCCGAGCCCGGACGCGCCTCCGGTGACCAGTGCAACCGAACCATCAATCCTCAATGCCTTCTCCTTCTTTGCTGAGCAAGCCCAACGATTTCTGCTTGGTCGAGTTCGCGGCCGACGTGATTCCGTGGACGGCCCTGTCGCTGGCGAAGCTCGACAGAAACGCTCTTCTCGACCCAGCTGGCGGCCTGCGATTCTAAATAGTACATTGCTCTATAGGTTTAACTTGTATGGCGGCTCTGCTGGTCGCCCTGGAAGAGAGACGGTGACCGTGAAAACGACTAGCGGCGAACAGGTTCGGGGCACTGCCCATTTCGCTGTGCCAGGTGCCAGTGGCATGGATCGAGTCCTTCGATGACGACGGGGATGGCCGAGACACAGTGCGGTCCGCTCGCGGGCCTACGCGTCGTCGAGCTCGGCGGTATCGGGCCGGGGCCGCACGCCTGCATGGTCCTTGCCGACCTCGGCGCAGAGGTCATCCGTGTCGAAAGACCGGAACCTCGAAGCTCGATCCCCGGCGTCGACACCGAATCGGACTCGTTACTGCGCGGTCGCCAGATCAGATATGTGGACCTCAAGAACCCTTCCGGCCTGGCCGAGGTGCTGGAACTCGTAGATGACGCTGACGTGCTCGTCGAAGGTTTCCGGCCTGGTGTCACCGAGCGGCTCGGGATCGGGCCGGACGACTGTCTGTCCAGGAACCCGCGATTGGTGTACGCACGCATGACTGGGTGGGGGCAAAGTGGGCCGCTGTCGCACACGGCGGGGCACGACCTCAACTACATCGCGCTTACCGGTGTGCTCGACAACATCGGGCGCGCCGGCGAGCGTCCGACACCGCCGCTCAACCTTGTCGGAGACTTCGGTGGCGGTTCGATGTTCCTTGTCACGGGCGTCCTCGCCGCCCTGTGGGAGCGGGTCCACTCCGGGCGGGGACAAGTCATCGACGCCGCAATCGTCGATGGAACCGGGGTTCTCGCTCAGATTCTGTGGTCGTTTCGCGGCATGGGTACCTGGTTCTCGGGACGTGGCGTCAATCTTCTCGACGGGTCCGTGCCGTTCTACGACACCTATGAGTGTGCGGACGGTGGATACGTTGCGGTCGGCTGCCTGGAGCCGCAGTTCTTCGCGACCATGGTGCGGGGGCTGGGGTTGAAGGTCGAGGAGCTGCCTGCGCAGTGGGATCGGGCGCGGTGGGACGAGATGCGGACCGTACTCACGGCAGCTTTCTCGAGTCGCGGCAGGGATGAGTGGTGCGTGGTCTTCGAAGGAACCGATGCCTGCGTGACCCCGGTTCTGAGCTTCGAAGAAGCGCTGGATCATCCGCATCTGAAGGCGCGCAACGCGTTCCTTCGGGTCGGGGGCGTCGATCAAGCGGCGCCGGCTCCCCGATTCTCTCGAACACCGGCGAGGGTCCCAGAGGTACCGATCACCTCGGAGATCCACGGCTACAGCCGGACGGGACGAGCATGAGCCGGGACATTGATACCCACTACATCCACGGGCGTCATCAGCAGGCGCACTCGACAGAGGTCCTGCCGGTCGTCAATCCCGCGACCGAACAGGTGATCGGCTCCATCCCCGACGGGGATCGGACGGATGTCGATGCCGCAGTCCAGTCGGCGCATCGGGCGGGGCCAGGGTGGGCCGCGGTGCCGGCGGTCGAGCGGGCCGCGGTTCTGCGCCGTTTCGCGGACGCATTCGAAGCCCGCAAGGACGAGATCGCGGCTCTGATCACGTCGCAGAACGGGACACCGATCAGAGTCTCCCGGGCGATGCAGCGGGCCGTTCCGCAGTACTACCGCTACTTCGCGACTCTGGGCGAAAACCTGGCCGACGAGGTGTCGCTGACGAGTTCGGTCGGCCCCGTTCGTCTCCAGCGCACGCCGGTGGGTGTGGTGGGGGCGATCACCCCGTGGAACGGGCCGCAGCCGCTGCTGTCCTGGAAGCTGGGCCCCGCGCTCGCCGCCGGCTGCACAGTTGTTGTCAAGCCGGCACCGGAAACAAGCTTGGACGCGTTCTTGATCGCCGAAATGGCCACCGAGGCAGGGGTTCCGGATGGCGTGATCAATGTGGTCAGCGGCGGCCGCAGAGCCGGCGCGGCGCTCGTGGAACACAGCCTTGTACGGAAGGTGGCCTTCACGGGATCGACCGACGCAGGAAGGGCCATCGCCGAGATCTGCGGGCGTGACCTCAAACCGGTCACTCTCGAGCTCGGCGGCAAGTCGGCCGCGATCCTGCTCGACGACGTCGATCTCGACGAGTTCAAGCCGTTCGTGGCGACAGCATGCTCGCCCAATACCGGCCAGGTATGCAGCTCCTTGACCCGTGTGCTCGCCCCGGCCTCGCGGTATGACGAAGTGGTCGAGGGAGTCAGCGCCGCATTAAGTGCTATTCCGATCGGTGACCCGACGGATCGCGCGAATATCTTCGGACCGCTCGTCTCCGAACGGCACCGCGATCGAGTCGAGTCGTATATCCGGCTCGGTCTCGAAGAGGGTGCCACCCTCGTTTCGGGCGGAGGGCGGCCCGCTGCGTTTTCCCGGGGCTACTACGTGGAGCCGACAGTCTTTCGGGACGTCACCAACAGCATGCGTATCGCGCGCGAGGAGATCTTCGGGCCAGTACTTGTGGTGATCCCGTATCGCGATGTCGACGATGCGATTTCGATCGCGAACGACTCCGAGTACGGCCTTGGTGGTGGTGTCTTCTCGCGCGACGAGCACCGCGCGACCGAAGTCGCGCGCCGCGTCATCACGGGCACGATCGGCGTGAATTCCGCAGCGGTGCCTGTCGAGGCTCCTTTCGGGGGCGTCAAGAACAGCGGCTTGGGACGCGAACTCGGGCCGGATGCCCTCAATCCCTACCTAGAGACGAAGACCATCGTCGGCGGCCGTTGAGTGCCGAGTTCGGCGGCCGCCGTACGGCAGTGACCAGCTGTCGGTCGCGGCGCATGTGACAGAAGAACAGACCACAGCCGCCGCAAAGGCGGAAAAAGGAGTAGACGCACAATGTCAGCAGCGAGTCGGTACGACGTGATCGTCATTGGCGCAGGGTTCGCAGGCATGTACCTCCTGCATCGGTTGCGAGACCAGCTCGGGCTGTCGGTTCGCGTCTACGAGCGTGGTGAAGGGGTCGGCGGCACCTGGTACTGGAATCGGTACCCCGGAGCCCGCTGTGACGTGGAGTCGATGTTCTACTCCTACTCGTTCTCGCCCGAGCTCGAGCAGCAGTGGGAGTGGACCGAACGCTTCCCCGCCCAACCGGAGCTTCTGCGCTACGCCAACCACGTCGCGGACCGCTTCGACCTCCGCAAGGACATTCGATTCGGGACGACGGTGGTCGGTGCGGCCTACGACGAGGGCCGCAACGAGTGGGACGTCACCTTGGGTGATGGCGACCGGGCAATCGCGACCTACCTCATCACGGCGGTCGGATGCCTTTCCGCCTCACGAATCCCCGATATCGCGGGCATCGAAAGTTTCGGCGGCGATACCTATCACACCGGCCGATGGCCTCATGAGGACGTCGATTTCACTGGCAAGCGTGTAGCGGTGATCGGGACCGGATCATCCGGGATCCAGGCCATCCCTCTCATCGCGCAACAGGCTGACCACCTCACCGTCTTCCAGCGGACCGCGAGCTTCTCGGTGCCCGCACGCAACCGTGAACTCGAGCATGCCGAACAGCAGCGGATCAAGGCAGACTACCGGCGGCTTCGAGCGACGGCCCGCAGGTCGATTACCGGGGCTGTCGAACCCGAGCCGATCGGCAAAGCGCTCGAGATCGACGACGATAGGCGCGCCGCAGAGCTGCAGCGTCGTTGGCACGAAGGGGGAGGTTCGTTTCTCCGCGCGTTTGTCGACACCATGCTGGACGAGGAGGCCAACCGTTTGTCAGCGGACTTCGTCCGTGAGCGCATCCGCGAGATCGTCAAGGACCCAGCCACAGCCGAGCTCCTTTGCCCGACGACCTACCCCATCGGAAGCAAGCGCATCTGCGTCGACACCGACTACTACGCCACATTCAACCGGGAGAATGTCACGCTTGTCGACGTCCGCGAGAAGCCGATCGAACAAGTCACGCCGACCGGTCTGCGCGCTGGCGACACGGTTCACGAGTTCGACGCAATCGTCTTCGCGACGGGGTACGACGCGATCACGGGCGCGCTCGACGCCATCGATCTCCGCGGCGTGGGGGGTCAGGCGCTTGCCGGGGCTTGGGCGGCCGGGCCGCGAACGTATCTGGGTCTCGCTTCAGCAGGCTTCCCCAACATGTTCATGGTCACGGCCCCGGGCAGTCCGTCCGTACTGAGCAACATGATCGTCGCCATCGAACAGCACGTGGACTGGATCACGGAGCTGATCTCGTTCGCCCGAGACAACGAGATCACCCGCGTAGAGGCCGAAGTGGAGGCTCAGGACGCCTGGGTGAACCACGTGAACAAAGTCGCTGCAAGCACCTTGTATCCGATGGCTGCATCCTGGTACATGGGTGCGAATGTGCCGGGGAAGCCTCGAGTCTTCATGCCCTATATCGGCGGCGTGGGGAACTACGGACAGATCTGCCAGGAGGTCGCCGCGAACCGCTACCGCGGGTTCGCGCTGACCTCTTCGACCCAGGTCCACCAGCCCGCATGATCGGCGTGCGGCCACAGGGTGCCGTCCCGCGTTCTGGCTCAGTCGGATGGCGGTCACGCGGTCCCGAATCTGCGACAGACGGCGGTACTGCGGCGCCCCCTGCACCGACATCGTGAGGGAGCCGTCCCCAGCGCGCGGTGCCTGGAACCCGACAAGGACCAGGCGTTCGAGCGCTGGTCCGGACCGCGACCACAGAAGGAGCAAGGAGAGCAATGATCGATCCAGCAACAACGAATGACGAGCCCTCGTCGAACCTATTGCGTGAGCAGCGCCGGTTCGAGCCGCCGGCGGAGCTGGCCGCGAATGCCAACGTCACCGCTGCGGCCTACAGCGAGGCAGCTGACAACCCCGAGGCTTTCTGGGCTGCCCGAGCTGAGCGTCTGACCTGGGACACGAAGTGGGATCGCGTTCTGAACTGGGACAACCCACCATTCGCGAAATGGTTCGAGGGCGGCAGGATCAACGCGGCATACAACTGCCTCGACCGCCATATCGAGGCCGGGAACGGCGACCGAGTCGCGATCCACTGGGTCGGCGAGCCGACCCAGGACCAGCGCGATCTAACCTACGCCCAGCTGAAAGACGAAGTCTGCCAGGCGGCGAACACTCTCGCCGAACTGGGCGTCGAAGCGGGCGACAGGGTCGTGATCTATATGCCGATGATCCCCGAGGCGGTCGTCGCAATGCTGGCCTGCGCACGCCTCGGAGCACCGCACACCGTTGTCTTCGGCGGCTTCTCCGCGGACGCGCTCGCCTCACGTGTCGTGGACTGCACCGCGAAGGTCATCATCACTGCCGACGGAGGTTTCCGCCGCGGCGCAGCCTCGTCTCTCAAGCCGGCGGTCGACGAGGCACGCCGAATCGCGGACGAAGCCGGTCATCGAGTGGAGAGGGTCCTGGTTGTCGAGCGGACGGGCCAGGAGATCGACTGGGATGACGCGGTCGACGTGTGGTGGCATGACACCGTCGCTCACGCCTCGACCGAGCACGCAGCGCAGCCCTTCGAAGCCGAGCATCCGCTGTTCGTCATGTACACGTCGGGAACCACGGGTAAGCCCAAGGGCATCCTCCACACCACTGGCGGCTACCTGGTCTCGGCGGCGTGGACCCATTACGAGGTCTTCGACCTCGACGCAGAGACAGATGTGTACTGGTGCACCGCGGATATCGGCTGGATCACCGGGCACTCCTACATCGTCTACGGCCCGCTGGCCAACGGCGCGACGCAGGTGCTCTACGAGGGCACGCCGGACTTCCCCGAGCGGGGCCGCTGGTGGAAAGTGATCGAGGAGAAGAAGGTCTCGATCCTCTACACCGCCCCTACCGCGATCCGGTCGTTCATGAAGCAGGGCCGGGATATTCCCGATCAGTACGACTTGTCCACGCTGCGGATCCTGGGCTCGGTCGGAGAACCGATCAACCCCGAGGCGTACCTCTGGTATCGGAGCGTGATCGGTGGAGACCGCACACCCGTCGTCGACACCTGGTGGCAGACAGAAACCGGGTCGATCATGATCAGTCCGCTACCAGGCGTGACTGCTGGTAAGCCCGGGTCGGCGATGACTCCGCTTCCCGGTGTGGGGGCCGACGTGGTCAATGATGAAGGTGTGTCGGTGCCCAACGGGTCTCACGGCTATCTCGTGCTCACTCGCCCGTGGCCCTCGATGCTGCGGACGATTTGGGGGGACGACGAGCGGTTCGTCGAAACCTACTGGGCGCGGTTCGGCAACCAGGGCTACTACTTCGCGGGTGACGGCGCCAGGCGGGATGAGGACGGCGATCTGTGGGTCCTGGGCCGCATCGACGACGTCATGAATGTTTCCGGGCATCGCCTGTCCACGGCCGAGATCGAATCGGCGCTGGTCTCGCACGTGAAGGTCGCCGAGGCTGCGGTTGTCGGTGCCGCCGACGCGGATACCGGCCAGGCCGTTTTCGCGTACGTGATTCTGCGTGAGGACGCGGGCATGGGCGGCCCGGCGACAGTCAAGGAGCTCTCCGACCACGTCCGCAAGGAGATCGGCCCAATCGCCAAGCCGCGCCAGATCATGATCGTCCCCGAGTTGCCCAAGACACGCTCGGGAAAGATCATGCGGCGCCTGCTGCGCGATGTCGCTGAGGGTCGACAGGTCGGCGATACACAAACTCTCGCCGATGCTTCGGTCATGGACCTGATAATGGCGTGCCAGGACATGAACAACGAGGACTGAAGCAGCGGCTCCCCGCCGTTCCGACGATAGGTCGGTGGGGAGCCGCTTCGGTTCGATGAGCAGCTAGGAGGGAAAGCGGATGACACCGCGAATGTTCCGGCCGGCGTGCATATCGGCGTACCCCTCGTTGACGTCGTCGAGCGAGTATTCGGTTGTCACCATTTCGTCGAGCTTCAGCTGCCCATCTGCATAAAGATCGAGCAGCCAAGGCACTGCCCGCTGCGGTGACAGCATCCCGTACAGCGCTCCCTGAATACGCTTCTGAAAGATGGGGATCTGGAAAAGGCTGATGTCGGGAATGCCCTTCGCCCGGCTGTCACCCTGCGCGGCGACAACGCATGTTCCGGCCTTACGAATCGCCGCGAATGCCTGGCTGATGGCTTCCCCATCGAGAAGACCAACCGTGACGATGCTCGAGTCCGCACCTTGCCCGTTCGTGACGGTGCGAGCGAATGCTGTCGCGTCCTCCATGTTGTCGAACGCTTGGGTCGCACCCACCCTGAGCGCCATGTCGCGCTTGAATTCCACCGGGTCCACCGCGATCACGTGCGATGCTCCGCAGTGAGCCGCGCCCTGTACGGCATGGATTCCCACGCCACCGGTGCCCATGACGATCACGACGTCTCCCGGCTTGACCTCCGCGGCGATGACCGCTGATCCCCAACCGGTCGGAACTGCGCAGGATGCGATCGCTGCCACCGGCAGCGGCACATCAGGACGGATCTTGACCAACGACATCTGGTCATAGACCTGCCACTCCGAGAAGGTGCCGAGCAGGCCCATCTTGGCGACCCCGTCGCCGCCGGGAAGGGTCATTCGGTAGGTGTCGCCGTCCCGCTTGCCTTTCAGGGTCGCAGCGCCGCTGTCACACAGGTTCTGCTGGCCGGTCGCGCACCAACGGCACCGGCCGCAGCTGGGGAGAAAGGATGTCACCACGTGGTCACCCTCGCCGAGCCCATAAACTCCCGGGCCGACCTTCCGGACGATCCCGGCGCCTTCGTGGCCGCCGCACAGCGGGAAATTGGTGACAAGTAGGCCTCCGGTGGCGATGTGCTCGTCCGAGTGGCACAGGCCGGCCGCGACCATCTGGACGAGAACCTCTCCTTGCTGTGGCTCGCCGAGCTCGACGTCGGTCACCTGCCATTTGCCTGGCTGTTCGAACATCAGCGCAGCGCGAGTTTTCATGGTGTGAACATCCAATCCGATGTTGAGGATCCGGCGAAGCGGACTACTGGAGATCCAAGGCTGTCTACTTCGGCTGGCCTCCAGCCTCCTTGAACCTATATAGGATTAGACCAATTGGTTGCCACTAATTCAACCTCGCATGCACGAAGGCCGGCGTGCCAGGGAAGGCTGGGGCGATGGCAGGGGCTGGCAAAATGAGCGCGAAGACTTGGGCGCTGGTGACGGGCGCTTCATCGGGAATCGGATTGGTGTTCGCCCGCGCACCGACCCCGGAGGGCCGTGATGTGATCCGCGCGGCGCATCGGCGCGATCATCAACGTGGCGTAACTGTGTGCTTTCGACCCATACCGCCGACGTACACGATGTATGGGGGCGCGAGAGCTTCTTGCTCAAGTTCGCTCGCTCGCTCACTCAGGGAGGAGTTAGCGGAGCGGGTGAATTCAGAGTTCGGGCTGCTCGGCCGCCCACGTTGCGATCTGTAAGCGCGAGGTGAAACCGAGCTTGGTCAGGATATGTTCGACGTGACCTTCCGCGGTGCGCTGTGAGATCACGAGCTGGGTGGCGATCGCCCTGTTGGACAAACCTCGGGCAACGAGTTCGGCGACCTGGCGCTCCCGTTTCGTCAGGGTCGCGCCGGGACCCCGGACGGGCGCGGCTGCGTCGGATTGCTCGCCGAGCGCGAAGGCCACGGCGGAATCGAACGTCATCGCCGCGCCCTCCCGCCGGGCCGCCTCGAACGCTCTTGCACCAAGAGCTTCCCGACTGTCGCTCGCGCAGTCGTCGCGGTGAACGACAAAATGGGGAAACACGAATGGGGCGCTGCCCGCGACGCTCACCAGCGAATCGGCGGCACCCATCAGCACAGCTGCGCGTCGGTGCTGGTGCTGCTCGGCGATGACCCAAGCCAGGGTCTCGGCACAGGCCGCAGCAACGAGCGGATCTGCCACCAGCCGGGCCAACCGAATGCCCTCCTCCAGCAAGTGCACAGCGCGGTCGGGCTCGCCCCCACGCCATGCGGTGTACCCCGCTGCCCACAATGCCCAGGACCGGAGCATCGTTTCGCCGGCGGATTCGGTGATCGCGAGCACCCGGTCGAAGCATCCGATGGCCCGCGACGTGTCACCGATCACTGCGTAAGACCATCCGAGGGAGATCAGCGCATCCAACTGCAGGCTGAGCTCACCGAATTCTTCGAAGATCTCGACGGCGCCGGCCACGAGCTCACGGGCGTTGTCCAGATCGCCATCGCCAGTCATGAGAACGGTGTTTCCGTCAGCGTGCGCGAGCAGAGCCCCGACCACGGGGTCGTTGGTCTGTTCGGCCACGTGCCTCAGTTGTGTCAGTTTGTCGGTGGCGTCGGCGAAGTCGCCTTGCAGCGTGGCCATCGCTTCGGCGGCATGCAGCGCCTTGGCGCGATCGATGGTCGGCGCTCCGGTCGTGTGGGTGAGCGCGCGAGCAGTCCAGCGGCGACCCTCGCTGCACCGTTCGCGCATCATCCAGAAGAGGAACAGAGCAGTGGTCATCCGCAACGCTGCTTCGTTCGCCTCGGACACGGCGAATTCCAGTGCCTTGCGGAGATTCGGCAGTTCCCGCTCCAGTCTGGCAACCCACTGCATCTGGTGCGGTCCGATCCATTCGGCCTCTGCCTGCAGCGCCAGACCGTAGCACCAATCCTGGTGTCGCCGAACGGAATCCATGTACTCATCGGCGTCCTCGGCCTGGTGCCTGCCGTATTCCTGGACGGTCTCGAGCATCCGGAAGCGGACAGTTCGATCGACTTCCTCGCGGATCAGAATCGACTTGTCGACCAGTGCGGACAGGGAGTCGAGCAACTCCGACTGCGTCAGATCGCCACCGCATATCTGCTCGGCGGCGTCGAGTTCGAAACCGCCTGCGAAGACCGATAATCGGGTCCACAACCGTTGTTCGTCCGGTGTGCACAGGTCATAGCTCCAGCCGATGCACCAGGCCAGAGTCTGCTGTCGCATCGGGGCGCCGCGACGTCCGCGAGTCAGCAGACCATAGCGGTCGTCGAGCCGGGTCAGAATCTGGTCGAGCGACATCGTGCGCAGCCGGGCCGCCGCGAGTTCGATTGCTAGCGGGAGTCCGTCCAAGCGAGCACAGATCCGGGTGACGCAGGCTCTGTTGTCGTCGTCGACCTCGAAGCCGGGTACCACCGCGGCGGCTCGTTCGGCGAACAAGGCCACGGCGTCTTCACGCGCCATTCTCGATGCCGACTTGATCGCTGGATCGGGAATTGTCAACGGGGGCACCGCGAGCACCGATTCTCCGCTGACATTGAGAGCCTCACGGCTGGTCGCCAGAATCCGCACGTCCGGACAGGCCCTCAGCAG